>SFQP01000119.1 GCA_004562975.1 bacterium
CTACGCTCGACACCATCGTGAGCATCACGCGCCAAATCATGGCCGACACCACCTCGACCGTGAAACTCATCCAGATTATCGGTCTGGCATCCGTGGAGGGCAGCATCAAACACAACTGCTGGTTGGCCGAAAACCGTGCCATCGCCCTGCGCACTTATGTGCAGGAGCGCGTGCCTTCATCTAACGCCCTCTACGAGATATGCAACGGTTGTGAAGGTTGGAGCGAGCTGCGCGACCAGATCAACGATTCGGAGTTTGAGGGCAAGGAGGGACTGCTCGACATCATTGACCACACGGCGGATGCCAACGAGCGGGAACGACTGATGAAGCGTTACCAAGGCGGCAAGCCCTGGGCTTACGTGAAAGAGCACATCCTGCAAGACCAACGTAACTCAGGTTACCTGCGCATCTACTACGACTATGTGCCCGACACTGCTGCCGCTACCATCAATGCCGCTTCGGAACTGTTGCGGCAGGACAAGGCCACCGAGGCGTTGGCTCAGCTCCGCACGGTGCAGGCCGACCCGCGTTCGTGGAACGCGCTGGGCACCGCGCTTTACCTGACGGGACAGGAGGCCGAAGGCATGGACTTCATCCGCCGCGCCGCTGCGCAGGGCAATGCGCAGGCCATCGAGAACCTGCGGCAGATGGATGCTATCGCCACGGCTCGCGAGGCGGCGCGATAGGCGGTCGTGAGGCTATAGTTTTCTATAGTTATCTATAGCTTTCCATCCCAGCTAATTTTTCAGAAACAAATTCCTTTATTTTATTCACTTAAACTTTAAAAAGTTATGAAGTTATTCAATCAAATGACTGGTGTCAGCGCGCTGTTGCTGGCTGGCGCCATGGGCTTCGCCGCTTGTTCTTCCGACGACGAAGTGGCTGACGTGAACCCTTCCTACGATGGTTCAAGCGTCAAAGCACAGTTCTCCATCAACATTCCTGCCAACATGGGCAAGAGCGGCCGTATGTCCGCTGGCCAGGCTCAGCAGAATGATGAAGCATTCCTCGGAATGCGTAAGATCAACCTGTTCCCCTTGGTGATGACGAACACCTTCAATGATGTCAACGTAGCTGCCCAGAAGAGAAGCACTGCCCCCACGCTGGGCGACATCGCTGGCGGTACTTCCGGCTGGAACAACGCCAACATCCACGCCAAGGTGTACAAGGATGTGCAGTTCGATTTGGGTACAAACTATGCCTTGTTCTATGCCGAAGGCACACACGCTGCCACTGAAAACTGCGGGCTCACCCCTTCTTATGCTTCTACGGGTTCGCTCATCAGTTCTATCGGTTTCTCTTTGGATGCACCTTATACAGCAAAGGATGAAGCCCAGACCTATTTGGTTGGAGTGCTCACCAATATTGCTCAAGAACTTAAAACCCAAGGGGAAACCTATGCAGGTGTGAATACTCTGGAGGAAACCTTCAAGGCCAAGGTTAATGGAGAATACAAAATCATTGCCGGTTCTTCCCAGAATATCCTGGCTATGGCAGCCAATCTGTATGCCAGCTGTAAGAGAGGTGTTACCGAGGATGCCACTGCTGCTGCCGGTTATACAGCTGTAATGAATAAGGTGAAAGAATACTTCACGGTTTCTGGTGAAGACGTTGTAAACGGTTTTAAGACTTCTGCTGCCGGTTATGAAACAGGTGCCGATAACTACCCCAACGTTTGCAATGTGCCCGATGGTTCTGTGGCCGTTCAGTTCGTAGAGGCATCAAACGAATTTAAATCTGCTACTTATAACATGGGGGCTACATATAGCAACTGGAGCATTACCGAGCCTTCCACTTACCGCAAGCCCTCGTCGCTCTACTACTTTGTTCAGACTCCTGTCAGGACAAGAGATACGGAATGGTTGAATGACAATCTTGCCAGTCAAAGCAACTGGAATGCTGTGGTTGCACAATACAGTGGTACAAAGGTAGCAGCTACTACCCGTTCGATGATTTTGGAGAAGCCCGTACAGTTTGGTGTGGCTGCTCTGGAAACCAATGTGGTGGCAAGTTCTTCCACTCTGCAGGATGAGAAAGGTGACAACAAGACCATCACGGGCAAGTTGAACATCACGGGTATCATCATTGGCGGACAGAAGAATGTTGACTGGAAATTCCAACCCACCGGAGCAAACGAGTACGCTGTTTACGACAAGAATTTCTGCTACAATGCTGATGGAACCGCTACAAATCCCGTATTGAACACATCGGACTTGACGCAAAAGAACTATACCCTTTTGCTGGAAACAACTGCCGGTACGGCTGTCAATGTGGCCATCGAATTTGAAAACAACATGGAAGACTTCTACGGTAAGGACCACATGTTGATTGCCAAAGGCACCAAGTTCTATCTGTTGGCCAAGTTGAATCCTGCTGCTGACGCTGGTGTTACGGACAATCCGGGCAAGAACACGGTATTCCTTCAGGACTACCTGACCAAGGCCAAGTTTAAAGTAACCAGCCTGAAGAACGCCTACAACATCATCCCCGACCTTCGCTCTCCGAAACTCGAATTCGGTCTGTCGGTTGACCTGACTTGGGAAACCGGTATGAACTTCGAGGTTGACATGGAATAATCTCTCTATCCACTCCCCCGCAAGCGGGCCACGGCAGCGCGGCGGGAGAGTGTCACCACAGGGCTGCCGGCCGGGGACGGACGGCAGCTCACTACAACAATAACCGGCGCAATAAGGAAATGAAAGCCGGTGGCCGATGGCTGATTGGGCAATCCTTCGATTCGATGTTGCTGCAATTCGCCAGGGCGCTTTCCTCACAAACCAATACCTATCACTGTATGCACCGCATATCCGTTTACCTCATCGCTGCCTGTTGCCTGGCGCTCTCCGCGTGTATCAACGAGGATTTGTCAGACTGTGGGTATAACTATGGGCTGGAATACCAAGTTACACTCACCACCAACGTGCAGACGGAAATAAAAACCGAACTCACCACCGAAGCCGAGGTGGAGGTGGGGCAGAAGTTGATGCAGGCTCTTTCCGGCTTTTTCGCTGAATATGCCAACGATGTGGACCTCAACTTCTACACCCTTGCCCCTCCGCAGGAACTGCGACACAACGAGTACCACTTCATCGGCGGCTCGTCGGCCAGCTATTCCATCTACCTGCCAGCTGAAGACTACCGCCACCTGTCCGTGGCTAACGTGAGCGGTGAGGAGACGGTGAACATACAGGCCAATTCGCACGCTTCGCTCTTCAACATGATACAGGTGGCAGGCGACACCGTGCCTTCGCACACCTTCGGCCTCTTCTCCGCACGGCGCGATATGCAGGTGTTGGGCGATATGGACCAGGTGTTCCACGTGTCGCTCTATATGCAAAACTGTGCCGCCGCTCTCGTGGTGGACCCTAAAGGGGTGGAGCACGAGGGAATGCAGGTGTATCTCAACGGCCTCGCCACAGGTTTCACGGTGAACGACAGTACCTATATATATAAGGACTCTCCTGTGGTGCGCACCCATCGGCTTGAGGTGGACTGTCCCTTGCTCTGCAACTACGGCATGAGCTTCCCTTCACCCGCATCGCAGGCTGACATGGTGCCTGCGGGACGCGATGCGGCAGACGCTTCGCTGTGGTACATCAAGGCATACGTGACCATGCCCGACGGCAGCATCACGGAAACGACCCTTTCCATACCCACACCCCTCAAAGCCGGCCAGCTACGCATTGTCAAAGCCTATATGTTGCCCAACGGCGGCCTGACCCCGGTGGATGCCGAGGTGGGAGCCAGCGTGGAACTGGATTGGAAGCAGGGCGGCATTTACGAGCCGGAACTGTAGGCATTCGCCCGGGAGGGTGTAGCACCATCGTATAGCTTCTTTATCTATCATCGTATCTCAAAGCGGAGCTTCCTTTATCACTATGACACAACAAACTAATCTCCTATCGTATATGAAACTCTGCGCCCTCTTCTTGGCGGTAATCCTCTTGGCCGCCTGCCACAGCGAGGATGAGACAGCAGATACCATTCAGGTGCCGGTGCGCCTCAGCGTGATGACTGGCTCGCCCTCCTTGCAGCGGGCACCAGCTGACCCTGGCACAGCGGAGAAGTTCGCGCTGCCTTCCCACGCCTATATCTATGTGCTGACTTACTCCCAACCCCAAGAGCAGGGCACAGCCAAACTCATTTACCAAGGCACTGACGGACACATAGCCCTGGACCCCGCTAAATGGAAGCAGGACACGACCACACCCGAAATTTACCACTACACCGGCGACATCAATCTCTTTATGCCTACCGACATGATGTCGGGACGCGTGCTGGCGGCAGTTTCTTCCGAAAAGATTGAGGACTTGAGTTTCTCGGCCACCACTCCCGCCACATTCGATGCGCTGAGCCGCATGACGTACAGCGTGCCTTCAGGCTCTGCCGAAACACAGAATGAATACATGAAAAACCTTTACTCCACGCCTTACAACTTGGTGTACAAATACGATAGCTCTATTACGGCACCATTCTCGATGCCGCAGAGAAGGTGTCCCATGTCAACGTGGTGCTTTACCACGTGGCGACGCGCCTTGACGTGAAATGGGAAGTGGACCCTGCACTGCGGAATGATAACGCGCTGACTTTTTTTGAAGTGTGCAACTTGCCGCAGAAGCCCTGCTACCTTTTCCGCCCCACCGAGAACGTGAACGATAAAGACGGTGCCAACACCACCTACTCCGGCGCACAATGCCGCTCTATTCTCAACACCAGCACGGCAGCAGACAACCTTGATCCTTCCACCTACTGGCAAGGCCGCCGCGTGATGTATGTGCCGCAACATTATCTGCGGCAGGGCGGCATGACTTATTACCCTTTCGACGTGCGCTTGGGGGTCAATGGGGTACCCATCGAGGATGAAACCTCCACGCCCGAAGCCGGGAAATACTACGGGCAGAAGTTCTCCTTCAAGCAGGCGTTCATGCCCCACAAGGTGTTCACCTCGTGGATTGCCGTGGGAGTGAATGTCAAGACACAGATAAACAACTGAAGTTATTGATAGTTCTCTATAGTTATTGATAGATATCAATAGTTTTCTATAGATATCAATAGTTATCTATAGTAATTTATAGTTATCTATCGCTTTTCATAAACCTCCTGAAAACACCAAACAAAACTGATTATGCGCAACCATAAACTCCATATTCATTTCCTGTTCTTCTTGCTCAGCCTCTTCGTGCAGGCTGCGCAGGCGCAGTTAGTGCGTTATGTCACCACCACAGGAACCTATGCCGGTGATGGACTGAGCTGGGCCACTGCCAAGAACAACTTGCAGGATGCCATCAACGACCTGCACAATTATATGCAGCAGCAGGGTATCAGCGAGGGGGGACGCATCTATGTGGCTCAGGGCAAGTATGTGCCAACGGAAAGTACGGAGCAATCTGGTGGCGGCGTGCTCTTCACTTCATTCAAGATGTATGCCGGCATCAGTGTGTACGGTGGATATAAAGGAGATGAATCGGGGGATGCGCTCGAACCCGACAACCGCCCCTTGAAAGGCGGTGCTACCAAACCTTGGGAGATGAAGTACCAGACTATCCTCTCCGGTAACCACTCCAGCACGCAAACCGTTTTCCAATGGGATCCAACCAACAAGAAGGAAGTCTATACCACCTCCTTCCCGGGCAACTCCTACCACGTGGTGTGGTTTGCCACCAACGGACTGGATGACAAGAACCGCGCCAAACCCTTGGGCGGCACTGCGCTGCTCGACGGTTGCATCATTGAGGAGGGTAACGCCTCCAACCGCTCGGTGGAAACCGTGCGCGAGCATACTGCCTTCGGTGCCGGCATCTACATGACCGCCGGTGCCAAGGTGGACCGTTGCATCGTGCGCCACAACGAATCCACGCGCCGGGGCGGCGGCATCTACCTTGACAACGGCGGCGAGGTGGATCGTTGCTACATCTACGCCAACCAGTGTACAACAACGTGGCACGCATCGGCGGCGGTGCCTGCCTCTCAGCCGAGACCGTGCATCAGAAGGCAGAAGAGAATGCAATTGGCGTGAACACCAGCGACTGCTTCAATCCTGCTCTGGCCGGCAGCGTGGTGTCCAACAACACCTCGACCACCGAGGCCGGCGGCGTGTTCATGTACAAAGGTGGCCAGATGAACCACAACACCATTGTGCGCAACAAATGCACCGGCCCCAACGTCATCATCTCCGGTCGTCGCTATGGCCGCAGCGCCGGCGTGTATGTCGACAAGGCCGCCATGATTACCAACTCCGTGCTTTGGGGCGGACAGGTGGATGCCAACAGTGATGTGCAGTATGCTTCCTACACCGTGGAGTCCACCGAGTTGCTCTATCCTTACATCAGCTATACCGCCGTTTCCAACCACGATTTGGCCGACTGGACCAGCACCTCCAAGCTCGAAGTGCTGGCTTTGGGCACGAAGAACACGGCCACTTCCTCCACCGACAACCAATACTATCCCCGTTTCCTTGCCGCCACCAGCGGCATCGACCCGGACAACATCAAGCCCGGCGTGGAGGCCGACAATGCTACCGCCACCCCCGAGACGCGCTGGATGCCGGCCGGCTTCTCGCCACTGCGTGAACATGGTGTGCAGATAGTGGACATAGCCACCTACGACCGTGCCCTCATCTCGCACCTCACCACCGACATGAACGGCAACACTTATGCCGCCCGCACCACCATCGGTGCCTATGTTCCCACCAAGAACACCTACACCCCACGCCTCTTGCCCTCCGTGGAACCGGGGGAGAGTGGGGATGTGCTCACCCTCTTTGTTGACCCCAACCGTAATCTCACTACGCTGAGCGGCGAGGAAAGACCGTGAAGTTTTATGCGGATGCCACCACCACCACTTTGACCCCCACGACCATTAACAACGATACCAAGCTACAGGTGTTGGTCAAAGCCGGCACGTGTACCACGGCGGGTTCCTACTTCTCCTCCCGAATGCGCTCATCGTCCATCCGAATGTACAACAATGCGCGGCTTTATGGCGGTTACCCTGCCGATGCCACAGGCACAAGCCGCGACGGACGCAACCCCTCGGAAAACCTCACGACTATCTCGGCCAATATCATCAACAATGGCTACGAGTTCAACACCTGCCACATCCTAGGTTTCAATGATGCCAGCAATGCCATCGTCGACGGTTTCCGCCTTTCGTATGCCTGCTCCTTGCCCAACGAAGAGCTGAACAACAGTGTGGACACATCCTCTCCCATCTATTTCATTCCCGCACTGAAAGATGGCGGGGCCATTGTCATACAGAACGCAGTGGGAAATTATGGCTCCATGACGAACAACAAAGTGCGCAACTGCATCCTATCCAACTGCACCTCCAACCAAGGAGCGGCCATCTTCGTGCAAAGTTCGCGCCCCGAGGTGGAGATCAGCTTGGACGTGGAAAACTGCATCATCCACAACAACACCGCCACCACCACGACCACGCCCGCTGCCGTTTGGGTGGAGAGCGAGAGCGGCACGGGCGGAGCTGTGACCGTCAACTTCAACCACTGCGACTTCCTGAAGAATGTGGGCTACGGCCTTTACGTGAAGGGCGGCAATGCCACCGTGAAGCTCGACAACAGCGTGGTGTGGGCCAATGCCTCGGCTGCCATGGACCGTTCGGAGAACCTGGCCGAAGCCCTACAACTTCTTCGACACCGGTACCTCCATCACGGGTTTTACTAATAGCCAGAGCACCCTGACTTATGTGGATGATGTCACCAACTACACTTACCCCATCTTTGTCAACCCCACCAAGAACATCGGAGCAACGCAGGAGGGCGATTTGACCAAATACGGCGGCCACGTGAATTTCATGCCGCGCAACATGAACCCGATTGTCAATGCGGCGGTGACTTCCAACATGGCTGCCACCGACCTTACCTCTGTGGTCACCCGTTCCTACGGCGGTGCCGCCGATGTGGGCGCGGTGGAGAACACTTTCTTGCCTGAAAACGGAAATGTATTTTATGTAACTCCTACTGGAGCGGGAAGAAAGGATGGTTCCTCATGGAGCAATGCCATTGCGGGAAATGAGGTTTACGACCTAACTACCCAAACATCGTTGGGAATACAAACTACCGCAGATGCCTATTTGACAGGTAAGTATAAGGAAACCTCCGTTTCGACTTCTGGCTTTTGGGATTCCGGTAGCGGAAATACCATTAACACGGATAAGAAAGGCAATTTGACAGGTGTCACCATCACCAACAATCGATACGAGCGATACATCAGCGGTTTGCAATTTGCTGTGGAAACTGCCTCTTCAGCGTCAAGTTCCGCTGATAAAAAAGAGGTGTGGATAGCTGGAGGTACTTATACTGATTATAAAGGCTATGTTATCCGTGATAAAATCATTGTCTATGGCGGTTTCCCGGATTTTGGCACTCCGGGCATGGATGAACGCCATCCCTTGCTTTCCACTTCCATTCCTGTCAGCAAGACTAATCAAAACTTGGAGAGCCAGATTGCCCATTACGAAACCATTTTGCAGATTTCATCTACTGAGAGCGTCAAGAACAACGGGAATTTTGTTTCACCGGCAAATTGGCTTCGCAATGAAAGTAGTGTTATCCGCAGACCTGTACTCAGACAGCCCGATGTATGCTTACCAACTTATGGACCCGCTGAGAGTGGTAAACTTCCCGAAAGTAATAATGGCACATACGCATCCAACACTTACCGTTTTCCCGGTGCGGAAAATGGAAAATCAGATGCCAACTATGTAGAATACGAAGGAGCTGTGTGGGATGGTTTTACCATTCAAAACGGATACATTGTCAATTATTACGCCAATCGTGACGGTGGTGCTGGTGTGCGCATGTTCCGTGGTGTCACCCTGCGTAACAGTGTGGTAAAAAGAAACATGAATTATTCCACTCGTAACAGAGGCGGTGGTGTTTATTGTGACGGTAGCAACTCTGTTGTTGAGAATTGTTTTATATTCAACAATAATGCTGAAGGAAGCGGTAAGGACTTTTACGGTGGTGGAATGTATATGATTGTGGGCACCGGCTTCAATTTGTTGGTGACCAGAAATTATGCCACTACAAACGGTGGTGGGCTGTTTATTGAAAACGCAACATTCTACAACAATACTGTTGCCTATAACAACAGTCAAGGTTGTGGCGGAATCTACCAATGGAGTGGTGATTATCTAACCCCTTCATTGGACATTTTCAATTGTCTTTTGTATGGCAATAACCATAAGGCAATAGACTCTTCGCTGTCAGGCACAAAATTCAACACAAATTTTAAGGCCGTCATGAATTGTTATATTCAGACTGCAGAAAATTTGGATTCTAAGTTTTCTATATACAATAAAATAGGAAACTCCAATTATTTGGGAACAGGAACTGCGTTAGATAATCCTTTTGACAAAGGAGAAAATGCTGTTACCGCATTGGATTTCTCTTTGTCATCAGCCAGCAAATGTATCAATTCTGGTTTGAACGACCCCAACAATGTAACATTGCCTGAAACCGATGTGGATTTTACCGCCCGCATCCAGGACTGTACCGTCGACATCGGTGCCTACGAATACAACGGTGCCTACGACATCGTGCCCACTTCCGGCACGACGGCAGACGGCATTACGCCCACAGCCACCTATTACGTTACCGGACCTGGTGACGGAACGGCTTCGGCGCAGAATCCCGCTAATGCTGCCTGTATGCAGAAACTCCAGAAAGTGCTGGATGCAGCCGGACGGTATAAGTTCACCCATCCCGGTACGCAGGTGATTGTCAAATTGGCGCGTGTGGCAGGAGGTGGCTATGCGCCGAGCCGCAGCTATGTGACCGAAAAGAACAACACCGAGGCCGACAACCCGCGCACCTACTCCCTCATGG
>SFQP01000120.1 GCA_004562975.1 bacterium
ATGGAGGGTATGCTCGAACCGGTCATCAAGGAGGAAATCACCGCCAACGTCGAAGTGCGCCAGGTTTACCACATCTCGAAAGTGGGCTACGTGGCCGGTGCCTACGTCATGGACGGCAAGGTGAAACGCTCGGACAAGGCACGCCTCATCCGCGACGGCATCGTCATCTTCACCGGCGAAATCAACGCGCTGAAGCGTTTCAAGGACGACGTGAAGGAGGTGAACACCAACTTCGAGTGCGGTATCTCGCTGACCAACTGCAACGACATCAAGGAGGGCGACATCATCGAAACCTTCCAGGAGGTGGAAGTGAAGCAAAAGCTCTCCTGACCCCTCGACACGACACTTATTCATACCACTGAAGTTTAACGGAGGCCGCCCCCACCCTGAGGCGCGGCTTCCGTTAATCTTTTTTCTTTGTAGGGGTATGCAGTGAAAGGCCAAGCATAGCGATAACCATCGGAACCTCTGCCGGACAGCAATAATACGCAATTCAACTTCCGGAAATATCGAAAGTAACCTTATAACCTCATCACCTTATCCCTCATAACCCCCGAAACATCTATACGTAAATTTTTCCCACAAAAATGTATTCACCTCTTCACAGAACGACCGTTTCCTCCTCAAACCCAGGCATTTCAGGTGTGAACACTTGAAAATCCAAGCATTCACCGCCGGATGACCGGCAAATGAAGGTTATGGGGGCAGATGTGAATGTTTGAGGCTTCAAACATTCACACCGAAAACAGCTGATTATCAAAGCGAAAAAGACACCGCGTGAATGTTTGAATGTTTTTTTCGGGAAACAAATCACGTATATAGAGGGGCATTTTCCGGCGAAGACAGCGTGTGAAACCTTCCTGTCACGCACCCTTCACACCCACACCCCATCCCTCTGCCTGTCACCGGCCATTCATGTCGCTCCCCGAGGGTACTCCCAGACCCCCTTGTACTTTGCCCGAACAAGTCCCGGACTATTTTTTACAACTCCCCGAGTAGTGCGAAATAGTCCTGGACTTGTGGAGGCTGAGTCCAAGGGATTTCATTTTTCCTCTCACTTCACGGCCTCTCCTCCCCCGTCACGCTTCCCCCTCCACCGTCCACCTCAGGCCATGCCCCCTGTTCCTCCTGAAAACGTCACCTTGCCCGTACAAAAAGCATTCATAAATCTTAATATTCCCTAAATCATTATCATTTTAAGAAATTTTACCCCCCCAATTAGCTTCTTTAACAACTTTCCCATACTTTTGTGCCGCAAACAGGACTTATACTACCTACAGCCCAAGGTCCGGTTGCCTACCTACGCTGAATAACCTTATTTTAATTCAAATCAATAACAAACAATGAAAAAGTTTACGTTACTTTTCTCGTTGCTCCTGACGTGTCTGTTAGGGGCAAAGGCGCAAACTGTTATTACAGATGCGGCCAATCTTGTAGATGGAACCATCTACACGTTACAGCTTACCGAGCACACCGTTTATCCGGGTGTATTCTTGACGAGCTCAAGCACGCAAATCACCGCCAACAAGACTGCCAGCGAATTCAAACCTTGGGAAACTGCTAACCAATTTATGTTCAAGACGGTAAACGATCATGTTTACCTCTACAGCGTGAGCCAAGCCAAATACCTGAAGGATAACAACACGTGGCAGGAAGACGCCTCAAATGCTTCGGCACTGATCATTTCGACCGGTACAGCTCAGACTAACACGCTCTTCTTCCAAATTGGAAGCAATTACATCAATGTCAACGGCGCAGGCAACATCACCATCAGTGGTTGGAAGACCCATGATAAGGGTAACAACTTTACCGTAAAAGCATGGACCGAAACAGAACTTGCTGAATTACAAACAGAGTATGAAGCTCAACAAGCCTTGAAAACAAAATTAAATGATTCCCGCACGAAAGCTGGCAACATGGCTTATTCCGTTTACCAGCGCGATGCACTGTGTACGGATGCTTCGGCTTATACCAGTAACTACAAAGAATCATCTGAAGGATCCTATGAAGGCTTGATTGACGGTAATCTGAACACCTATTTCCACTCTGCATGGAACGGAACGACGACTGCCGACCACTATCTGCAAATCCAGGCCGACATGTCTGCTCAGGATGCTGTTCGCTTCCTGTTCCGCAAACGCTATAACAACAATTATAACCGCCCCACTGACATTTTGGTTCAGGGTAGTACCGACGGCGAAAACTTTGTAGACATCACGGAAATCACCGATGGACTGCCTGCTACACAGGATGAATATACCGATCCCTACTACTGCTCTCCTGCTCTGAACGTAAGCGGAAAGAACTACCAATACATCCGCTTCACCGTCAAAGCTACCAACAATGGGGCTAACAACAACGGACACGTATTCTTCACCTTCAGCGAATTTTATCTGTTGCCCGACAACAACGTAACAGCTGCCCTTTCTGACATTTTCACCGCTTCATGGGATGATGCCGACCTGGACAACAAGATTGCAGCCGTTGATGCTGTTGAGAACGAAATCGTACAGTTTGGAAACTACAAAAACATCAGCAGCTATCTGCCTACCGCAGATGCTTACAAGAACTTGATTGGTGAAGGAGTTGGACACTTCAGCGGCGACATAACCGAAGCTTACAATAATGCTAAAGCTGCCGGCGAAGCTGCATATAATAACAGTACTGACTATACCTCTCTTTACAACGCACTGACCGCAGCCGTAAACGGCCTGACTATCAACCAGCCCGTAAATGGTAAGGCTTACAAACTCATCGCCGTTTACTCTGACGGCAAAGAGCAACCCCTCTACTGGAACGGCACACGCATTACGGCTAAGAACGCCGAGAACATCGCCGATGCCAACACTTCCGTATTCGTTGCCCGCGTATTGGAAAGCGGCAAAGTTGTCTTTGTGAACAATGCCGGCAAGTATCTCTCCTGGTGCGACAGTAACGACGATAACAAGTCGCTGGATGTGAACGGCTATACCGACAGCTACATCGTTCAGAACGACTGGACCATAGAAGCCGCCACCAACACGAGCAATGTCGCTGATGCAGCACTCGCCGGCCGGTACCAGATTAGCGCACTCGGCAAGAACGGCACGGACATGTACTACCTCACTCCGCGCTATGAAGGCGACGACGTCGATGCTGCCTTTATCGCCAGCGGTGCTTTGGATAAATGGTATGACGCTCCCGGCGGCAACAACGGCAATCTCCGTTCTTACACCTTCAGACTGGAAGAAGCCACTTATGCCAACACCCCCGTACTCAACGAGGCCAAGGGTATCGATGGCATTAACTACATAGGCACATTCAGCGCGCCGTTTGCTACCGTAGTTCCCGCAGGTGTTGAAGCTTGGTATGTATCTGAAAAGTCTGCGACTTCAGCCACAATGACGGCTCTCACTGCCGGCGAAGCCATCCCCGCCAACGAAGGTGTCATCCTGACAGGTGCTGCAGCAGGTGCCGTAACAATGTTGCCCGTTACCTCCGAAACGGTTGCCACCATCAGCGGTAACGGTCTAGCTGCCAGTGCTGGTGAAGCTCACACCACCGTTGCAGGCGACTATGTAATGGGCTTGCAGAATGAACTCGTTGCCTTCTATCCCGCAACCGTGGGCACTACGCTGGCCATGAACAAGGCTTATCTGAATGTAGGCGAAGGTGGTGGTGCACTGGCCATGAACTTTGGCGGAAACGCTACGGGTCTGAACAATGCCGCCACAACGGAAACAGAAAACGCTCCCGTGTTCGACCTCAGCGGACGTCGCGTGATGCACACCGTAAAGGGTGGTCTCTACATCCAAAACGGCAAGAAGTTCATCGTTAAGTAAATTCATCTATACAAAACAAGAATCATCATGAAAAAGACATATAGCACTCCTGCTGTCAACATTGTCAAGTTGAATCCCCAGCAAATGCTGGCCGGAAGTATCAAAATCGTCAGCGATGCCGCCGAAATGGACGCCGCCGATGCGTACTCCGAAAGCAAGGGCTGGAGCAGCGATAGCTGGACGGACGAGTAATATTCTCCTCCCCCGATAAGAAACTGAAAGGTGCGTGGCTCTCACGCCACGCACCTTTCTTCCCCACTTGCGGGGTAAGTAAGTAGACCCGCAGGTAAAAAGTAAAACAAGCCGGCCATGCGAAGTGATTTCGCGTGGCCGGCTGCTTATTTTTAGAAAGATAGACAGCTATAGGAATCTATAGTAATCTATAGTCATCTATAGTCATCTATAAAACAAAATCCCCTGAAGCCATGAACCTCCGCCGGGGCATCAGTGCGCGGCCTGACGGGCTCCGCGCGCCTCGTTGACGAGCCGGGCGCAAAGTGCAGGGTCGGCCTTGCGCTCGGCGGCATATACGCGGACAAGCTGGGCAAAGAAGGCTTCGCTGCCCGTGAGCTGGGCCAGATTGCGGCAGCCCGTTTCGATGCTCACGCCGCTGCCACAACGGATGCTGTTGGTGTCAATGAGGGAAAAATGATAGCGGTCGCCCACCTTGTCGTAAAGGATGTTCGAAGACGAGAAGTCGCGATGCAGAAAGCCGCGCTCATGGAGCCGGGCGGCAAAGCAGGCAAAGCTGTCCGTGATGTCGCGCTGATCCTCCACCGAAGCCTCGCCGAGGCGATCCAGGCTGTAGCGGTAGCTGGAGAGCAGGCAGACGTAGTAGGCCGTGGTGTGCCACAGGCCGTGGCGGTAACGCACCAGGGCCACGGACTCGGGACTTTCAAAGCCGCGCTCGCGCAGCATCATGGGACGCAGGAACGCCTGCTTGCCCTTCGACGTTTTGTAAATCAACTGCTGTAACTCGCGCCGGAAGGTGGCCTGGGCAAAACGCTTCACACAGAGCGTCAAGCCCTCCACCTGCAACGTACGGATGGAGTTGCGACCGGAATGGATTTCGCGGCCCTCGCGCTCAAAGTGCTCTTCCAAATGCGTCATGTAGCTGCGCAGATGTTCATATTTGGGGTTAAGCAGGATTTTCATGGTATATTAAGGAGTGATTAAAGGTACGGGGATGTGCCAGACGGACAAATGTACGCATTCTTGCCGATTTAGGACGCTGTTTGACAGGAAAAAGGGACGAACTGACCAGTGTGGGCGTTCAAATGTGGGCAAATGTTGCAAGATTGTCCAAAATCCTCCCAAATTGTCGTGCATCGTTTGCTGCTCCCTGAAGGCGGTGCTGTCGCTATGCGCGGAGCAGGCGGCGCACGTCGTCGTCCTCGCCCACGAGCCACAGCACGTCGGTGCGGCAGATGACCCGCTCTGCCGTGGCCGGCACTATGTTGCCCCCGTCATCCTCGAAGCCCACTACCATACAGTGCCACTGGCTGCGGATGCCGCTCTCCGCCAACGTGAGGGAGAGGAAGGGCGAGTCGTCGCCCACCACCAAGCGGCGGAGCTGCAGTCCGCCGGCCTGCTGCACCGGTTGCCGCTCCGTTTCCATGCGTTGGGAAAAGGCTTGCAGGCTCTCGTCGTCGCCGATTACCTCCAGGCGGTCCGCCGGGAATATCATCGCCGCCGCGTCAGGCACATTGAGGCGTTGTTCGCCGCGCACGATGGCGGCCACCATCACCCCGTCCCTGTGGCTGAAGCCCAGTTCGCCCAGCCGTTTTCCCGCCCATTCAGAGCCTTCCGGCACGTCGAGTGCGGCAATGTGGATGTTGCGGCTGTCGAGCCGTCCGGCGAAGCCCGGCGATGAGCCCTGCGCCGAGCGCGCCATCACCTCTCGTGAGCGCAGGTTTTGCAGGAACGTGCGTTCCATCTTGATGCTCAGCCACTTCACGCGGCGCGAGGCCACAATCAGGCCCACAATGGCGAGTGCCGCCGCCACGTGCCACCACCAGCGGAAGGGCGAAAGGAAATTGAGCACATAGTACACCGCCGCTGCCGCCAGCACATAGCGCACGATGAAGGTGAGCCACAGCCCCGGACGGTGCAGGCGGCTCAGCCGCCACAGCTGTTTCCACTCCTCCGAGTGGTTTTTGCGCATCACGATGGCGCGCAGGAAGGGAGCCGCCGCCAGGAGTGTCAGCAGGCCGCACACCGCGTTGCCAGGCCAGTGGCCCAGCGCACCCCGGCACAGGGGCAGCAGCGCACCGAAAGCTATGAGGATGACCGCCGCGCTGAGGGTGAGATAAGCCCCCACCTGGCTCAGCAGTGCCATGAGGAGTTTCTTCCACAGCCGCCGGCCATCGGGCAACTCATTCTCCACACGCTGACGGCTCCGCCGCGCGAGGTGTTCGAGCACGTTGTCCGGCACGATGCGCTCCACCCACTCGCCCACGGGACCGGCGGCCCGGATCATGTAGGGCGTGAAGAAGGTGGTGATGATACTGACGGCCACCACCACGGGGTAGAGGAAACGGTCCGTCACGCCGAGCGAAGTGCCCAGCGAAGCGATGATGAAGGCGAACTCGCCAATCTGTGCCAACGAGAAACCGCCCCGGATGGCCGTGCGCAGGGGCTGGCCGGAGAGGAGGAAGCTGCACGAGCCGAACACGGCCTGTCCCAGCATGATGGCCAGACAGATGACCACGATGGGCAGGGCGTAGCGCACGAGCACGGCGGGATCGACCAACATGCCCACCGAAACGAAGAAGATGGCGCCGAAAAGGTCCTTCACCGGCGACACCACGCGCCCGATGTTCTCCGCCTGCACCGTTTCGGCCAGGATGCTGCCCATCATGAACGCGCCGAAGGCGGAACTGTAGCCCACCCTCTCGGCGAACACCACGAGCAGGAAACACAGCCCGATGCTTACCACGAGCAATGTCTCGCGGTTCATCCACCGGTTGGTTTTCCGCAGGAACAGGGGCACGACGTACACGCCCACCACGAACCACAGGATGAGGAAGAAGGCGAGTTTCAGCAGGCTGCCCGCCAGTTCCATCCCCTGCAACTGACGGCTCACGGCCAGCGCGCTGAGTATGACCATGAGAAGGATGCCCAGGATGTCCTCCAGAATGAGCACGGAGAGCACCTCGCCGGCAAATTTCTTCTGCCGCAGCCCGAGGTCGTCGAAAGCCTTGTAGATAATCGTGGTACTCGACATGGCGAGCATACCGCCCAGGAAGAGGCTGTTCATGCTGCCCCACCCGAAGAGATGCCCCACCCCGCTGCCCACGCTCATCATGCAGAACATCACGCAACAGGCGGCGATGACGGGCCCCATGCCCATCTTCACGATTTTCTTGAACGAAAATTCCAGACCGAGGGTGAACATGAGGAATATCACGCCGATGTCGGCCCACGTCTGTATGCTCCCCGTGTCGCTGACGGAGGGGGTGTAAGGCATGTGGGGGCCGGCCAGGAAACCGGCCACGATGTAGCCGAGCACGAGCGGCTGCTTGAGGCGTTTGAAGAGGAGGGTGACGATGCTGGCGGAGATGAGGATGAGCGCCAGGTCGGAGATGAGGTCGGGCATGGGTTTTGGGGTGTGAGGGAAATGGGAAACGAGCCGTAGGCCATGGGCTGCCTTCGGAACAATAGCGAACAAGGTGTGGCCCATAGCCACACCTTGTTCGCTTATCGTAGGCCGGTTATTGTTTTCCGGCTGTGAGTTCTATGATTTTCACCACCAGTTCGGAGGCACGGCGCAGCGAGGGCACGGGCAGGAACTCGTGGGGGCCGTGGAAGTTGAGTCCGCCGGCGAAGATGTTGGGGCAGGGCAGCCCCATGAACGACAGCTGCGCGCCGTCCGTGCCACCCCGGATGGCCTTCACCTTGGCGGGAATGCCACACTGCTTCATGGCCTCCACCACGAGGTCCACCACGTGGGGCACCGGCTCGATCTTCTCGCGCATATTGTAATACTGGTCGTTGAGGGTGAGCTGTACGGTGCCTTCGCCGTACTTCACGTTGAACCACTCCACACACTTCTCCATGTACGCCTTGCGCCGCTCAAAGCGGGCACGGTCGTGGTCGCGGATGATGTAGCTGAGCGTGGCGTGCTCCACATTGCCCTCCACGCCGAGCAGATGGAAAAAGCCCTCATAGTCCTGCGTCTGTTCCGGCGTTTCGTGGGTGGGCATCTGGGCAGCCAGTTCGGCGGCCACGCGGGCGGCGTTGACCATCTTGCCCTTGGCATAGCCCGGGTGTACGCTCACGCCCTTCACCTCCACCTTGGCCGAAGCGGCGTTGAAGTTCTCATATTCCAGCTCGCCGAGTTCGCCGCCGTCCATGGTGTAGGCCCACTCGCAGCCGAACTTCTCCACGTCGAACTTATGCGCTCCGAGTCCGATTTCCTCGTCGGGGTTGAAACCCACGCGCACCTTGCCGTGCTCCACCTCGGGATGGGCCAGGAGGTACTCCATGGCGTTGACGATTTCGGCTATGCCGGCCTTGTCGTCGGCACCGAGC
>SFQP01000121.1 GCA_004562975.1 bacterium
CTTGCAGGCCACGCCGAGGTCGAAGAGGAACTTGTTCCAGAAGCGGGAGTAGATAAGGTGTCCCGTGGCGTGCTCCGAACCGCCGATGTAGAGGTCCACCTGCTGCCAGTAGGCGTTGGCCTCACTGCTCACCAGAGCCTGGTCGTTATGGGGGTCCATGTAGCGCAGATAGTAGGCGCTCGAACCGGCGAAACCGGGCATGGTGGAGAGCTCGAGGGGGAACACTTTCACGCCGTCGATGTCGGCATTGTCGACCACGGTGCGTGTTTCTTCGTTCCATGCCCATCGCGTGGCGTTGCCCAAGGGAGGTTCGCCCGTTTCGGTGGGCAGGAACTTGGTTACCTCGGGCAGTTGCAGCGGCAGGCAGTCCTCGGGAATGAGATGGGGCTGTCCGTCCTTATAATATACGGGGAAAGGCTCTCCCCAGTAGCGTTGGCGGCTGAAGATGGCGTCGCGCAGGCGGAAGTTCACCTTTACGCGGCCCAGGTTGTGCTCGGTGACAAATTTCTTGGTGGCGGCGATGGCTTCAGTCACGCTCAAGCCGTTCAGGCTGAAGCCGTGGAGTGCCTGTACGCCTTCGCGCGGGCTGTTCATCACCGTGCCTTCCTTGGCATCAAAACTCTCCTCGCTCACGTCGGCTCCTTCGATCAGGGGAATGACGGGCAGGTTGAAATGGCGTGCAAAGGCGTAGTCGCGCGAGTCGTGTGCGGGCACGGCCATGATGGCTCCCGTTCCGTAACCGGCGAGTACGTAGTCGGACACCCAGACGGGGATGGCATCGCCCGTGAAGGGGTTGACGGCATAAGAACCTGTGAATACGCCCGTAACGCGCCGGTCGGCTATGCGCTCGCGCTCGGTGCGTTTTTTAGTGGCTTCCAAATAGGCTTCCACCTCGGCACGCTGAGCTTCGGTGGTCAGACGGGCCACCAGCTCGCTTTCCGGTGCGAGCACCATGAAGGTTACGCCGAAAATAGTATCTGCGCGCGTGGTGAAGATGGTAAATTTCACATCGCTGTCCTTCACGGAAAACTCCATCTCGGTTCCTTCGGAGCGTCCAATCCAGTTGCGTTGCGTTTCCTTGAGTGAGTCCGTCCAGTCGATGTTTTCCAGTCCGTCGAGCAGGCGTTGTGCATAGGCCGACACGCGCAGGCACCACTGTTTCATCTTCTTTTGCACCACGGGGTAGCCTCCGCGTTCGCTCACACCGTCCACCACCTCGTCGTTGGCCAGCACGGTCCCGAGTTGCGGGCACCAGTTCACCATCGTTTCGCCCAGGTAAGCGATACGGTAGTTCATGAGCACCTGCAGTTGCTCTGTGCGCGTCATGGCGTTCCATTCGTCGGCAGTGAAGTGGAGTTCTTCGCTCTGGGCCACGTCCAGTCCTTCCGTACCCTTCTGCGCCAGCCTTTTCTCCAGGTGTTCGATGGGCTTGGCCTGTCCACAGCGGTTGCAGTAGAAGGAGTTGAACATCCGGGCGAAGGCCCATTGCGTCCAGTGGTAGTATTTCGGGTCGCAGGTGCGCACCTCGCGTTGCCAGTCGAAGCAGAAACCTATCTTGTCCAGCTGTTCGCGGTAGCGGGCAATGTTCTGTTCAGTGGTAACGGCGGGATGCTGCCCTGTCTGTATGGCATATTGTTCGGCAGGCAAGCCATAGGCATCGTAACCCATAGGGTTGAGCACGTTGAACCCCTGCGAGCGTTTGTAACGGGCGTAGATGTCTGAAGCGATGTAGCCGAGGGGATGCCCCACGTGCAGACCGGCTCCAGAGGGATACGGAAACATATTCAGCACATAGAACTTTTTCTTGTCAGCATTGGGTTCTACGTGGTAAGTTTGTTCTGCCGCCCATCGGGCTTGCCATTTCTTCTCGATTTCTCTAAAATTATATTCCATGGAAGTGAAATTCTTGTTTTTCGCCGGCAAAAGTAGTGCAAGGTGAGCGCAATGGAAAGAAAAAGCCCGGTTTTTTCTTTCCACTGCCGAACCGCAGCCTCACTTCGCGAAGCTTGCCTGCCTTGCATAGAAAGAAAAAACACAATAACGGCCTGCTCGACTTGAGGGAGCCGTTATTGTGTGTTCATGAGGCAACGGGCAACGGGCGACAGGAAAAAGTTGTTTTCGTTGTCCGCGTTGTCGTCTTTGCATCAAAAAGTCAGCCTTTGCGCCAGAAGCGGTGGGTGAGGTCCGTCAGCGTGCCGTCAGGCTCCACGCGGTAAAAGCGTTGGTTCGTTTCGGGCGAGTTGAGGGGTCCCAGCTTCGCCACATACGGTCCCAGCTTCAGGTAACTCAGAGCGTCCGCCATCTGCTGCGTTTCAGGCACCAGGGTGCGTCCGCTGTACCACCCCGTGCGCAGGCTTCCGCCGCTGCGCTGCCTGACCGCCGCAAGCAGCCGCAAAACCTCCTGCGGGTCGTTGTCGCCCCCCATCAGCGCCACGCAGGTAATGCTCCCCTCGTAACTTTCGGCCAGGGCGAAGAGCCGCTCCTCCGTGAGCACCTCGCCGATGTCGCCCTGCAACGCCGCGCTGTGGCAGCCCGGGCAAGCGTTGGGGCAGCGGCTGAGGTTGACGGCCAGCGTCACCTCGTCGGGGAACTCCTGGAACACGATGTCGTACGTAGTATATTTCAGCATAAGCAGCAACAAATACGTCAGGCCGGCTAAGTCATGCCTCCACCCGCTGGTAGTAGCGGCGTGCGGCCTCCTTCTGACGGTCGAGCGAGAAGTTCGACACCCGCTTCAGATAACCGATAATGCGCGTCAGGTAGTCCACGTTCTTCGAGTGGCAGTGCGGACATTCGCGCAGATGCTGCTTCGTGATGTGTCCGCATTCGTTGCAGAGCGTGTTGGGGATGTTGAAGGTGAAATAGTTGCATCCCTCCTTCGCCGCCACGCGCAGCAGTTGCCGGTACTGCGGTGCGGAAAGGTGCTCGTCGAGGTTCATGTGCAAGGCCGAGCCGCCCGTGAGGTGTTCGATGTATCGGCGGCCATGCAGGCGGAACTTCTCGATGATGTCCGTCTGCGGATCCTCCACCACGTAGAAGTAAGAGTTGTAACACTCGCGCGGCACATAGTAACCGTCCTCGCGGTCCCAGCGTGCGTGTTTCACGCCCACGTTCTCCGCCGGAATCATCTCGCAGTTGAACATCACGTCCTTCGTGCGGTACTGCCGGTTGAGCTTCTCCACGAGTCCGAGTACCTGGCCCACGAAGTGTTCATATTCCGGGTTGTCGCTGATGGTGATACCCAGGCTCTCGGCGGCCTCCACCATACCGTTCACGCCGATGGTGAGGTACTGCCGCTTGATGTTCACGTAGCCCGCGTCGAACAGCGGCAGCATCCCCTTGGCCAGCATCTCCTTCAGGTTTTCGTTGTACGCCAGCTGCACCTTGTGCATGAGGTCGACCACCTCGTCGAGGAATTCCACGTAGGAACGTCCCTCGCGTGTGGCCTGCTGCACGCAGCGGTTGAGGTTCACCGTGAGCACCGACTTCGACCCTGTGCTCACGCCCCCCGCGCCCAGGGTGTAGCTGAAGCCGTTGTCCTGGATTTCGTTGCGCAGGCGGCAGCAGGAGGCCAGGCTGTCGGCGTTGTCGCTCATATAGGTGAAGAAACTGTGTCCTTCGGCATACATCTGTGCCGTGAAGTCGGCATATTCCTTGTCGCGCACGTCGCCGTTTTCGGAGAGCAGGGCCATTGTTTCCACGGGGAAGGTCAGCACGGCCTTGGTGCGTTCCTGGTTGAACCAGCGCATGAAGCGGCGTTGCAGCCAGTCGAGCGCGGGCCATGAAGGGCGGCTACCGTCGGGGAAACGGAACTCGCCGAAGATGCTCTCGAAGTAATATTTGTCGTAGTAGGAGATGTTCCAGAACACGCTCTGGAAGTTGCGTGCCCCGGTGGGCTGGTTGATGGAATAGACAATCTGCTCGAAACAGTCCGTGATGACCTTGTCGATGGTGCGGCGGCGCAGCGAGAGGTCCACCACGCGGTCGGGTTCGAGATAGTAGTCTTCGCCGTACTCCAGGGCAATGAAGTGGCTCATGTACATGAGGAATTCCGGCGTGGCGCAGGCTCCGGAGAGCATGGACGAAACGATGAACACCATGTTGACGAAGCCGCCGCAGAACGACTTGAGGTTGGAGGGCGCGGTGGAGTTTCCGCCGATGTCCTTCGTGCCATTGAGCAGCCAGGGGTACATCGTGATTGATGCGCAGTAGTTGGCGAGCGAGGTTTCGTCGTTCTTATATATATAATGGTGTTTGAGCAGATACATGTAGCGGTCGCTCAGCTCCTTGCCGTACATCTGC
>SFQP01000122.1 GCA_004562975.1 bacterium
GTATCATCATCATCGTGGCCATCCTGGTCCCCTGCCTGTTGCTGGGGCGTTTGCGCAACATCTACATGATTTTGATGCTTGTCACCACCCTGTGGCTCGGACTCCTGGGCTTTTTGGACGATTACATCAAGATATTCAAGAAAAACAAGGACGGTCTGGCTGGCAAGTACAAAATTGCCGGACAGGTGGTTTTGGGCCTCTTCGTGGGCTTGACCCTCTACCTCAGCCCGGATGCCACCATCCGCGAGAACATCGAGATGCAGCGGCGTGGCAACGTGACGGAAATCGTGCATAAGAGCGAGGCGGTGAAGAGCACGAAGACCACCATACCCTTTGTGAAGAACAACAATTTTGACTATGCCGATTTGGTCGGCTTTCTGGGCGAGCACAAGACGCAGGCCGGGTGGATAGTCTTTGTGCTCGTCACCATCTTCGTCATTACCGCCGTGTCGAACGGTTCCAACCTCAACGACGGCATGGACGGCATGGCAGCCGGCAACTCAGCCATCATATTCATCGCGTTGGGCATATTGGCCTACGTGTCGAGCCATATTGAGTTCGCTTCCTACCTGAACATCATGTATGTGCCCGGTTCTCAAGAGCTGGTAATATTTACTTGTGCGGCAGTCGGGGCACTCATCGGTTTCCTTTGGTACAACGCCTACCCTGCCCAGGTGTTCATGGGCGACACTGGTTCGTTGTCCATCGGCGGCACCATTGCCGTGCTCGCCATCATCATCCACAAGGAACTGCTTGTGCCCATTCTTTGCGGCATCTTCCTCGTTGAGAGCCTCAGTGTTATCTTGCAAGTGGAATACTTCAAGATAGGCAAGCGCAAGGGCGTGGTGCAGCGGTTGTTCAAGCGCACCCCCATCCACGACAACTTCCGTGTGTTGCCCGAACAGCTTGACCCGGCTTGCAAATACGTGTGGAAGTGGCCCCGTGGTGCGTGGCACGAATCGAAGATTACCGTACGTTTCTGGATAACCACCATCATTTTGGCCGCACTCACCATCATCACGCTCAAAATCCGGTAGCGAAAGTTACTGCCGTAACTGAGGTTATGAGTTTTTAGGTTATAAGGTTATAAAGTAACTGCTCTAACGCTTCAATACCATCCACTCAAGTGGTAATCTTATAACCACATAACCTAATCCCTCATCACCTTCCCCCCCATTAACCCTCTTATCAAAAAAAACGTCATGCGTTTAGTAGTATTAGGAGCAGCCGAGAGCGGCGTGGGAGCCGCCATTCTGGCACAGCAGAAAGGCTATGAAGTATTCGTTTCCGACATGGGGAAAATCCAGCCCCGCTACAAGGAAATGCTGGAGCAACGCCACATTGCCTGGGAGGAAGGCCGGCACACAGAATCGGCCATTCTCAACGCCGACGAAGTGGTGAAAAGTCCCGGTATTCCTGAAACCGCCCCCATGGTGGCGCGGCTGATGGCCCAGGGCACCCCCATCCTGAGCGAAATCGAGTTTGCCGCACGCTATACGGAAGCCCGGATGATTTGCATCACGGGCAGCAACGGCAAAACCACCACCACCTCGCTGATATACCACATCATGAGGAAAGCCGGCCTCGATGTAGGACTGGCAGGCAACATAGGCCACAGCCTTGCCCTGCAAGTGGCCGAACAGCCCCACGACACCTATGTCATCGAGCTGTCTTCCTTCCAATTGGACAACATGTACCGTTTCCGCGCTAATGTGGCCGTGTTGCTCAACATTACCCCCGACCACCTGGATCGCTACGGCTTCTGTATGGACAACTATGTGAAATCCAAAATGCGCATCATCCGGAACCAGACGGAGGCCGATGCTTTCATTTATTGGCGCGAGGACCAATATATTCCCGCAGAATTGGAACGGCACACCGAGCCGGTGAAGCGTTACGGCTTTACCGATGCACCGGCCGATGCTTCCGCCGGCTATGCTGCCGATGGCCGTTTCGTGGTGGAGGCTCCCGTTCGGTTTGAAATGCCGTTGGCCTCCCTGTCGCTGCCCGGCAAGCACAATCTCCGCAACTCCCTTGCCGCAGCCATGGCCGTGCTGGCAGCCGGGGTGGACCCCGAAGTCGTGCGCAGTGGACTTTCCGACTTTCCCGGCGTGGAGCACCGGCTGGAAAAGGCCGGCAGCGTGCGGGGCATCCACTTTGTGAATGATTCCAAGGCCACCAATGTGGACGCTTGCTACTGCGCGCTGGAGAGCATGGATACTCCCGTTGTGCTCATCGTGGGAGGCAAGGACAAAGGCAATGACTACGAACAGATTGTGCCCCTCGTCAAGCAGAAATGCCGTGCCTTGGTCTATATGGGCGCAGACAACGCCAAACTCCACGCAGCGTTCGATGACCTCGGCATCCCCGTGGCCGATACCCACTCCATGGCCGAATGCATGGAGCAGGCCGTGAAGCTGGCCCGTCCCGGCGACACCGTCCTCCTCAGCCCCTGCTGCGCTTCGTTCGACCTGTTCCGCAATATGGAGGACCGTGGCGAACAGTTCAAGCAGTGGGTCAAGGCATGGGAGGCATAACGTAAGCTATCGTTTACGGACATTCACCATCACACACACCTGATATATAATGAAGTCAATCGGTTCTTGGTTCATGGGCGACCGCGTGATATGGGTCGTTTACTTTTTTCTTTGCATCATCTCCTTGGTCGAAGTGTTCAGCGCAGCCAGCACCCTGGCCTACAAGAGCGGCAGTTTTTGGGATCCCCTGCTGAAGCAGGCCGGCTTCCTGACGCTCGGCACGGTGATAGCCGTGGTCATCCACAAAGTACCGTGCAGAATGTTCAAGGCCGTGCCCATCCTTTTGCTGCCTGTCTCGTTGTTGTTTCTGATGATCACCCTCTTCTCCGGCAAAAGCACCAACGGGGCAGCCCGCTGGTGCGAGTTCTTGGGCATCCAGTTCCAACCCTCCGAGCTGGCCAAGGGGGCTGTGGTCATCACCGTGGCCCTGATATTGTCGCGGATGCAGCGTGAGAACGGTGCCGACCGCAGGGCCTTCAAACTCATCATGTGGGTGGCCGGCATCACGTGCGCCCTCATTCTTCCGGAGAACCTTTCCACTGCCTGCCTGCTCTTTGGCGTGGTGGTGTTGATGATGTTCATCGGGCGCGTGTCGCTGGTGCAGCTTGGCAAACTCTTCGGCGTGCTGGCTTTGGTCGGCTGCCTTGGTGCCTTGCTCGTATTTTCCATGCCCAAAGGGGGCAGTCTCGGCGATGTGCCGGTGCTCCACCGTATGCAGACCTGGAGCAACCGCATCTCGTCACATCTCTCTGCCGATGAGGATGACCCCAACAAGAATCCGCTTACTTACGACATTGACAAGGATGCGCAGGTGGCCCACGCCAATATAGCCATCGCCTCCAGCAATTTTGTGGGCAAGATGCCCGGCAACAGTGTGGAGCGCGATTTCCTGAGCCAGGCTTTTTCCGACTTTATCTTTGCCATTATCATCGAGGAGATGGGATTGTGGGGTGCGGCGGCTGTGGTCTTTCTTTACGTCATTCTGCTCTTCCGCGCCGGGCGCATATCAAGCCGTTGCGAGCGCACCTTCCCGCCGTTTTTGGCTATGGGGCTTACGTTGTTGCTCGTTTCCCAGGCCATACTCAATATGCTGGTGGCTGTGGGCCTTTTCCCCGTAACGGGCCAGCCCCTGCCGCTCATCAGTCGTGGCGGTACGTCCACGCTCATCAACTGCGTCTACATAGGCATGATACTTAGCGTCAGCCGCTACGCCAAACAGGTGGCGCAACCGCAGCACACGCAGTTCGACGGGCCGATGACGGAAATCCGGCACGAATAGAAAGCAAGCATATAATCCAGGATTTTGTGCCAACAAGTCCCGGACTATTTTTTCCTACTCGCCGAGTAGAATTTACAAGTCCAGGACTTGTGCGAACAATTCCCTGTGCTTCGGGGAGGCATAGCCGGGAGCGTGTTTTTGTCCTGCGTCCCCTGATGTTTCGGTGGTGACAGATCAGGGTAGAGTCTTGCACCACGTCCCTATGTCAATGGCGTAGCCGGGAAGGGTGAATGTGGCTCTTATACGCGCGTGTATATACGTAATTTATTCTCTCCAAAAAGTATTCACCCCTTCACAGACTGTCCGTTTTCCGGTGATTTTCAGGCTAATAAGGTGTGAAGGTTTGGGGTTTCAAGTGTTCACATTGCCACGTGAGCCTGCGTTTTGACTTTTCCTGATTTTGGTTGACCGTTTTTTTCGTTATTTTCTGCTTTCGGTTTACCGTTTCCTGAGAACGTTGACTACTTCCCAAAGCGGTTGA
>SFQP01000123.1 GCA_004562975.1 bacterium
CATTGGCCTACAAGACACCGCTTGAACTCTGGCACTTTGACCTCACGGGCAGCCTGAACGGTGGCGGCGAACTCTATGACCACTCGCGTTATCCCGCCTACTTCCAACTACAGGCGCAGATAACCCGCGACTTTCCCCGCTTCGCCATCTACATCGGCGGCGAAAACCTCACGGGCTACACCATCCCCCAACCCATACGTGGAGCGGCGGACCCTTGGGCCTCTGCCTTCGATGCCACGCAGGTGTGGGGACCCGTGAGCGGAGCCATGGCCTACATCGGCCTGCGCTTCAAATGGGAAACATTCTGATCAACTGAAAAACTTTATTCAAACACAATAATTAAGCCCAAACTCAAGCCTGATGAAAAAGACATTCCTCCTCACCCTCATGGCCGCCGCATCATGGTCGACCTCGGCCTACGCCGCACACACCGCCGACGTTTCCTCCGCCGACACGCTGCAAGTGACCACCACGCCTCAGATGCACTGCGAGAATTGCGAAAAGAAAATCAAAAGCAACATCCGCTTCGTGAAAGGGGTGAAAAAGATCGAGACCTCCGTCCCCGAGCAAAGAGTGACCATCATCTATAACCCCAAGAAGAGCACCTATCAGGATTTTGTCAAAGCCTTCAAGAAAATCGGCTACGACATCGCCGTCGCTCCCGGCAAAAAATAAGCAACACCATTTCTATAACCGCCCATGGCGTAGCCGGGGAGAACCCTTTCCATCTCTCTCCAGCTACGCCATTGTTCTTCCGTTACGAAAAACACGAATACCACACGCTCCGCCGCCCACTGCATCATACAGCTTGACGACGGCCTTCAGCAGCAGCCCCAGAAACTCTCGTAAAGTGGGTGCATGATAACATCTATTGACAAAAAATACATACAAACCTTTGGCGTTCCAATTCTTTTATCCAAATTTGCAAGGTAAATAATACATTCAGCTACATAAACCTTTCAATATCATGGAAAACAATGCCCAGTCCCTAAGCGGACTTAAAAGAGAGGACTTCCAAAAAACGGTACAAGGAAAGGAGACGGATCTTTTCTTCCTGCGCAACAGCAGCGGCATGGAGGTGGCTGTCACCAACTACGGCGGCGCGCTGGTGGCCATCATGGTGCCCGACCGCGACGGCAACTACGCCAACGTCATCCAGGGACATGACAACATTGACGACTGCATCGCATCGCCCGAACCATTCCTCAGTACACTGGTGGGACGCTACGGCAACCGCATCTGCCACGGCAAATTCTCGCTCAACGGCAAGGAATACAGCCTGGCCATCAACAACGGCCCGAACCACCTGCACGGCGGACCCACCGGCTTCCACGCCCGCGTTTGGGATGCCGAACAAATCAACGGACAGACCCTGGTGCTCCGCTACGTTTCGCCCTATTATGAAGAGGGTTTCCCCGGCGAACTGAGCATGACGGTGATGTATTCGCTCACAGAGGAAAATGAACTGAAGATTGATTACAAAGGCACAACGAACAAGAAGACCATCGTGAACATGACGAGCCACGGCTTCTTCTCGTTGGCTGGCATCGCAGACCCCACACCGGTATGCGACGACGTGATTTGCCAAATCAATGCCGACTTCTACATCCCCATTGACGAGAACTCCATCCCCACGGGCGAAATCCGCAGCGTGAAAGGCACTCCCTTCGACTTCACTACGCCGCACGCCGTAGGCGAACGCATCGATGCCGATGATGAGCAAATCAAGAACGGCGCAGGATATGACCACTGCTTTGTGCTGAACAAGCAGGAACCGGGCGAACTGACCTTCGCAGCCAAAATCGTGGAACCGAAGAGCGGACGCTCCATGGAGGTGTACACCACGGAACCGGGCGTGCAATTCTATTCGGACAACTGGGCCGACGGCTACAAGGGTCAGCACGGCGCCACCTTCGGCCGCCGCTCCGCACTCTGCTTCGAGGCACAGCACTTCCCCGACAGCCCCAACCGTGCCTACTTCCCGCCCGTGGTGCTCAAGCCCGGGCAGGTTTACACACAGAAGACCATCTATAAATTCGGCGTGGAATAAGCCGGAACGACAGCAGAGTTGACGAGTCACTGCCTGAACGCGACAAATACCGCCATGGCGTACCCGTCAACTCAGCCGTTTTTCATACGGAAGCTGTTAGACAAGCAAGTTAACAGTCACTTGCTTTTATGCTGAAAACCATCTAATTTACTAATCTTTAATCTAACAAACTTCATTACATCATGAGTAATCAAAAGAAACAATGGGGAGCCATCATAGTGATGATTGCGCTCTTCGCCATGATTGCCTTCGTGACGAACCTGTGTACGCCGATGGCAACCATCATCAAGAACCAAGGCGAAATCTCTAACGTGCTTGCCCAGATTGGCAACTATGGCAACTTCGTGGCCTATCTGGTAATGGGCATCCCCGCAGGTATGCTCATCTCCAAGTACGGCTACAAGAAAACGGCTCTGATCGGCCTTGTTGTAGGTATCGTGGGTATTGCCATCCAGTGGTTCAGCGGCCAGCTCGACGCAAAAGAAAACCTGGGCTTGGTCTTCGGTGTTTACCTCGCCGGTGCTTTCATAGCCGGACTGTGCATGGCCATCCTCAACTGCGTGGTGAACCCCATGCTTAACCTTCTTGGCGGCGGCGGCAACAAGGGTAACCAGCTCATCCAGCTGGGCGGTGTGTTCAACTCATCGGCTGCCGTGGCCTGCTACATCCTGATGGGTGCGCTGATAGCCGATGCCACAAAAGCCAAGATTGACGATGCCACTCCTGCCCTGATGATAGCCCTTGCCATTTTCGTGGTAGCTTTTGTGGTAATCTGCTTCACCAAGATTGATGAACCGGAACAGGCTCCCGTACAGGTGGAACTGGTCAAGGAGGCCATGAGCTACCGCCATTTCGCCCTCGGCGCACTGGCCATCTTCCTTTATATGGGTATTGAAGTGGGTGTGCCTAACTTCGTGAACCTCTACCTCATCGGTGAGGGCATCCCCGCCGGTACGGTGGGCATGCTGGTAGCTGTTTATTGGTTCATGATGCTCATCGGCCGTTTGGTAGGTGCCAGCATCGGCGGCAAGGTTTCCAGCCGCGCCATGATCACCACCGTGTCGGTCATCACCCTGCTGCTCGTGCTCTTCGGTATGTACGCTCCCAGCGATGTAACCGTAAACTTCCCGGGAGTTGACTGGGGCAAACTCGAACTCATCTGGCAAGAAGTTCCCCTCGGCATCTTCTCCTTCCTGCTTGTTGGCCTCTGCACCTCCGTTATGTGGGGCGGCATCTTCAACATGGCTGTTGAAGGTCTTGGCAAATACACAGCCATCGCTTCGGGTATTTTCATGACGATGGTGTTCGGTTGCGCCGTCATGATGTTTATCCAGGCTACTGTGGCTGACGTCGCCGGCTACATCAACAGCTTCTGGGTAGTAGTGTTCTGTGCTGCCTACATCCTCTTCTACGCACTCATCGGTAGCCGCGTCAGCAAACGCGAAAACTAATTTTCTCAGGCAAACGGCGTTGGCGGTCTGCGCATTGCCGTTTGCCTTCTCCATATCCCTAATCTTTACAACTAACTCTTAAAACTGAATACCTATGAAACTGACTATTGAGGACGTTCGTTCTCGCTTCGTGAAGCATTTCGACGGTGAAACCGGAAGTGTATATGCCAGCCCGGGACGTATCAACCTGATCGGTGAGCACACCGACTACAACAATGGCTTTGTATTCCCCGGCGCTGTAGAACAAGGCATGATTGCCGAAATCAAACCCAACGGCACCCGCAACGTGCGCGCCTACTCCATCGACCTGAAAGACTATGTGGAATTTTCGCTCGACGACGAAGCAGGACCTTCTGCCACCTGGGCTCGCTACATCTTTGGCGTTTGCCGCGAAATGATGGCACTCGGCGTTCCCGTTGAAGGCTTCAACACGGCTTTTGCCGGCGATGTGCCCCTCGGTGCCGGTATGTCTTCTTCGGCTGCACTGGAAAGCACATACGCTTTCGCACTCAACGACCTGTGGGGTGAAAACAAGATTGAAAAGATGGAACTGGCTCGCGTAGGTCAGCGCACTGAACACAAGTACGTGGGCTGCAACTGCGGTATCATGGACCAGTTCGCTTCCGTATTCGGACGCAAGGGCAGCCTGATGCGTCTGGACTGCCGCAGCGGCGAATACCAGTACTTCCCCTGGAACCCGAAGGGCTACCAGCTCGTCCTCGTGAACAGCTGCGTAAAGCATATACTGGCAGGTTCGCCCTACAACGAACGA
>SFQP01000124.1 GCA_004562975.1 bacterium
GTGGTGCTTTCCAACGCCAAATCGTTGTCGGGCGCATCGCCTTCCAGCTCAATGACGGCCTGGAGGTAGAGCGAGCCGAGGTTCTTGTCGTAATAGTTGATCCAGTCGAAGCCGTCGTGCAGGTAGAACCCGTTGGGGGTGGACTGTTTGTGGGTGAGCAGTCCGCCTCCTGCCGGCATTTTGCCGGCGTAGTAGAGCACGAGGTCCTCGCCGGTGATTTCAAAAGGTTCGGGAAGCGTCACCTCGTTCCATCCTTCCACGGTAGTGCCGATGTTTACGGTCTTGATCAGGGCAACGCCGGTGAGGCTGGAGCGCAACGTGACGTACCAGCCCGTATAACCTTCGTGGGCACCTACCCTGATTTTCGTCAGCTTGGCTCCCTTGAGTGCTTTCATGCGCGAGGCGGGCAGGATGGAGGCTGCGCGGAAACGCACTTCTATACCGGAGTTGAGGGTTACGGTTTGTGCTGACTCGTCAATGTTGTCAGGACAGTAGCCCAGCGTCAAGGTAGTTTGTGCCGGCAGGCTGAGGCCGAGTAAACAGCTTATGCAAAATAAATAAACGCGTATAGAATGTTTCATGAGATATTATAAGTTACTTAGATGGACAAGATTGAATAGTCAGTTGCGTCTTCCCTCGGCGGCAAAGATATAAAAAGTTCTTTATTATGGTATGGTTTTATAAACACTTTTTGGGAAATTGCGACATTGTAGATGGCTTTGGATAACTTCAGACTTGTTTCCTTGTTCTTTGGTTTTGAGATGTTTTCTTCTCTCTTGGCAGAAAGTGATGGGATAATCTGGAGTGTGTCATGGTGGGGCAAATTAACGTATTCGGCGATAAAAATTATCTGTTCGGCGATATTCCGGAAAGATTGGTAGATATATTGACTTTTGGAGGCAGTTTCGGGGGAATTGTACCTGTTTTTCGTAAAAAGCATTCCCGCCATCCGTTTCCGGACAGCGGGAATGTATCTTATCACCTATACATATAGGTTCCTATATTTAAGGCGTGTTCTGTCGTTTCGTTATTCGTGGCGCGGACGACGCGGCGCACGGCCTGCTTCTCCGCCTTCGCGGCGCTGACGGCGTGCGGGACGGTCTTCCCAGCCCTCGGGCTTTTCTTCGAGCACACGGTGGGACAGGCGGAACTTGCCGGTCTTTTCGTCAATTTCGAGCAGTTTCACCTGGATGGTGTCGCCTTCTTTGATTCCGGCTTCTTCCACGGTCTCCAGACGCTTCCATGCTATTTCGGAGATGTGGAGCAGTCCTTCCTTGCCCGGCATGAATTCCACGAAGCAGCCGTAAGGCATGATGCTCACCACTTTGGCATCGTAAACCTCGCCCACTTCGGGGATGGCCACGATTGCGCGGATTTTGGCAACGGCGGCATCGATGCTCTCCTTGTTGGGGCCGCTCACCTGTACCTTGCCTACGCCGTCTTCCTCGTCGATGGTGATGGTGGCACCGGTATCTTCCTGCATACCCTGGATGATCTTTCCGCCCGGGCCGATGACGGCTCCGATGAATTCCTTGGGAATTTCGAATGCTTCGATGCGGGGAACGTGCGGCTTGAGTTCGGGACGAGGTTCAGGCATCGTTTCGAGCAGTTTGCCGAGGATGTGCTCACGGGCCTGCTTGGCCTGGGCGAGGGCTTTCTCCAGAATTTCGTAGGAAAGGCCATCGCACTTGATGTCCATCTGCGTGGCGGTCAAGCCCTTGGCCGTACCGGTGGTCTTGAAGTCCATGTCGCCGAGGTGGTCCTCATCGCCGAGAATGTCGCTCAGCACGGCGTACTTCTCTTCGCCGGGGTTCTTGATGAGACCCATGGCGATGCCGCTCACGGGTGCCTTGATGGGCACACCGGCATCCATCAGAGCCAGCGTACCGGCGCATACGGTGGCCATAGAGGAGGAACCGTTCGATTCGAGAATGTCGCTCACCACGCGGATGGTGTAGGGGTAATCGGCAGGTATCTGACCTTTCAGCGCACGCCATGCCAAGTGGCCGTGGCCGATTTCGCGGCGTCCCACGCCGCGTTGGGCTTTGGCTTCGCCGGTGGAGAAGGGTGGGAAATTATAGTGGAGCAGGAAACGCATATAGCTCTTGTCGAGCACGTCGTCTACCATCTTTTCGTCGAGCTTCGTGCCCAGTGTGGCGGTGGCCAGAGCCTGTGTTTCGCCACGGGTGAAGATGGCCGATCCGTGAGGCATGGGCAGGGGCGACACTTCGCACCAGATGGGGCGGATGTCGGTGGTGCCGCGACCGTCCAGACGTTTGCCTTCGTCAAGGATGCAACGGCGCATGGCATCGCGCTCCACATCGTGGTAGTAGCGGTCAACCAGGGCGTTCTTCTCTTCCAGTTCTTCGGGTGTGAGCTCAGCGTGGGCGGCGGCATAGCGTTCCTTGAAATCTTCGCGGATTTTCGTGAAGGCTTCTTCGCGCTGGTGCTTGTCGTGGTCGCCGGCTTCGGCAATGGCGTAGGCCGGGGCGTAGCATTCGTCCTTTACCTGCTGGCGGAGTTCCTCGTCGTTCACCTCGTCATCGTATTCGCGTTTCACATCGGTGCCGAGTTCCTTGGAGAGTTCCTTTTGGAGTTGGCACATGGGCTTGATGGCTTTGTGTGCCACTTTGAGTGCTTCGAGCAGGGCACTTTCGGGCACTTCGTCCATTTCGCCTTCTACCATCATGATGTTCTCTTCGGTGGCACCTACCATGATGTCCATGTCTGCCTTGGCGAGTTGCTCAAACGTGGGGTTTACCACATATTCGCCATCCACGCGTGCCACGCGTACTTCCGAGATGGGTCCTTCGAAGGGGATGTCGCTGGCAGCCAGTGCGGCCGAGGCGGCGAAGCCGGCCAATGCGTCGGGCATATCCACGCCGTCGGCAGAGAAGAGCGTGATATTTACGTACACCTCGCAGTGGTAGTCAGAGGGGAAGAGAGGGCGCAGTGCGCGGTCAACGAGGCGTGAAGTCAGGATTTCGTAATCGCCTGCGCGGCCTTCGCGTTTGGTGAAGCCGCCGGGGAAACGGCCGGCTGCGCTGTACTTTTCTTTGTAATCGCACTGGAGCGGCATGAAGTCTGTGCCGGGTTGTGCTGTCTTGGCGGCACAAACAGTGGCCAGCAGCATGGTGTTGTTCATGCGGAGCATGACTGCGCCATCGGCCTGCTTGGCCAATTTGCCGGTTTCGATGCTGATGGTGCGTCCATCGGGCAGGGAAACGGTTTTCGTTATCACGTTCATCGATGATTTGTTTTAAAAGATTTTTATACCGTTGAAAATCGCGCAAAAGTAGCAATTTAATATGACGAGAGGGTCAAACCCCGCTGTCTTTTTTGAAACTCATGGAAAAAAGGAGGGGCTGGGGGAGCGGTTGCGGTTACATTTCGCTCACGCAGCGTTGTTCTACGTGCCAGATGCGGCGGCCTGCAATTTCGGGAAAATGTTCCACGTTGTGGCTTACCACCACCATGGCGCAGTGGCGGCTCCACCTTTGCAGGATGCCGTAGAGCTCTTCCCGAGAGGGTTCGTCGAGGTGCGTTTCCGGTTCGTCGAGCAGCAGCAGGTCGGGCTGTGGTGCCATGGCCCTGGCCAGCAGCGTGCGCTGCCATTGCCCTCCGCTCAGGTCGGATATGGGGCGTTCGGCGAGGTCCTCGAGGTGGAACAGTCGGAGCATTTCTTCCACCCTTGCCCGGTGCGTCGTGTCGAACCGCTGCCAGATGCGTTTGCGGCAGGCCAGGCCGGAGCGCACGATGTCGCCGACGGTGGTGGGGAAATGGCGGTCGATGTGCCGGTATTGGGGCAGGTAGCCTACGGTGATGCCTTTGCGCCGTTCGATGGTGCCGGCAGTAGGCGGCAGCAGGCCCGCCATGAGGCGCAGCAGGGTGGTTTTGCCCCCGCCGTTGGGACCTGAGAGGACAATGCAGTCCTTGGGCCATACACTCTCGTTGATATGGCACAGCACATGGCGTTCGCCGTAGCTCAGGCAAACATTGCGGATGTGGAGCAAGGCTTCATTCATGGGTCAAGGCATCGGCTATTTGGTAAAACTGGCTGTTCACATCATCGCTCAGCGGATTGATTTCCACGATGCGTGCCCCCATCGTTTCGGCCAGCCGGCGTGCGGCGCGTCCGTTGTGCTCTTTCGAGATGAACACCACCCTGACCCCTTCGGCGCGGCAGCGGTTGCTGAGTTGTTGGAGGTAGGCGGCCGACGGTTCCTTGCCTTCCTGCTCATCGGAGTCTGTTTTCCGGTAGACGGCCTTCTGCTGCGCGGCCAGCTGACGGTAGCGTGGTGCATGGGCACTGTCAAGCAGGCACAGGGCTTGGCAGGCATTGTCCACCATGCGGCACATGTTGTCGGGCGACATCCACACGTGGGGGTCCGTGTCGTGTCCGTCGGCGTGTCCGTCCGGCTCGGTCAGGGTTTCCAAGCCTTGGTCAAGGCGCACCACCGGCACTTGGGATGCGGTCTCGGCCATCTGTTTCAGACGAGTCTTTTCAAATCCCAGCGTCCCTACGCAGAAGAGCAT
>SFQP01000125.1 GCA_004562975.1 bacterium
TATCGTTTTGATGCAATCATATCATTGAGATTATATTCATGCGGCAAAGGTAGAGGGATGAATGATTGTGTACAAGGCGGCATCGCGGATACGCTTACTAATAAACGTATATACGCGCGCGCGAACAGCGTATTCTCTAAGCAGTTTGCTGCTTTTTTCAGCATGATTGATTCGCTTCGCCTGTACAGCCGGATACTACGTGAAGTCCTCTTCACAACTCGCCGATTATTCCGCCGGGCTCCTTGATAAGGCAAAACAACTCCCGGACTTGTATGAACAACTCCAGGACTTGTATGAACAACTCCCTGACTTGTGTGAACAACTCCCTGACTTGTGTGAACAGCTCCCTGACTTGTGTGAACAACTCCCTGACTTGTGTGAACAACTCCCTGACTTGTGTGAACAACTCCCGGACTTGTATGAACAACTCCCGGACTTGTATGAACAACTCCCTGACTTGTGTGAACAACTCCCTGACTTGTGTGAACAACTCCCGGACTTGTGTGAACAACTCCCGGACTTGAATGAGCAACTCCCGGACTTGTGTGAAGACCTATACGCATATCCCCACAGATTTTCAACTGTCCCTTCAGAACTCCTACGAGGCACGCCTGTATTCCCCACGGGACACAGCCTTTTTTCCGGCCCCAAAGGCGGCCAAACCATTGTGCGGTGCTTCCTGGAGCTGTTTTTTGTGGTACAAGAGCCTAAAAAAATGTGGGATGGCATGGGCACTTTGCATTTTCTTCCTATCTTTGCCACGCTTTCACTGGGAGAGCCACATTTTCCGGCAGGCCGTTTACCATGCGGCCGGGGCGCGGAAAGGCAGTACCTTAAAAGATGAAAATCCATATTCGCGGCAGTAGCTCAGTTGGTAGAGCATTGGCTTCCCAAGCCAAGGGTCGCGGGTTCGAGTCCCGTTTGCCGCTCTCATCCTTATTCGTTATTCAGAGCCATGGCAGTAGTTTTATTGGCAATCTTGTTTATCGGCCTCCTTCTTATCGCTACCGAGGCGTTCAATCGTATAAATAAAGCTGCCGTTGCCATGTTTGCAGGAGTCAGTTGCTGGATGCTCTACATTGCCTACGGCACTGATTTCGTGGTGAGTGAACACCCCATGGAGTTCCTCTCCTTTTTGTCCTCACATCCCATTTCCGTCAATTCTGTCAAGGTGTTCATCGCCGAACACGTTTTCCTGCGCTATGTGGCACAGGCGGCCAACATCGTGCTGTTCCTCCTGGCAACCACCACCATTGTGGAGGTGCTGGCGAACAACGGCTGTTTCGACTTCGCCACGGAATGGCTGCGCACGCGGAAGCCGAAGAAACTGTTGTGGAAACTGGCGTTGCTCACTTTCCTGCTTTCGGCCAACCTGGACAATCTGGCCACCGTGGTGCTGCTCATTTCCATCGTCCACCCGCTGCTGCAGAACGACCGCTTGCGCCGCATCTATTGCACGGTGATCGTGCTGGCCGCCAACTGCGGCGGTGCCATCACGGTAATCGGCGACATGACGAGCCTGAAGCTGTGGACGGACCGTCTGGTGTCGCCCACGGATTTCTTCCTCGCACAGGCCTTGCCCGTCGCGGTGGGGCTGTGCGTCATGCTGCTGCTCATGCACCGCAGCCTGCCCCAGCGCATCGAATTTACGACCGCCACGCCGCGTTACCGTGGCGACGACACGTTGCTCACGCGCCCGCAGCGGCTGCTGCTCTTCTTTGTCGGCATAGGCGGCCTGTGGTTCATCCCCACTTTCCACCGCATCACGCAGATGCCTCCGTTCGTGGGTGCGCTGTGCGTGCTGGCCTTGCTATGGATTGTCAACGAGCTGTGCAACCGTTCGTTGCTGGGAAGCGACCAGATGGTGCGCCGCCGCCTGCCCCTGGCCTTGCAGTATGCCAATCTGCAGAACGTGCTGTTTTTCGTGGGTCTGACGCTGATGTTCGGCGCGCTGTGCGAAACGGGGCTGCCCGGCTCGCTGGTCGCGTGGATGAACGCACAGGAAACGAACGTCTACGCCATGGGTGCTTGCAGCGCGGCACTGGCCGGCCTGATGGGCAGTGTGCCTACGCAGGTGGGCATGGCCGATGTGCTGGGACACCCCGAAACGGTCTGGGCTACGGGCATGGATGCTTACGCTGCGGGCGGCGTCTTCTGGCCGCTGCTCAGTTACGCCACGGCCTTCGGCGGCTCGCTGCTGGCCACGGGGACGATTGCCGGCTTCCTGCTCATGCGCATGGAGGAGGTCACTTTCGGTTGGTACTTGCGCCACATCACGCCCAAGGTGTTGGCGGGATTTTCCGCCGGCTGCGGGGTGTGGCTTGTGTATGCCTTGATGGCGTAAATATGAGGTTATGAGTTTTAGGTTACAAGATTACTATTTGAGCGGGCGATGTTCAGGCGTTACAGTAGCAACTTCATAACCTTATAACCCTAAAACCTGATAACCGAGTTGCGCAGTAAAATTATAGAAAATCTGGGAGCGAAGCGACCATAAGCTCATTACCGTAAAAAATATATTCATCAAACGCTATGGCTAAAATCAGATGTATCGGAGTGCTGACCTCTGGAGGTGATGCACCGGGAATGAATGCTGCCATCCGTGCCGTGACGCGCAGTGGCATTTGCAACGGATTCAAAATCAAAGGCATATACCGTGGCTACGACGGCCTTATCAACGACGAGGTGAAGTCTTTCACCACCGAGGACGTGAGCAACATCGTGCAGACGGGCGGCACCATCCTGCGTACGGCACGCTCGAAGGAGTTTGAAACCCCGGCAGGACGGAAAAAGGCTTACGAAACGCTCCGCAAGGAGGCTATCGACGCGTTGATCGTAATCGGCGGCAACGGTTCGCTGACGGGGGCGATGTTGCTGGCCGAGGAGTATGACTTTCCTTGCATCGGTCTGCCAGGAACCATCGACAACGACCTTTACGGCACGGACAATACCATCGGCTACGACACGACGCTGAACACTATCACCGACTGCGTGGACAAAATCCGCGATACCGCTACCTCGCACGAGCGCATTTTCTTCGTGGAGGTGATGGGACGCGATGCCGGCTTCCTGGCGCAGAACAGTGCCATTGCCGCCGGTGCCGAGGCTGCCATCATCCCGGAGGACTCTACCGGCAGCGACCAGCTGATTGAATTCATGGAGCGAGGCATTCGCAAGAGCAAGAAGAGCTGTATCGTCATCGTGAGCGAAAGCCCCAAATGCGGTGCCATGTACTACGCCGACCGTGTGAACAAGGAATATCCCAACTTCGACGTGCGCGTTTCCATCCTGGGCCACTTGCAGCGCGGCGGCCGTCCGTCGGCACGCGACCGCATCCTTGCTTCCCAGGTGGGTGTGGGTGCCATTGAGGCACTCGTGCAGGGACAGCGCAACGTGATGGTGGGCGTGCGAAACAACGAGGTGGTCTATGTGCCGTTTATCGATGCCATCGGTAAACGGAAGCCGATGGACAAGAAGCTCATCAAGGTGTTGGACGAACTGAGCATTTAGACTTTCAGATGCAATACGGTTGTCCTCACAGCATAATTTATTTCTCCACACAGCAGTCGTTGCGCCGCTTCAGGGGTGGACGGAGGTTGTGCTGACCGGAATGACCTGGAGGACAATATGAGAAGGGCGTAGCCGCGCGATGGAACAATCCTTGTTGCGTGGCTACGCCTTTTATTTTTTCCCGGCAGTGCCGGATGACGGCGGAAGGGAATTCAGGCAGCAGTTGTCGCCGGGGGCGATAGCTGCTGCCTGCTTCAGTGGCGTTCTTCCCTTGCCTTCAGCAGGTGGGGGAGAGGCTGTGTCTTATGGTGCGGGAGGCATCAGAGACCGAGGCTTTCGGCCACGGCTTTGATTTTCTCCTGGGCCTGGGCACGTGCGGCGGGATAGTCGGCGGCGCAGGACATCTGGCTCTTCACTTCAATGTAGAATTTGATTTTGGGTTCGGTGCCCGAGGGGCGTACGCTCACTTTCGTGCCGTCCTCGGTGTACCACTGGAGCACGTTGCTGGCTTCGGGGAAGTCGAGCGGCTGTTCGGCACCCTGTGCGTCGTAGGTCTTCAGCACGCCGTAGTCCTTGGTGCATACCACGGGCGAACCGGCCAGTTCTGTGGGGCGGTGGGCACGGAAGTTCTCCATCATGGCCTTGATTTCGTCGGCACCGGCTTTGCCCGGCTTCACCACGTTGATGGTGTGGTTCACGGCCAGACCATATTCA
>SFQP01000126.1 GCA_004562975.1 bacterium
GGCTACAGTTGACGACAAAAAAATCATATTCTCCATGGTCGGCTTGTCCAAGACCATCAAGCAGACCAACAAGCAAGTGCTCAAGGACATCTACCTGAGCTTCTTCTACGGTGCCAAAATCGGCATCATCGGTTTGAACGGCGCGGGAAAGTCCACCCTGATGAAAATCATTGCCGGGCTCGACACCGACTACCAAGGACAGGTAGTGTTCTCCCCCGGCTACACCGTGGGCTACCTGCCCCAGGACCCGCATCTTGATGACGAAAAGACCGTCAGGGAAATCGTGCAGGAAGGGGTGCAGCAGGTGGTCGATGCCCTGGCCGAGTATGAAGAGATAAACCAAAAGTTCGGCTTGCCCGAGTACTATGAGAATGAGGACAAGATGAACGCCCTCTTTGCCCGGCAGGGCGAGCTGCAGGACATCCTTGATGCCACCGACGCATGGAACCTCGACAGCCGCCTGGAGCGCGCCATGGATGCCCTCCGCCTGCCGCCCGCCGACCAGAAGGCCGCCCACCTTTCGGGAGGCGAGCGTCGCCGCGTGGCACTCTGCCGCCTGTTGCTCCAGAAGCCCGACGTGCTGCTGCTCGACGAACCTACCAACCACCTCGACGCTGAGAGCATCGACTGGCTCGAACAGCACCTCAACCAATACGAGGGCACGGTCATTGCCGTCACCCACGACCGCTACTTCCTCGACGACGTGGCCGGCTGGATTCTGGAGCTGGACCGTGGCGAGGGCATACCCTGGAAAGGCAACTACTCCTCCTGGCTTGACCAGAAGACCAAACGCATGGAGCAGGAAGAGAAAGTGGCCAGCAAGCGGCGCAAGACTCTGCAGCGCGAGTTGGAGTGGGTGCGTATGGCCCCCAAGGCGCGTCAGGCCAAGGGAAAGGCCCGTCTCAACTCCTACGACAAACTCCTCAACGAAGACCAGAAGGAACGGGAGCAGCACTTGGAGATCTTCATCCCCAACGGACCGCGACTCGGGGCGAAGGTCATCGAAGCGCAGCACGTGGCCAAGTCATTCGGCGACAAGGTGCTCTATTCCGACCTCAACTTCACGCTTCCGCCCAATGGCATCATCGGCGTGATCGGCCCCAACGGCGTGGGAAAAACCACCCTCTTCCGCCTCATCATGGGATTGGACACACCGGATGCCGGCACCTTTGCCTGCGGCGAAACCGTGAAGCTGGCCTATGTCGACCAGCAACACAAGGACATCGACCCGGAGAAGACCGTCTACCAAGTCATTTCGGGCGGCAGCGAACTGATGCGGATGGGCGGGCGCGATGTCAACGCCCGTGCCTACCTGAGCCGCTTCAACTTTTCCGGAGCCGATCAGGAGAAAAAGTGCGGCGTGCTTTCCGGCGGTGAGCGCAACCGTCTGCAGCTGGCCCTGGCCCTAAAGCAGGAAGGCAACGTGCTGCTGCTCGACGAGCCCACCAACGACATCGACGTCAACACCCTCCGCGCCTTGGAGGAAGGTCTCGAAGCCTTTGCTGGCTGCGCTGTCGTCATCAGCCACGACCGTTGGTTCCTTGACCGCATCTGCACGCACATCCTCGCCTTCGAGGGCAACGGACAGGTGTATTTCTACGAAGGTTCCTATACCGAATACGAGGCCCACAAGGCCAAACGCTTAGGCCTCGAAGCACCGCAGCGCATCCGCTACCGCAAGCTCGACGAGTAAGCCCACCGCCAGCCGCCCCTTGCGTCGGCACCCCCTGCCCCGTCCACGCTCCGCATCCGGCTTTCAAGCGGACGGAACAACGGCAAAACTTCAGCGCACTTGGTTCAGGCAAACATCCTGATCCAAGTGCGCTTTATGTGATTATTGCTGTCCGGTAATCAAGGCCGTCAGGCTGCGCCCTGGAGGCTTAACTTGCTGAGATTTCAATGGTTATCGGCATTCTTGGATTTTTACCGGACAGCAATAATTAAAAAATGCGTATAGAGAAGAGCGAAGTGTTGGGGCGGTGAACGGTGAAATGCACCGTGACATCTTCCTGAGGGGTTGTCTGCCCCAACCTTCCGGTGCCCTCCGTAACTTAAGGGGCTTATTGTATGCTGTCCACGTACGTTGAATCCACCATGGCTTCATCGATTTCATCAGGGTAACGGGCGAATGCTTGCAATCTCTCGACATCCTCGTCCGTCAGCCCGGGAATGCCGACATCTTCATGATAATCGAGCAACCACCGGGCTTCCCAGCGGGAGAGCAATGCGTGTTCGTCGGCCTTCAGGTAATAGTAGGCGACTTCCCTTTCATCAACCTTGCCGTTTTCGTCCGGTCTACGACTGAGCTGGCCGAGCATCTTGTACACCATCGGGGTTTTCGCGGCAAACTGTTCCAGCTTCGCCTTGTCGGGCCGGTTATTCCTCCGACAGTACAGAAAGGCGTTCAGCAATGTGCCCAAACTGCTTCCACGTTCGGAGGCATCCGTTATGAGTTCCAGGCCACGAATGGAGTCGCCGCTTTGCACACACATAAAACCTAACCAAGCGGATGCGTCGGGACTGTCGTTTGCTGCCAGTTGTGCCATGGCATTGTCTTTCTCTTCTCCCTGTGGCTTATCGCACTTTTCCAACAGGTAGTAGAGGTCTTTGAGGTCGTTGGTATCAGGGATTTGTGTGATGTACTCCTTTTCATCATGAATGGCACCACGGGTTTGCGCTTGTTCTATCATGGCCAGCATTCCGAGAAAATCCTTTTTCACGTCGATTCCGTCCCTGTAGCAGTCGGCCAGTTTCAGATAGGCCTGGCCGTCGCCCCAGCGTGCCCTTTCAATGAGCGCACGGATATCTGTGGTGCCGTCGGCATTCTCTGTGGGCATTCCGGCGTCTTTCACGGCTGCAAGACTCTCTGCCAGTTTCTGGTCAGAACAGGAGGCCAAGAGGACCCCGGTCAACAGGATAATTGATTTTTTCATCATTGTACTTTATGTGTTTCTGGATCAGTGAAGATTCGGTTTGTATCAAACAAATGCTTCTTGCGTCTGAGGAACTCGGCCTCATAGTCTGCGGGCAGTCCCAGCATGGCAAGTTCATCGGGGGTGATTGCCTTGATGATGCTGCCCAGTCTGGCGGCAATGTCGTCGCATCGGAATTGCTTTTTCTCCACATTGCGGTGTCCCTTCATCTCCGGCACTTCGTCAAACGGCACGGAGGGGCGCATCACATAGTAAAGGGCGATGGCAATGTCCGTGCGGTGTCTGCCCATGGCACAGGCCATATAGAAGCCACCCTTGTCCATCAACCCGAACAGCAGCGGAAGCGAGGCAATAATCTGATGTACATCCGTGTTCCTGCTGTCGATGGGCAGATTGTGGTATTCCAGTCCTGCCTCTGCCACATTGCGGTCGTAGCGGTCGGTATGGTCTGCTGTGCGGAGGTCGATGATGACCTTTACACCGGCATCACGCACCTTTGCCAAAAGCCAGTTGCTGCCACGTCCAGACATGGTCCTGCCTCTCACTCCTTTGTCAAAGACGGGGGCGAGGTCGACAATGGGGTATTGCTTCAATGCCTCATACAGGGCATTGGGTTTGTTGACAAATGAAAGGCTGGCCGCCTCTGGTTTATTCGCTTGGACGACCTTGTTTTGGGCGTTCTTTCCCACATGCCACCCGTCGCACCATGCGCATTTATAGACAGAGAAATGCACACCGTGCTTTTCGCTCATTGCCCGGGCAGCCTTCATGGCAACGGCTTTCGTGGGATAAGCCATCTTGGGCTTGCCGCTTCCGCGTGCCGTGTGGCTGTATCGGCTGAAAATGCCGAAGGCGTTGTGCGTCACGAAGATGTTTCTCCAAGCTCCTTTTCGGGTCAGCTGGTCATATAGGGCTAAATACAGGTTTTTGATTTTCATATCGTTGGTTATTTATGTAATAAGTAGGTGTTGAAAATTAGTTTTTATGATTTGTCAAGGCTAAGTTTATATCAACACCTACTTAAGAGAGGCTATCGTAACCCTATATCTATCACTCGGCATTTCCTAAGCAAGCTTAGCTCTGCGTCCGTTTGTACGACATTGCACAATAACGCTCATACCACAGACACTTCTCCGGTGTGTCAATGGGATCATACTCGCTGATGATGCAGCTTGTATAGAGGTCGTCGGCAAGGGTGAGGATGATGTCGGAGAGTTCAAGGGTCTGCACGGCTCCCGTGGAGTCGCTGTCGCCATCGTGGTTGACTGCTGCGATGATGGCATCTTCCATGCTGCCGACATGACGGACGGCACAGTAAAGGGCAATGGCCCATGCCTCTTCGCCTGTCCATCCCTCGCCGAGGAGGCGGATGTTCTCTGCATCGCTCTTGTCGTTGGCGGCAAGCGAAACAGCCATACGGGTGAGGTTGGCAAGGTAACGCTTGTCTTCCTCATATTCTCCTTTGTAGATATTGTCAAGGGCATTGATGGTTTCAAGGGCGATGTCTGCCATGTTTGCCTTTACCTCCGTCTCTTCCATCCTTATCACACGGTAGATGAGGTGGGTCAACATGGCCGAGGGCAGGAAAGCCAAGGGGTGCTTGTGGGTGACGGCAGCCACTTCCGCTCCGGCTTCGTCCATTTGCGGTACATTGTAGAACGACCGGCCACGACTCCAGTAACCCGCCATGAGCAGTGCCATGGGAGCCACTCGCATGATGCCACCGCAACCCTTGCTGTTGTTCTGTACCTTCTTGCCTTGGAGCAAGCTTTCGCAAGCCGACAGACAGGTGTT
>SFQP01000127.1 GCA_004562975.1 bacterium
CCAGTACTGTCCCCGGTTCAGTTCGTCCGCCTTTTCGCCCACGATGCGTGCGTTGTTCTCGCCCGAGTCGCCGTTGCCCAGCACCATTTCCGGCTGTGCTACGGAGCGGATGCGGTAGGTTAACGCCACGTCGAACCCAGCGCGGGCGGCGCGTTCAATCTTGAAGTGCGCGTTTTTCTGTTTCACGGCCTGCGTTTTCGCCACCAGCACCAGGTCGTTGCCCTGTGCGGCAGCCGCCATGTCGGGGCGGTTGGTGGGGATGAGCAGGCAAGCCTGTCCCACCGTCTCCGTTTTCCACAGTTGCGCCTCGTCCGAGCCGTTGTTCTCGCCGGCCTCCAACGCCTGTCCTTCGGTGCGGATGGCGCGACCGTCGAAGGGGTTGATAAACCGCCACGAGCCCGACAGTTCGCTCACGGTGAAGTGCTGGTCTGGGTCGGCGGCAGCGAGTTGTTGCAGACTGAGCCGTCCCTGCGCGTCGAGGGTTACTGTCAGGCCCAGTGAGGGAACGGTGAGATGGTAAAGCTGTCCCGGCTGGAAGGCAGGCTGGGCCGTTGCCGTGGCGCACAGGGCGCAGAGCCAGAGCAGGAGCCGGCAACGGGATAATAGGTTTCGTAACATCATGTTGTATGGATTGTTTAAGGTTATACAGAGGTAAGGGGTATGGAGAAGAAAGGTGGAAGGAAACTGGTGCGAAAGTTCCCGGTCTTCAGGCAGTGCCGGAAGCTTGGCGTGTGGCCATCAAGGGAAAAAAGGAATAGGGGAGGGGGAGAGGCGGAGCCGCCTGTGCCGGCAGCCGTGGCGCCCGGCCAGTTTCACCGTCTGGGCAGGGAACAGGGAGCGGCATCAGTCAAACCCCAGCCTTGCTTGGAATTGGCGCAGGAAGTTGTCAATCAGTTCGATGCCCTGCTGCGTGGCGCAGCCTCGCAGGTAGACGAGCAGTGTGTTGGAGAAAATTTCGCGTTGCGAGTAGGACTCCATTCCTTTGTCCTTCAGCACATTATTGATGCCCGCGATGAGCTGTTTGTAGATGATGTGGAAGTTCACGTCCGAGCGGAACAATCCCTGCTCCTTGCCCCGGTTCAGGAATTCCACGGCTTCCTCCTCCTGCTCCCGCTGGCATTGTTCGATATGGCTCATCACTTTCGGGTACTTCACGATGTCGGTGAAGAAGCTCGGCTTGATGTCGCCGTTCTCCTGCATTTTCATGGCGAAGTTGGCCAGCATACAGTCCAGCACGTTGTCCGTTTCCGCCACCAGCCGCGACATCCTTGCGTGTTCCGCCTCATTGTGATTCACCACGCAGGCCAGGAGCAAGTCTTCCTTGTCCGCGAAAATCTGGTAAAGCGTCCGTTTCGACATGGTGAGCGCGCGGGCGATGTCGTCCATGGTTACGTTCTTGATGCCCTGCGTATGGAACAGGCGTGTGGCCACTTCAATGACCTGTGCGCGTGCGGTGTCTCGTAAAGTGCTGTGTCGGGAGGGGATTGTCATAATAAGTATGAAAATGGTGAGAGCTTTGTGCGCAAATGTACAAAACTTCTTTAAATCACCGCGTGTTCTGTTCCGTTTAGTGCCTGATTTCTTCGTCCGAGAGCGGCTTTTCGGGCTCCGTCCTGCCCATGCAGCGGTCTGGAGCGGCGTTTCGGAGTCACGGCAAGGCATTCTGGCGTTGCTGCGCTGTGTTCTGCCAAAGTACCCTTAGGGAGCATCGCAGTACCCCATAGGGGGGTACTCCAGTACTCCTTAGGGGTATTCGGACGAGTAGCCGTGCTGTCGCCAGCGGGCTGCCGACCGTTACGCCGCCTCAGCCTTTCCCGTCGCCGAAGTGCTGCTGTGCCGCGTGGGGCGCGACGTGCGGTTTGACTGCACGGAAATGAATAAAAACAGCATACAGATTGCATATAAGGGGCTTCTGAGTCAAAAATGACACCGTTCGTCTAAAATTTTCAGGCCGCACGTATGGTTAATATATTTATTGTGTACTTTTGCCTAACCTTTTCGGCTGATTTTCAACTAAAACCAAAATAACCATTTCATTTACAGCATGAAGAAACTTATGACACTATGGCTTGCCGGCATGACGCTTGCCGGCAATGTCGCTGCGCAGGATGCCTCGAAGCCCGAGTACCGCTACTACTCCTTTGACGATGGTGCCCTGCTCCAGCGTTTGTCAGACAATGGCCGATGGGCCGTGGCCTGCGGCGCGAGCAGCGAGGATGCCAACTACATGATGGGCGCGAAGCTCATCGACACCCAGACGGGTGTTCCCACTTCTTTGTTGGAAGGGCTGAAGACCGACACCGTATTCAGCAGCGCGGCCTTCGACGTGACCGACGACGGCAACATCGTGGTGGGCTTGCTCAACGACAAACCCGCCTATTACACCGTGTCGACGGGTAAGTGGACCTTCCTCCGCCTCGACGGCGATGCCAACCGAGGTGTGGTCAGTGCCGTAACGCCCGATGGAAAATATGCTGTGGGACGGCTCAACTTCGCCGACCCTGCACGCCTCTACGAGGAGAAGGTGGCTCTCTGGGACCTCACCACCAACCAGCTCCTCGAAACGCCGGGCATTCCCACCAAGGACATGGCACACATGAACCAGAAGATGAACCGCTTCACCGACATCTCGCCCGACGGCAATACCATCGTGGGCACCATGTCCTTCAGCTACCTCCCCACCAGCTACGACCTCGGCGGCATTTTCAGCTACGTGTACCACCGCGACAAGCAGACGTACGACGCCATCGGCTTCGATGAGACCGAAACCGGACGCTGGAAGGCACACGTTGACGGCACGATGTACATCACCCATGCCTCGCTGAGCAACAACGGACGTTACGTTTCGGGCAGTGCCTACATGGTGAAGGAGGTGAGCGGAAGCGAGTTCCCCAGTGAATACGAAGCTCCCTTCGTCTACGACGTGGAATCCGGCACCATACAGGTGTACGATGACACCGAAAGCTCCGACAAGAGCAGCTGGTGTGTGGACAACAACGGACAGATTTACGCCGCCTCACCCACGGCCAACCCTTACCGCGACTTCAGCGTGCGCAGCGGGAAGTACTGGATCGGGTTCACCGAGAGCGTGAAGCAGATTTACGGCGTGGACATTGTGGAAAAGATGGGACAGGAAAACTCCGGTACCGCCGTGAGCGTCAGTGACGATGGCCACACCATCCTCTCCACCATCGGCCCGCACGAGGCTTTCATCGTGACCCTGCCCGAGAGCTTGCCCGAGCTGGCCGCAAAGACCAACCTGCTGAGCAATTACCTTGTCACGCCCAAGGCCGGTGCCAGCATTTCCAAACTCAACTCCCTGCAAATCACCTTCGACCGCAAAGTGACCGTGGTGGGCGATGCCGACGCAGTGCAGCTCGTCAAGGTTATCGGCAGCGAGCCGGTGGCCAACGCCGTGGGCTTTGAGGCCGACGGACAGACCGTGACCATCAAGTTCCGCAAGGGTACGCTTGAAAGCGGAGAGCCTTACCGCGTGATCATTCCGGCCAAGACCATCTGCCTGGCCAACGACCCCACGCGCTACAACGACGAAATACGCGTGACCTACGTGGGCCGTGCCGAACAGCCCCTGCAGCTCACCTCCGCCAGTCCGAAGGACGGTGCCACCATCGGCAAGTTGGACCTCTCCACCAGCCCCATCACCCTGACGTTCGACGCGGGTGTGTTGATCGGCGATGCCAACGCACGCGGCAAACTGTACCAGGGCGACAGCGATACGCCCTATGCCGACCTCCTGCTGGCCTATGGCGACAACAAGGTGATGGCTTACCCCAGCACCACACAATATTTATATAAGGATGTGGACTATCGCGTGGAAATTCCCGCCGGCACCGTCACCGACATCACGGGCAATGCCGCCACGGGCAACGAGCTGATCACGCTCCACTACCACGGAGCTTACGAACGCTCCATCTCCTACGACGAAAGTCTGCTCTTTTCCGACGACTTCAACAACGGCCTGAGCAACTTTCTCGTGCTGGACAACGACCTGAACACGCCGAGCAGCGAGTCGAAGGCACTGGGCTTTGACAACAAGGCTTACGGCTGGATTCCCGTGTGGGACGAGAACAACACGAGCCTCCATGTACGACCCGGCCGGCAAGAGCGACGACTGGCTCGTCATTCCGCAGCTGAACATCGTCGACAAGCTGTGCAGCCTCACCTTCAAGAGCCAGAGCTGGCTCAACTCCGCCACCGACCGCCTGAAGGTGTATGTGTGGGAGAGCAATAATGTGTACAACGCGCTTAACGCTTCCATCGTCAACAAAATCCGCACCGAGGGTACCTTGGTCTACGATGAGGTGCAAAGCCCGGGTGCGAAGGAGAATGTGCTGGCAGGCGACTGGCGCGAGAACTCCGTGAGCCTGAAGGACTTTGCCGGAAAATATGTGTACATCGCTTTCCTCAATGACAACGAGGCGCAGAGCGCGGTCTTCATCGACGACGTGAAGGTCGTGCATGAGTTGCCCTTCTACGTGGCAGTGACCAACGAAGATACCTACGTGGGGGCCACGGAGGCACAAATCAACGGTATCGTCGACATCCGCGACAAGGAGAAGACGTACTCCACCGCACAACTCATCCTCCGCAACGCCGAGGGCGAAGTGGTGGACGAAATCAACGAAACGGGGCTGAGCCTCAAGGCCGGCGACAAATACTCGTTCGCCTTCGCCAAACCGCTGCCGCTGAAGGTGGGCGAGGTGAACGGCTATACGATTGACCTGAAATTCGACGAAACGGAAAACTCGCTCTCCAAGAGCATCAAGGTGCTGGCCTTCGCGCCCACCAAACGGGTGGTGCTGGAAGAGTTCACCGGCGTGGACTGCACCAACTGCCCCTTGGGACACGAGGCCATGGACAAGCTCATCGGTTTCTACGGTAACCTTTTCATCCCCTTGGCTCTCCACTGCTACGACGGCGACCCCTACGCCACAGGCGTGACGGAGTATGCCTCTTACCTCGGACTGGTGGCTGCTCCTTCCGCACGCGTACAGCGCAACACGCAGATTGTTTTCCCCATGGTGAGCGTTGACGGCGACTATATGCTGCAAGACCTCACGGGCGAGAGCACTACATGGGTCGATGCCGTGGCCGCCGAGATGAACAAGGAGGCCGAGGCTGAAGTGTCGGCCACCGCCAAACTTTCACCGCAGGGCGATATGTACACCCTGCCCGTCAGCATCCGCTACGCGCTGAACGCTGAGAACCTGAACCTGAAACTCTTCGTGGCCGTGCTCGAAAACGGACTGGTGAGCTACCAGAAGAATGCCTTCAGCAGCATTGCCGACCCCGACCTGGGAGAATGGGGCAAGGGCGGACGCTACGGCTCGCCCACCGTCAGCCCCTATACCTTCGACCACGTGGTGCGTGGCTGGGAGGGTGCTACCTTCACGGGTACTGCCGAACTCCTGCCCACAGAGTTTATTGCCGGCGAGAACTACGTGAGCGAACTGGAGTTTGAGGTGCCCGCCACGGTTTCCCATCCCGAGAACACCGAGCTGGTCGTGATGCTCTTCGACGGCAACACCGACCGCCTCATCAACGCCTGCAAGGTAGGCTTGGACACTCCCGAAGGCATTGACGGTGTGGAAGCCTCCGCTCCCGTACGCATCGTGCCCCTCAGCGGCGGCGTGCAGGTAAATACTGCCGAAGCCGCCACCGTGCAGCTCTTCGCCGCCGATGGC
>SFQP01000128.1 GCA_004562975.1 bacterium
GAACAAAGAAAAACTTCTTTTCCTTTTGCCCTTCGCGTACGCGTACGCGCTCCTTTTCTTTTTGATAAAAAAGAAATTTTTCTTCTTTATTCTTTTTTTCTTCTTCTTTGTTTCTTCTTTGTGTCGTTTGGTGTGTAGCGCGGTGTGCCAAGGGGTGTGTGCAAGGGTGTTACGGAGGGATTGTGAAATGCCTGGTTTTCATAGCGTTTGGTATGTGTTTCGGGTGTGTGTCATGCGTGTGTCACACTGTGCCGTCCGGTGTGCCGCCTGTGTGTGCCTTCCGGGGGCTGTTTCGGGACACGAAAAAGCCCCGCTGCCAGGTGAGGACGAACGGGGCACAAGGGGTGAGCCAAAGAAAGATTATTTCACGACACCGGCCAATTCTGCACCGGGCTTAAACTTTATCACCTTCTTGGCTTCGATCTGGATTTTCTCTTTGGTGGCGGGATTGATACCGGTGCGTGCGGGACGCTCCGTTACGGCGAAAGTGCCGAATCCGAGGATTGCTACTTTATCTCCTTCTTTGAGTGCACCGGAAATGGCATCAATCACAGCGTCAAGAGCTTGCTTGGAATCAGCCTTGCTGAGACCGGTGGCAGCAATGGCATTAACGAGATCAGTTTTGTTCATTGTATAGTATATTAGATATGAAATATGTACGGATTGGGATACACGGCAGGAGCCATACCATTCAGCGCATAAGCCCCGCTAAACAAGAGTTTTTACGCGCAGTTTCAGCGGCAAATATAAAGTAAGGCTGTGGGTTTAGCAAAATGTTTTTTTACTTTTTTCACCCACAAGCCTCAAAAAAGGATTTTTTGTATTCTGAAGTCCTGTTTCAAATGACTTATCAGCTTTTTCCGGTTGGATAAAAGCCTAAAAATCAGATGACAACGACCTTGGATGCGACGCTCTCCGAACCATCGGCATTGGCCACCAGGATGAAGTAGACACCAGGTGCCACCCTTTTTCCTGTGGTTTGGCTTTTCACATCCCACAGGAAAGATCCTCCAGTGGCCGTTCCTCTTGCCACGAGCTGGGATGCCGCGCTGACAATCTTCACCTCGGCCTCTGCGGTGAGTCCGGCGATGGTGACGCTGCCGGAATAGCCTGGGCGAACGGGGTTGGGGTACACCTTGATGTTGTCCTTGGAGAGTTGCGTTTGTGTCGGTGTGATGCGTGTGCGGTAGGCGCAGAGTCCTGCGTCGGTGCCGATCATCAGTTCTCCCGTTTCGGGGTGGATGGCCAGCGAGTAGATATTGTCGGAAAGGAGGGGCGAATCCTGTGCCGTGAAATGTTCTATCACTTCAGAGCCGTCGGGGCTGACGAGGTAAACGCCCGATCCGAGCGTGCCGAGCCACTTCCGGTTGCCTTGGTCCACGGCCAGCGCGGTGACGTTGATGCCCGTGAGCAGGTAGTCGGCATAGTTGGTGCCGTCGTTTCGGGGCACTTTCGGCTGATAGATGAAAAAGCCTGTCGTGTTGAACCAATTCCCGGGATTTTCGACGGCATATACCCCCGAGGAGCATCCGAACCAAATTTGCCCCGTGAGGTCCTGGCATATATCCTTCACTTCGATGATGCTGCAGTTGGTACCGTCTTCGTTGTAGGCGGCACTGCGGAACACACTATGGTCGTCGGCGGTATCGTCAACGGTTCCGGCATAGTCGAGGGCAAAGAGTCCGGACTGGATGGAAGTGGACCGTCGGGAAGTGACCCAGATGCGGTTGTCCTTGTCAACCATGATGCGTTCGGGCGTGGATATTTCGGAAAAATTGACATCAAAGACCGAAGCCCATGTCCCGTCCTTCTTCAGCACCTTGAGAACCTTTTCCATTTCATAGTTTGTCATCCAGAGATTTCCCTGCTTGTCGAACGCGAGTCCGTCGACGATGGCGTAGTTGGGGTTGTTTCTTCCTCCGGGCGCTATTTCGATGGGCGAGTTTGAGGGGTTATAATGCTTCACGAACTCGAAGTTGCGGAATTCGAGGAGGCCCGATGTGCATGAAACGAAGTGGTGAGAAGGGTCGTCGGGGTCCTGGACGAACGACATGACGTTGCGGTATGTCGTGTTGTCATTCATGGCAAATCCCTTTTCGGGCAAGAAAATCCATTTCCCGTCCTCATAAATCATGGCCGTAGGCTCAAAGTTCTTCCCTGCCGTATAGTCCATGCGTCCGCCGGCCACGAGCAGGCGGTTGCCTGCAAAGCTGAGTTTGTAGCAGTAGTCGCGTCGCGGCCCGTAGCCCCCGATTTTCGTGCCCGTGTCCTCCAGCAGTTTGTTTTCGAGGTCGGCTTTCACATTAAGCAGCTCCTTCGAGGAATTGACGAGCCAATAGGTACCGTCGGAGGTATATGCCACTGACTTGCAGATACCATCCGTCGGGATGCGGCTTTGCTCCTTGAGGAGATTGTCGGGAGAAACGGTCAGGAAGAGGGCACTGCCTACAAACTGGATGTGGTTGCCCGTGACGGAGCCATCGGACACGGCGACGTAGCTCACGCGGTCGAAGCTGCGGGTGCCGTCGTCCTGACGCGGACCCATGTAGCAGATGCCGGAATAATTGTCGGTCAGTCCCGCCACGTTGGGCACCATGAGGAAAGTCCCCTCTCCATAGGGCACAAAGCCATTGGCCGTGAGGTCGTACGCCTTGGTCCACTGCGAGGGGTCGTAGAGGTTGTCGGCCAATTGGCCGCAAAGGATGCTGCGGTCCAGGCTCACGTACACTTCGCGGTCCATGACCACGGCACTTTTCACGTTCTGCCCCAGACGATAAAAGCCTTTCACCTCCGCCTCCGACAGATTGAGCACGATGACGCCGTCCGTCGTGGTGGCAGTGGCCCAGTTGCCGTTCACGGTGAGGCTTTGCACCTTGATGGTGCTCTCGGTGTAGTTTTTCACCTGCGGCATATTGACCACCGTCCCGTCGGGATAGTAAAGGTCGATGTTGTTGTTCTGGTAGAGGATGACCAAGCACTGTTCCGTGTCGCTCCACCCTATGTAGCTGATGCCCTTGTCGGAAAGTCCGCCGAGCTTGTCGATGAAGTCCACCGACTGGTCTTCGGGATGGTAGGCGAAGAGGTTGCCGTTCATCAGCACATAAAGGGTCTGTCCGGTACTGACGACCTTAGTGGCATCGTGGTAGGCCAGGTGGAGTGTCCAAAGCGAGGGGTCGGTTACGGCACGCCCCGTCAGCCACGTGCAACAGCAAAGGCAGAGGGTAAGGAGGAAGGTTTTCATGAATAAAGGAATAAAGGGGTGTTCTACTGTTCAGCTGTTCCGGTGTTGCGGTCTACTTTGCCAGCAAGAAATCGGCCAGTTTCCTCACGGCACGGGCGCGGTGGGAAATGTTGTTCTTGGCCTCCACGCCGAGTTCGGCAAAGGTTTTTTCCCCGCCTTCAGGGGCAAAGACGGGGTCGTAGCCAAAGCCTTCCGTTCCGCGCTCCTCGGTGGTGATATGCCCTTCCACGATGCCCTCGAAGAGGTGTTCGTCGGTGCCCTGGATGAGGGCGATGACGGTGCGGAAGCGTGCAGCGCGGTTGTCCTTGTCATGCAGCTCGGCCAGGAGTTTGCGGGTGTTGGCCACGGGGTCGTGGCGGTCGGGGTAGGCATAGCGCGCCGTATGCACACCCGGCCCGCCGCCGAGAGCCTCCACTTCGAGGCCGGTATCGTCGGCAAAGCAGTCGAAGCCGTAGCGTTCCTTCACCCAACGTGCCTTGATGAGGGCGTTTCCCTCCAGGGTGTCGGCCGTTTCGGGAATGTCGTCGTGGCAACCTATGTCGGCGAGCGAGAGTATCTCCATTTGCTGGCCGAGAATGGAGCGTATTTCAGAAAGTTTGTGGGCGTTGTTGGTGGCAAAGACAATTTGCATGGCGAAAATATGGATTATTTGTTACTCTTGAACGATTTCGAGCGGGATTTGGCGCAATTCGGCTGCCGTGTCGGTGAAAGAGCTCCAGTAGGAGCCGATGATGCGCTGCGTGGCGGCAAGGCACCAAAGGTCGACCACGGCCTCACGCATACCGTCGAGGGTGTCGCGCCGCACCTGTGTGCGCTGCCATTGTCCGTGCGGCGGATGTGTACGCCGACGGTGTTGCGCGTGAAGCGTGCCTTGATGCGCTCGATGCGCTGCATGAGTTCGGGACGGGGCTGCAAGCGCGCCAGACAGTCGGGGGTGTAGCGGCACAGGGTGGAGCAGGTGGAAAGGTAGACGCGCCGGTTCGACGTGGCCAGACGGAGAAAGTCGGCGGGAGTGGCAGGAACATAGTTGGCGTGTTGCACACGGTAGCCGAGAAAGAGGCGGACGAATGCCGGAAGCCACAGATTGCGCCGCGTGATGGGACGTGCCCACCACCGGCGATGCACCACGCGGAAATTGCCCATGTCGATGGGCACGAAAAGGTCCTCGAACCAGGCTTTGCACTCGGCGTTGCGCTCCCACTCCACCGTGATGGAGCCGGCTCCTTCGGTGCGTGCCTGAAGGGCGGACAGGAGTACGCGCAGGCGGTTGCACAAACCGCCTTGGGGAACAAGGGTTAACATGAAGTGTCTGGGGAAGGGGGATGTGGGAAAGAGGGAACCAAACCCGGCTCTGCGCTGAAGCTATGATTTGCCGCAGCTCCGGACGGCGAAACGGCGGCTCCGTCTTTTCCGAAAACAAACGGAGGAGGGCAAGCCAAGGCACTTGCCGCGCCAGCCTGCTCTCCTCCTGAATGGTTGTTTTATTTCTTTTCGGCCTTTACCTTGATGCGGTCGAAGCCTTCGCCGAACACGCCGATGACCTTCGACTGCGACACGAATGCCGCCGGGTCTATGCTCTGAATGATGCGGAAGATGTTGGTGCTCTCACGCTTCTTGGCCAGCACCACGAGCACCTTGCGCTCTTCCTTGGTGTACCATCCCTGACCCTCCAGCACTGTCACGCCGCGATGGGTGGCACTGATGGCCGA
>SFQP01000129.1 GCA_004562975.1 bacterium
CATGGCTTATGCCAAGCAGATGGGCAAACCGGTCATCGTGGACTTCACCGGCCACGGCTGTGTGAACTGCCGCAAGATGGAGCTGGCCGTATGGCACGACGCCAAGGTGCGCGACCTCATGATGAAGGACTATGTGCTCATCTCTCTCTACGTGGACGAGAAGACCCCGCTGCCCGAAAACATCGAGGTGGAGGAAAACGGACAGACTGTCACGCTGCGCACCGTAGGCGACAAATGGAGCTACCTGCAACGCTCTAAGTTCGGAGCCAATGCGCAACCCTTCTACGTGCTGATTGACAACGAAGGCAATCCCCTGAACAGCTCTTACTCCTACGACGAGGATGTGGACAAGTTTGTCGATTTCCTGAAGAAGGGTCTCGATAATTATAACAAATAAACCTTCCGCCTGCCGGCGGTTGATACGCAGCAAAAAGTCCTGGACTATTTTTCAAGTCGGCGATTAGAAAAATAGTCCAGGACTTTGTATTCACGAGTGGCGAACTTTTGAAACGACTTCGGCGCAACCACATTTTTCTTTGGGTCAGGATTTTTATGTATGAATGTAACATAAAACCGTAAAAGATGTATATTTGCGCACCTGACTGTTGAATGATAAACCAGATCTATATTCCTATGTTCAAGAAACTATTCCTTCTGCTCACGCTGTTTTGCTTCACGAGCGGCCTGTGGGCCGTTCCGGCCAAACGCACACCCGTCACGCTCCGGCAACCGGACGGCACCATGCTGACCGTCGTCCTCACGGGCGACGAGTCGTTCCATTTTTTCCAGACGCTCGACGGCATACCCTTGGTGCGGCTGGACAACGGTGGCTTTGAATATGCCTGCCTCCGCGACAATGTGCTGTTTTCCACGGGCCGCATGGCGCACGAGGCAGCACTGCGCAGCGCGGAGGAAACGGACTTCATCGGCCTGCACACCGCGAAGCTGGCCGACCTGCAGACGCTCCACGCCGCGAAAGCCGCCAGCTTCAATGCCATGAGGGCTACACAAGCCAACGCCGCACTGCGCTCGCCGGCGGCACGCGCCGTGGGCGAAAGCACCGCCATCACGGGCGACCGCAAGGGACTGATCATCCTCGTCAACTTCCAGGACGTGCAGATGGCCAGCGGACACACCAACGAGGTGTTCAACCAAATGATGAACCAAGAGAACTACACGGGAAACGGCAACGCCTGCAGCGTACACGACTACTTCAAGGAGCAGTCCTACGGAAAGCTGAACCTCACCTTCGACGTGGTGGGCCCCGTCACGGTTTCGGAAAACATGGCCACCTACGGAAAGAACTATGCGGGCAGCGATGCGCAAAATGCCGTCAAGATGGTTGTGGAAGCCTGCCAGCTGGCCGATGAGGAGGTGAACTTTGCCGACTACGACTGGAACGGCGACGGCGTGGTAGACCAGGTGTTTGTCATCTATGCCGGCTACAGCGAGGCACAGGGCGGCCCCTCCACCAGCATCTGGCCGCACGAATGGGACCTCACCTCGGCCGGCTACACCCTGCGCCTCGACGGCGTGAAGGTGAACACCTACGGCTGTACCGCCGAGCTGAACGGCAGCGCCGGCTCGAAGATGGACGGCATCGGAACGGCTTGTCACGAGTTTTCCCACTGCTTCGGACTGCCCGACATGTACGACTATGGCAACTACTACTTCGGCATGAACGTATGGAGCATCATGGACCAGGGTGTGTACCTCAACAACGGCTACGCACCCTGCGGCTACACGGCCTACGAGCGCATGTACAGCGGATGGCTTCAGCCGGTGGAACTGACCGACCGCAGCTTCATCGACAATATGCAGCCCCTGGAGGACAGCCCCGAAGCATACATTATATATAATGACGGAAACAGGAACGAGTTCTACCTGCTCGAAAACCGACAGCAGAAGAAAACCGACAGTTACCTGTACGGCCACGGACTGCTGGTTACGCACGTGGACTACGACGCTGCCTCCTGGCGGAACAACACGGTGAACTCATCCCAATACGGCACCCACGAACGCTGCACCATCATCCCGGCCGACAACTACCGATCGGCCACGTCCTACGACCTCTCCGGCGACCCGTTCCCGGGCATCAGCGGCAATACGGAACTGACGGACGAGAGCACCCCGGCCGCCACGCTGTACAACAACAACAAGGACGGCGTGAAACGGATGCACAAGCCCATCACCGCCATCACGGAGCAGGGCGGCCTCATCTCCTTCCGCTTCATGGGAGGGGTGGACATCGAAACACCGACTCCCCTGCCGGTCACCGAACTCAGCACCACGGGCTTCACGGCACGCTGGGAAAGTGTGGAAGGGGCTGAAAGATACGATGTGGAGGTACGCCGCACGGGCAAGATTGACCCGGAGGAACAGCTGCGCGACAGCTACGACCTCACACAGAAGGACCTGGACCTCACCGAGGACGGCACATCGGCCATAGACAATTCCATCAGCTCCTATATGGGACGCTCGGGCTGGACGGGCTACAAGCTATTCCGCAGCCCCGGCAAACTGCGCATGAGCGAAACCTTCACCTACGGCTGGCTGCTCTCGCCGCTCTACGATGTGTCGGAAACGGGATTCATCACGGTGCGATTTGACGAGCAACAGGTGAAAACGGCGGACAAGACCGTCACCCTGCGCATCGTGGACTTCTACGGCAACGTAACGGACTCGCGCGTGGTGGACCTGACCAACGGCTCGCACACCGTAACGCTCGAAGCACCGGCTGACAACCGCTTCCGCGTGGGCATTTATCCCACCAAGCGTATGTACCTCAAGACCTTGGCCATCTACGACGGTCAATTCACGGAAGAGGACTTCGCCCCGGACCCCGTGGACGACGGTAACAAGCCGAACGATGACCCCAACGGCGACGGCCCCCTGCCCAACCTCGGCACAGAGATGCAACCCTCGGCACGCGCCATTGGCATCGTTTACTCCAACAGCTATACGCTCACCGGTCTCAAGCCCGGCGGCACCTACGAATGGCGCGTGAAAGCTTATGCCGAAGGAGGCGAATCGGCCTGGAGCACATGGCAGAGCGTGGTGCTCCCCTCTGAGGAAACCGGCATCGACCAGCTGCCCACCCTCCCGGCTGACGCCGATACCATGGCCGATGTCTACACCTTGACGGGCCGCCGCGTGGCCCGTATCCCGGCCAACCGTTTCCACCAGACCGACCTCCCCGCCGGCGTGTACCTGCTGCGCACAGCACAGGGCACATGGAAAATGGCGAAATAGCCAACGCCGGAATCTTCCGGAAATCGGCGGGAAACAAAATCCGTAATCCTTTTCGCACGCGCGAATTCTTTTGACAGCTTACTATAGGTACTTATAGGTTATTATAGGTACCTATAGTTTTTTATAGATAGCTATAGTTTTTTATAGATGTCTATAGGAGGCTATAGTGTTCTATAGATATCTATAGTGATCTATAGCTGCCTATAGCTTTCTACTCCCTTTACGCGCGCGTTAACGCAAGTTTTCCCCCGAAAAAAAGGTTCAACCCTTCACGCACCCTTTGTTTTTCCATGAAATTCAACAGAAAACGGTGTGAAGGATCGGAAATCCAAGCGTTCACCAGCATTCACCAGCGTTCACCGAGCGTTCACCGAGCGTTCACCAAGCGTTCACCAAGCGTTCACCAGCATTCACCGAGCGTTCACGGCTATACCGCCGCGCAGCACCTGCAGCGGAACAAGTGTGAATGCTTGAAAATCCAAACCTTCACACCGTTTCCGCTGAAAATCAATGGAAAACGAGGGGTCGGTGAAGGGGTGAATGCTTTTTACAGGGAATAAAATGCGTATATAGCGCACGCGAAGGGAGCGTGAAAACAGCACAAAAAGCACGTTTCACCACCCAACAACCACTCTTCAACATTCACCATACCTTCACCAACCCTTCACTGACCCTTCACCGTGACTTTTCCTGATTTTGGTTGACCGTTTTTTTCGTTATTTTCTGCTTTCGGTTTACCGTTTCCTGAGAACGTTGACTACTTCCCAAAGC
>SFQP01000130.1 GCA_004562975.1 bacterium
GGCAGCCAGCGATGCCGGTTTCGGCAACATCTGGAGCTTGCAGGACTGCATCGAAACCCTCTATGAATTTGGCAACGAGGACCAGCACTCCCGTTTCATCCCCCGCATCTGTGCCGGCGAAACGATGTCAATGGACCTCACCGAACCGGATGCCGGCTCCGACCTCCAGAGCGTAATGCTCAAGGCCACCTATGACGAAGCCGCAGGCTGCTGGCGGCTCAACGGCGTGAAGCGCTTCATCACCAACGGCGATGCCGATCTTCACCTCGTGCTGGCCCGTTCCGAAGAGGGGACTACCGACGGACGCGGCCTCTCCATGTTCATCTACGACAAGCGCGACGGCGGCGTGAACGTGCGCCGCCAAGGCCGAACTTTGCGGCGACCGCAAGCTGGGACTCATCAAATATGTCATGGCACTCATGAACGGCGCGCGCCTCGGCATTGCCGCCCAGAGCGTGGGCATTTCCCAAGCTGCCTACAACGAAGGCCTTGCCTATGCCCGCGACCGAGAGCAGTTCGGCAAGCCCATCATCCAGTTCCCTGCCGTCTACGATATGCTCGCCCTGATGAAGGCCAAGCTCGATGCAGGCCGCGCCCTGCTCTACCAGTGCGCTCGCTATGTCGACATCTACAAGGCTCTTGACGACATCAGCCGCGAACGCAAGCTCACCCCCGAGGAGCGCAAGGAGCAGAAGCTCTACGCCAAGCTCGCCGACAGCCTCACCCCGCTGGCCAAGGGAATGAACTCGGAATATGCCAACCAGAACACGTACGACGCACTGCAAATTCATGGCGGTTCGGGCTTCATGATGGACTATCCCATCCAGCGTTACTACCGCGATGCCCGCATCACCTCCATCTACGAGGGCACCACGCAGTTGCAGGTATCGCACAGCGTGCCCACCTCATGGCCGACAAGTTCGAGGAAGCCGTTGCACGGGTGAAGGAAGCCGCCGACGCCGCCTACCACGACCTTTGCGCCCGCCATTTGGTAGAGATGGCAGCCGACATCATCATGCTCCACCTCCTGCTCCACAACGCCACGGCCAACGCCGAACTCTTCGGCAAGAGCGTACGGGTCTATGCCAACCATGCCGAGGCTGAGATTGCCCGCCACCACACGTTCGTGATGAACCTCACGCCTGCCGATGTGGCCGACTACCAATGCTGCTGAACTCCAGTATGCTTTAAACAATCCATAATGCCGAGGGTGTGTCATAATTGGCGCACCCTCGTTTTCTTTTCAGCAATCACACCCCAGACATTCACGAACTGAGGCTCCACCAAGTCAAATAATCAGTTTAGTACATTGCACCTATATAAGCCCTAACCATAACATGCTCTTTAATTCCTACGAATATCTGATTTTCCTGCCTTGCGTTTTGCTGCTCTATCGACTATCAGCCCGGTGTCTGTCGTTGCAGAACGTGCTGTTGGTCCTGGCCAGCTACGTATTCTATGCATGGTGGGACGTGCGCTTCCTAAGCCTTATCCTCGGTATGACAGCCTTAGGATTTGCTGGTGGTTGCCTGCTGGAGGTGACACGTAGGCAGCCAAGGCTTGAACGAGCGGTCTGCATCGCCACAGTAGTGCTGTGCGTGGGCGTTTTAGGTTGGTTCAAGTATTACGGTTTCTTTGCCGACAATTTCGCCCGGCTCTTGCACACTTTGGGCTTTAGGTCTGACCTCCCCACGCTCCGCATTGTCCTGCCCGTGGGCATTAGTTTCTATACATTCCAGATACTGAGCTACGTCGTTGATGTCTATCGCCGAAAAATCCCCGCCTGTCGCGATGCCGTGGCTTTCGCTGCCTTTGTCTGTTTCTTCCCTCAACTTGTTGCTGGCCCGATAGAGAAGGCGCAGCATCTGCTGCCGCAGATGCAGGCACCGCGCAGCGTTGGCTATGCCCAATTTGTGGACGGACTTCGCCTCTTGCTGTGGGGGTTCGTAAAGAAGATGCTGCTGGCCGACCGTGTGGCCCCCGTGGTGCAGGCTATTTATGCCAATCCCCAAAGCGACGGTACCGACCTCATGTTGGGCACATTGCTTTTCGCCTTCCAAATATACGGCGATTTCTCGGGCTATTCCGACATTGCCGTCGGTACAGCGCGGCTCTTCGGCATCCGCCTCTCGCGCAACTTCGCTCTGCCCTACTTCGCCACCGACATTCCCACCTTCTGGCGTCGGTGGCACACCTCGCTTATGGAGTGGTTTCGCGAATACGTCTACTTCCCCCTGGGCGGTTCGCGCTGCAGCCGTTTGCGGCAGTTGCGCAATACCTTTGTAGTATTCACGCTCAGCGGTTTGTGGCACGGTGCTGCTTGGACCTTTGTGGCTTGGGGTGTGTTTCATGCTTGCTGCTTCGTGCCCCACATACTGAGCCGTAACTCCCGAGGCGCACATGGTGCAGCGGTTGTACATCGGCAGCAGCGTGTGACGGCATCCATAGGCCGGTTGGTGCGCATGCTTTGTACCTATCTTAAAAGTGCGATTTCTCGCCATGGCAAAGCTAAACAAGTTTTGCTTTACTCATTTGGCTTAACGAAATCGTTCTCCCTTGTCTGCATCGGTTGGGTGTTCTTCCGCTCCGAAAGTCTCACCGCCGCCTTCGGCCATTTGGGCCGCATGGTCACCGACCTCCATTTCCACACCCCCTACGGCGGCCTTTCCACGCTCTACCCTGTGGTCTTTGTCGTTGGAGTGGAGTGGCTCACACGCCATCGCGCCCATGCTTTGGACTTACCGCAGATAGGCCCGCTGAGGTATCGCTGTGTGCGTTGGACCATTTACTATGCCCTCCTCTTTGCCACCTTCTACTGGGGTGGGACGCAATCCGCGTTTATCTATTTCCAATTCTAAGATTGTCGCATCGATGAAGCTCTTCTCCAAGTTCAACTCCTTGCCACCGGAATGGTGTCTTCCGCTCTTTGCCCTGCTTCTCCTGTTGCCCTTGGCAATGGGTGAAATATATGTGCGCTCACTGCCCAATCCTGCCAAGTACAAACACGCCTACCTAAGTCGCCACAGCCGCGAGGTAGAGGTGCTCATCTTGGGCAGTTCGCATACCTACTATGGTCTTTGCCCCGAGCGACTTGGCGAGAACGCTTTTTCTGCGGCGCAGGTTTCCCAAACGCTGAAGTACGACGATTACCTGCTCCATCATTATCCTTTCGACAGCCTTCGCATAGTGATACTCCCCATCTCCGACTTCACTTTCTACGAGGAACTGGAGGACGGCGCAGGCTGGTATTGGGCCAACCGCTACCGCCTCTATATGGACTGCGACATCCACGCACGTGGCAGTGTTTATGACTGGGAATTCACAGCCTTCAAACCCTTTTGCGAAAAACTCAAGAGTCTGTGGCAACCACCACAAATGGAGTGGAGCAAGACGGGGCAGGGCCTTGAATATCGCATTGAGCGGCGCAGCACCGGATGGGACGATGGCGCAACTGCCGCCCTGCGCAACCGATACGAAGACTTCTCGTCCGCCAATAGGCAAATGGCCCATCTGGAAAACATTGCAGCTTTCTGCAAAGACCATCAGGCGCATCTCTGGCTGATTTCTACGCCCTTGCGCCCCTCCTATCGTGCTGCCATCCTGCCCGCCCAAGAGGAGGATATGAAACTGCATCTTCGCCATTTCCTCCGCAGCCATCCCGAAGTGCGCTATAAAGACTTTCGTGCCGATACAGATTTCACCGCTGCCGATTTCTTCGATACCGACCACCTCAATCAGGATGGAGCACGAAAGTTGTCGGACAAGTTGCGCTGCCTCCTATACCAACAATAAACCTATCCCGGCATCGATGGGCCATATTCTCTTATCAGGGGAAAAGCAAGGGAATGGGTCATCACCACGCAGAGCTTGTCAAACGGTTGTCACGGAAACGGGGTTGGGCTTCGGTTTTTCTAAGCCCAGTGTGAAAATTTTCGCAGCCTGTGTGAAAACCTTCGCAGCCTGTGTGAAAACCTTCGCAGCCTGTGCCGTCATTCCGTCACGGCGAAGTGTCACGTCAACGCCCCGTTTAGAAAAAAATGGCAGTCCGGTAAAAGTTCAAGAATGCCGAAAACATTGAAGCCTCAGCAAGATAAGCCCCAAGGCCGTCAGCCATATAAAAGAGAGCATGAAATGCTTCTCCCACAAGTCAGGGAGTTGCCTCCCACAAGTCCTGGACTTGTTTTGTCTACTCCAGGAGTTGTTTTGTCTACCCAAGGACTTGTGCAAAATAGTCGGCTACTTGTGAAGAATACTTCACGCCGCGTCCGGCTGAGCCGACGAAGCGGAATAATCACGCTGAAAAATGCGCTAATCTGTTTGGTGAAGGCTCTCTTTACGCGTACGTATATACGTTTTTTATTTCCCGAAAAAAGTATTCACCCATTCACACAATGCTCGTTTTCTTCTGATTTACAAGGGTATCGAGTGTGAAGGCTTTGATTTCAAAGTGTTCACAGGGGCAGCAAAGCATTCACACGGGCGGTGAACGCTTGTGAAGGGTGGAAAGCGTAAGCCTTCACACCGGAAAACCAACCGAAAAATCAGCAGATAAACGCGGTAAAAATGCTGTCTTGTACTGAAATAGGTTGACCAAAAAACCATCAAATTTTAGTACAATGCCATTATCAAAATTCAGTCGTGCGGAGAAGAACCGCATAGTGGAGG
>SFQP01000131.1 GCA_004562975.1 bacterium
CCAGTTGAACACCTTGTAGCCGTTGCCGCTGTTCGTCTGGTTGAACTGCACCGAGCCGCTGGTGATGATGACAAATCCCGTTTCGTCCGCTTTCTTCACTGTCCATCCTGCTTCCGGCTCGGTGGCCACGGTGGTCAGTGCCGTGTTGTTCGCCGCAGCCGGCGAGATGTACAGGTTGTCCGCCGCGTTCACGATGTTGAACGAGCCGTCATTGCGCGCTTCGAACCGCCACGTGGCCGAGCGGCCCGCTGCCTGCTCCCCCATGAGAGCCTGTCCCACCCCTTTGGAGGTGGGGTACAGACTGTTGCGGTAAGGCGTGTTGAACGTGTACCATACAGGAGCTTCTGCCGTGCCCGTCTTCGGCTGGTTCACCTCCGCACCAGCCACCGCCGTCTTCAGCTGTTCCAGCGCGTCCGTCAGCCGGGCCGCCTGTTCGCGGCGCACCGTTTCCGGCAGGTCCTCCTCCAGCGTGGCGCGCACCTCATCGGCCGTGGTGCAAGCCTCTGTGGCTATGGCGGCAGGATAGTAGCCCACCGCATCCTTACATTGGTTGAGCACGTACGTGTCCAGTTCGTCCAGCGCGTCCGCCACCGCCTCGGCAGCCGTGTCCAGCGTGCGGTTGGGCGAGTAAGTGATGCCTTCGAGCGCGTTCTTGCCCTCCGTGTCGGTCAGCACGAAAGTAAACTGCCACTTGTCGCGGCCCGTGCCACCGTTGTTCACGTGCGGCAGTCGCAGCAGCACCTTGTTCCATCCTTCCTTCAGTGTCAGCTGCACCACGGGGCGTGCTGTCAGGTTCTCGTTCGTCAGTCCCTTCTCCGCGTTGTCCTGCGGAATGGAAGCATCCGGCTGTTGCCATTCCGGAGCAGCAATCTCCACGTCGTTCAGCCATATTTTGGAGCCCCTGCGGTCCCATGTCCCTGCAGGAGGAGCCGTTTCGTTGCCAGAGCGGCTGTACGTGTAAAATTCAATCTGCGCCCCAGCCTGTTGCTCTTTGGGCGAGTACACATACGTCCAGGCATACGCCGTCTGGTTTGCGCCGGGATTAGCAAAGAACGAGGGCACGGTGGGGTGCCATATATGCCTCAGGTAGATGCCCGCTCCTGTAGCCGCCTGCGTGCCGTAAGTCTTGCCGCCATATTCAAAGAAATGGGGCAGCACAGCATCGGTACACGTTTCGGGAGGCAGAGCCAGGGTCTTGTCGCCGTTGTTCGGGAACGGTTCCGTGATGCGCCAGCGCACGTTCGTCTGCTTCACATAGGCAATCGGTTCGTTTTTCAGCGAGTGTGCCTTGTGGAAAAGGAAGCGGCGTTCAAAGTCGGCAAACTCCTCAAACTCCTCGCCTGCGTTGGGCAGCGTGGTGCCGCCCACTTCGACATACTGCTTTCCGCCGCCGTACCAGGCGCGTTCCGCCGAGGCCAGGATGTTCGCGTAGATGTTGTTCTGCCGCACGATGTCCTCCTCCGAGGCCGTCTTCGTGTCGTTCCAAGCCGCGCTGATGGTGCCCGCCACGTCGGCGGTGCCCTGCTGTTCGTAGTAGATGTTGCTCTTGTAGATGCCCACCAAGTCAGCGTACACGTCGAAGTGGTTCGTATAGTTATAGCGGCAGTCAATGTTGGGCAAGCCCGTCACCACTCTGCCCGCCGTGGCCCACATCTGAGTCATGTCACATTGTTCGGCGGTGGGAGCTCCCGCCACCAAGCGGTTCCACATCACCACTTTCTTTCCCTTGCTGCGCACATAGTCTGCCATTGTCTTCAGGAAGTCGGGGTAAGTGATGGTCACCTCGTCGCCGCCGATGTGGATGTAGGGCGCGTTGGGGAAAACCTCCACCACCTCGTCCAAAATCCGTTTCAAAGCTTCCACGCCCTGATCCGTCTGCATATTGAAGCCCATGGCCTTGGTGAACACATCGCTGTGGCCCGGCATGTCGATTTCCGGGATGACCGTAACGCCCCGTAAGCCTCCAACTCGCGGCACTGGTCCTGCGTGTAGTATTGTCCCGGGTAGCGGGTCATGTTCTCGTTTGCCGTTAGTTGCGGATACGCCTTCACCTCGAAACGCCAGGCCAGTTTCTCCGTCAGGTGCCAGTGGAACACGTTCACCTTGAAACGCGCCAGCTTGTCAATTTCGTTTTTCAGCTCCTCCATGCTCAGGAACGAGCGGCCCACGTCGTGCATGAAGCCGCGCACCTTGAACGCCGGCCAGTCCGTAATCGAGAGCGTTTCCAGTTGCGCCGTTCCCTCGTAGCCTTCGGCCAGCTGTTGCAGTGTCTGCGCCGCCCGGATGACCCCCGTGGGTGTCAGTGCCTGGATTTGTATGGCATCCGTGGCGATGACCAGTTTGTAAGCCTCGTCGGGGAAGAGGTTTACCTGATGGTTGAACGCTCCGGGTATTTCCGGAACCAGCTCCACCGTTACCTGCGCCTCTGCAGTTTCGCTCAGCGTGCAGCCGTAGCCAGTCAGCACGCGGCGCAGGTAGGCGCAGTCCGTAGGGTCGTTCAGCTGCACGGCACGGCCCAGCGCAAACGGCTCGCAGTCTGCATGTACCAGTTCGTGCGGTTTGGGAAGCAGTTCGTCAGATTGGGCTTGCGTGGGCAGGGGCAGAGCCAAGCAGACACATAAAGCCAGTCCTGAAGTAAGAGAAACGATTCGGTTCATGGATAGACAGGTTATTCGTTCGAGATGTTGCAAAAGTATAAAAAAATAATTATCCGCTATTGTTTTTCCGCTTTTTCGCATAGCTGACATCCGGCTATGGATTTTTGGATTTTGTGAGTGCCTTTTCTGACAGAATAGTTCGGGTGTGGCATTTTCCCTTGTCTCGTGGGATTTTGCAGCAGTTTTTCAGATATGATGAGAAATTGCCCTACCTTTGCCCACGTCAATCACCTGACCGGCCGATGTGAGCCGGCATCATTTTTCCCTGCCATGAAAAATTTCCTATATATAATAGGTGTACTCTGCTGCATGGCCGCCACTGTTGCGGCACAGACGGTGAGCGAAGCCGATGCAAGAAGTAAGGCGCAGGCTTGGTTTGTGCAACATGGCGCGCCCACGGTCAGCACGCCAACCCGTGGGTCGTTGCGTCTGCTCCACGAAACACCCCGTGCCTTTTTGTTTGCCCAAGGCGGCCGTTTTGTGCTGATAGCCTCCTCCGAAACAGAAACCGAGGTGTTGGGCTACGGAACGGCGGCAGACAGCGGAGCCCTGCCGCCTCCTTTGGAGGCCATGTTGGGACATGCTGCCGCAGGCCGTGCGGCTTATCCGCCGCAGGGCAGCAGTTGGAAAGCCGTGGAGCCGCTGCTGACCACCGTACGTCACCAGAAAGCACCCTACAACAATGATTGTCCTTATTACCTCTATTCTGACAGCACACTCAGCACCACGCGCTGCGTGGTGGGCTGCGTGGCTACGGCGATGGAGCAGATTCTGACCTACTACCGCCGCGAATATGTGCTGCAAGATACGCTTCACGGCTGGAGCAATGCGCATTACCAGATCCCCGACGTGATACCCGGCGAAAGGGTCGACACCCGTTGGGTGCTGGACAATTATGACAACACTCCCGCCACGGCAGAGGAAACGGATGCCGTGGCTCGGCTGTCATACTGGTTGGGCGTGGCCTGCCGGATGAACTGGGGGGTGGGCGAGAGCGGCGCGGCTTCTTTGCGTCTGGTCGAACCGTTGCAAAGGGCTTTCGGTCTGAAGTATGTGCACCATCTGGACAGTTACCAATATGCCCCGGCTGCCTATTGGAATTACATCGCAGCGGAAATTATGCAAGGCCGGCCGGTGTACTATGCCGGGTCGCTGATGCGCACCGGGGGACACGCCTTTGTGCTCGACGGACTGGACGACAAGGGGATGTTCCACGTGAACTGGGGCTACGGCGGCGACTTCGACGGCTATTTCCGCTTGGACGTGCTGGCGCATTTCCAGCCCGAGGACGAGCGTTGGGACGAGTTTGTGGAGAATGGCTTTTTCTGCAACCAGGAGGCCATTGCCGTTTGCCCCGATTCCGTGCCCGGCATCTGTCCGCCCGACACGCTGGAGCGCACAGGACGCGAAATCCGCGTGCTCGGCGCATGGACCATGCAGGAGCCGGTGACAGGTTGCCATACGCAGCTGATGCTTGACGTGCGCAACGAAAGCGATCAGGCCCTCACCACACCGTTTGCCCTGGTGCTGGGGTCAGAAACCGATACGGCACGCTATGAACAAGGCGACTGGCTGGCCTTCACAGGGCGTACGCTCGAAGCCGGCGAACGTGACACGCTGAGCGTTCACCTGCAGTTCAAACGGAGCGGACGGCAGTGGCTTTACATCACCCCCGACGGCGTGCTGACGCTCGACAGTCTGCAGCTTGACATCGCTCAGGGAGGTACAGCGGCGATTGAAACCGGCGAGCCGCAGGTGGAGTTTCCTGCCGCTGGTACGGCACGCCTGCTGATACCGCACTCAAATCCTTCGGCCACGGACCGCGCCGCGCAGAGCTTTGAGTACGACCTGCTTGACGTGGCCAGCTGCGACAGCTGCATCAAGCAACATTGGATTTACCTCGAGCCGGCGGCCACCTTGACCGATACGGTGCAGTTCACCTCGCTCGTTCCCGGCCGCCACTACAAGCTGAGGGTGCGTCGCCGCTGGCCCATCGTTCAAACACTTGACTTCACGATGCCCGTGCCCGAAGGCATTGACGATGTCCGGCTGCCCGACGAGGCATTGCCCGCAGCGTGGTACACCTTGGCCGGCCAACGCATCCGTCGTCCGCTCGCGCCCGGCGTTTACTTGAAAAGGGTGGGGCAGCGGACGGAGAAAACCATCATCACCCGGAAATAGATTCTTTATGCTACACAAAGTTTATATCACAACCTGCTTACAGGCCATGGGCGAGAACGGCGCAGACGAAATCCGTTCGGAGTGCTACGGCGCTTGCATCACCGAGGGCAACGATGTGATGCTGCGTTATGCCGAGCCAGACAACGACGGCACGGCGCACCTGCTGATTACGGACGGATTGGCCGACCTGAAACGGCAGGGCAACACGCGTGCCCGCTTCACCTTTGTCGAGGGCAAATTGCAACCGTGTTTCTATGCCACTTCCGTCGGTACGCTGGACCTCAGCATCTTTACCCATTCCCTCAGCTTTCAGTCCACGCCGCAAGGCGGCACGTTTGAAGTGCGTTACACGGTGCTGGTGGGCGGAGCGCAGGTTTCGGACAATGTGCTGCGGATAGTTTATAGCTTTCAATAGATGGCTATAGTTTCGATAGATTGCTATAGTATCTCATAGTTTCCTTTAGCCTTTCAAAATTCTAATCCCATGCTTTCCCGATTTCTCCAAAACAATGAGGAGCGTTTCCTCGAAGAACTTTTTTCCCTGCTCCGCATCCCGAGCATCAGCGCGGAGCCCGAACACCACGCCGACTGCCTGCGCTGCGCCGAACGGTGGCGCGAACTGCTGCTGGCAGCCGGAGCGGATCACGCCGAAGTGATGCCTTCGGAGGGTAATCCGCTGGTCTTTGCCGAAAAGAAAGTGGACGATGACGCACCTACCGTGTTGGTGTACGGCCACTACGACGTGATGCCCGTGGCACCGCTCGAAAAGTGGGCTTCGCAGCCCTTTGAACCCGAAGTGCGCGACGGACGCATCTATGCACGCGGTGCCGACGACGACAAAGGACAGAGTTTCGTGCAGCTCAAAGCCTTTGAATACTTGGTGGCGCACGGCCTGCTGCGCCACAACGTGAAGTTCATCCTGGAAGGGGAAGAGGAAATCGGCTCTCCC
>SFQP01000132.1 GCA_004562975.1 bacterium
GTGCCGACGTAATGCTGGATCTTGCACTGGCCTACAATGCAGACAGCACGAGCGTGACGGTGACTGTCGGTGCGCGCAAAAATTCCAACTACACCACGGACAACCCCTATCTCAACGTGTACTTGCTGGAAAACGACATCTACACGCGTAATCAGAACGGTTCCGGTGGCGAATTTTACCATCAGCACGTGAAACGTCAGTACAACTCCTCATGGGGCAGTCCGGTCAACTGGGACGGCAACGATTTCAGCTACACCTATACCTTTGACTTGGAGGATGGCTGGAACAAGGACAACATGGAAGTGCTTGCCTTTATCTACAATTACGGCTACAGCTACGCCAATCGCGAGGTGGACAACTGTGTCCGCCTGAAGCGTCCCGTGACCGAGGCAACCAAGGGCGTACAGCTCATCCGCCTGTCCGATGGCACGGTTCAGAAAGTGGTAAACCGCTGATACCCGTCCATGACAAGCCGCACCTGACACCTTTGACAGGTGCCGATTAACCAAACGTCCGACGATACCGCCACTACGGGGTATCGCCGGACGTTTCGTATGTGGATGATGTGCCGGACTTCGGCGCAGCAGAAGCAGCGTTCAGTGAAACGGCTACGGTTGCAGCGGCTTCCAGCATGAAGACATGAGGCATTCCTGCAAGGAAACAATCATTGTCACCCATAAAAAATAAGCCCTTGCTGTGGGCATTCTTGTGGGCAATCGTTACTTTTGCAAGCCATCTTACGCCTCCTTCACGGTGAGACAACGAAGGAGACCGCAAGTTTTTTCCTTGTACAACTGATTAACCTACCCGGCATAAGTCTCCAGACAGGCTTCGCCGACCTTGCTGAACTTCTTTCCTATGTTTGACGAACGACGCGACTTTGTCGACGCTTTAGAAGCCTTTGTCAGCGCGGCACTGCGGAACGGCACCGAACCAGCCGACTATAACCCCGATGCCGTGCAGATAATGGATGCCCGCAACCACCTGTTCCGTTTGCTCGAGCGGCAGGGAACGGACGAGGAGCAGCGCATCTATGCCCTGCGCGAACTTTGCCGCATCGACGAGGAGACGCTGACAACCGTGCCGGACCGTTGGCGCATGGCCACACTGGCCAAAGACCTGATTATCTGACTTCAAGAAAACAATATGATAAACAACAACGAAGAGAAGGCTGTGAGGTTTCACCACAGCCTGCCCGTACAGATACGGTTCAACGACGTAGACAGCTACGGTCACGTAAACAACAACGCTTATTTCGCCTACTACGACCTGGGCAAGGAGGAATACCTGCGCAAAGTGCTGCGGGTGGACTTCCGCGCCGCCGAGGTGGTGCCCGTCATTGCCAATATTCAGGCGGACTTCATATTGCCCATTTTCTATGGCGATGACATCGTGATAGAAACGCGGGTGGCCCACTTGGGACACAAGAGCTTCACGCTGCAGCAGCGGGCGGTGAACAGCCGCACGGGACAGACCGTATGCCAGTGCTCCACCGTCATGGTGTGCTTCAACCTGAAGACGCAGGAGTCGGCGGACATTCCCGCCGCTTACCGTCAGGCTATCGAAGCCTTCGAGGCGCAAGAAAAAGACTAATTCGTGAGAGCCATGCAACAGATTTGCTTTACCCACCACCCGGTCGCCGAACTGCAACGGCTCATGGCAGACATCCGTCCAGACCGTACCTTCATACTGACAGACGAAACCACGCACCGGCTGTGCCTGCCCCGGCTGCTCGAAACAGCTGATTTACCCGGCGGCGCGCAACCCATCGTTATCGGTGCCACCGATACGCACAAGACGCCGGAGAGCCTGATGCACGTGTGGCAATCGCTCTCCAACGGCGGGGCATCGCGCCACTCGCTGCTCATCAACCTGGGCGGTGGCATGGTGACGGACTTGGGGGGCTTTGCGGCAGCGACATTCAAACGCGGCATCCGCTTCGTCAACATCCCCACCACGCTGCTGGCCATGGTCGACGCGGCTGTAGGCGGCAAAACGGGTATCAACTTCAATGGGCTGAAGAACGAAGTGGGCAGTTTCTGCGAGGCCGACGCGGTGATAGTCGACACGGAGTTCCTCCGCACGCTCGACCATGAGAACCTGTGCTCGGGCTATGCCGAGATGCTGAAGCACGCGTTGCTGGAAAGTCGCACGATGTGGGCGGAACATCTGCAGTTCGACTTGGGCGCACCGGACTATGCCCGTTTGCAGGATTTGGTGGCGCAGAGCATCGCCACGAAACAGCGCATCGTGACCGTAGACCCGCATGAGCACGGGCTGCGCAAGGCGTTGAACCTGGGACACACCGTGGGCCACGCCTTTGAAAGTCTGGCACTGGAACAGGAAAGGCCGGTGCTGCATGGCTATGCCGTGGCCTGGGGACTGCTCTGCGAACTCTTCCTGAGCGCGGCACACACGGGCTTCCCGCAAGAGGTGATGCGCCAGACGGTGGCCTTCATCCGCGAACACTACGGCACCTTTGCCTTTACGTGCAAGGATTACGAGGCACTTTATCGCTTCATGCTGCACGACAAGAAGAACGTGGGTGGCGAAATCAACTTTACCCTTCTGGCCGGCATCGGCGACATCCGCCTCAACCAGCACCTCACGCAGGAGGAGGTGTTCGAGTGCTTCGACTTTTGCCGGGAAGGGGCAGGGTGAGGATATAGTCTGTTGAATGATTAGGTCTACGACCGATGACAAACCGAATGCAGGGCTAAACTTACTTAGGCTATGCTGAGGCGCGAAGGAGGAAGACAAAGTCAATCTTATCCAAAGTTGAAGGTCATCAGGTGATGGTCGCTTCGATTCCGGGAGTAGGGCAACACCTGCAAAACGGTCACGGAGCCATTCACCATTTACAGTCCACCTGTTCACGCTACTCTATACGCAATTTTATCCTCAAAAAAATCATTCAATCCTTCAAGCAATGACTGTTTCCTGCTGATTTCCAACGGAAAAGCGTATGAAGCATTGTCTTTTCAAATATTCACGCCGCGCGTTCATGTTTCTATCGCTTACTTCCTGATTTTGAGGCGGTTTCCCTGTGTGAAGGTTTGCTTTCTCCGCCCATTACGGGCATTTACCGCCCGTGTGAATGCTTTAAAAACCAACCCTTCACACAAAAGACCTTGAAAATCAGAAGGAAACACGCTCTGTGTGAAGGATGTGAATGCTTTTTCGGGGAAATAAATACGTATATACGCGCGCGTAACGGGCATCTTCAAAACAGATGGCGGCATATTCAGCGTGACAGAACCGCCTCGCTTGTCAGGCCAGAGAAAGCGTGAAGTCCTCATCACAACCCGGCGACTTGTCCGCACAAGTCCTTGAGTTGGCAAAACAAGTCCCGGACTTGTCCGCACAACTCCCGGACTTGTGGAAAGGCATATCATCACCTCAGAAGTTCTTCACATCCAATACTTCAGTACATTATCAATTAACTCATTATCTCATGAACCGCTCATTCATTCAGTCCCTACTGGAACACTTGCTCTCGTTGCTGGTGATATTCCTGTTGCTTTGTGCCACCGCCGTGTGGTCGGGCCGTTTGTTGGGACACGACATCGGTACTGCTGACTTGCAGCCGCAGGCCGGACAAACGGCATATGCCGCTCCCGGCGAGGCGGAATTGGCACAGCTCGGACTACCGGCCAGGGAGGTCAAGCTCACGCCGCGCGACTCTGCCTCGTGGCAGGTCAGAGATGCGGAAGGCGAAGCGTTGGGGATTGTGCTGAGCAGCGCGCCCTATGCCCCCGACATCAAAGGATTTGCCGGACCCACTCCATTATATATATATATAGGTGTGGAAGGCAAGGTGGTTGCTGCCGCAGCAGCCGACAATGCCGAAACGTCCGACTTCTTTGCCCGGGCGTGGCAGGGACTCGTTCCGGCGTGGAACGGCAAGACTGCGGAGGAGGGAGCCAAGCTGCAGGTGGACGGGGTGAGTGGAGCCACCTACTCCAGTCAGGCCATTGCGCGCAACCTGCAGACCACGTTGGCGGAATATGCCGCCACGGAGAGCCGCCTTGCTTCGGCACCTGTGATAGGGTGG
>SFQP01000133.1 GCA_004562975.1 bacterium
CTATCCGGAGTTGGATAGGCTCTGGCAGCAGGCTCGGCGCAGCGGACTCACCCCTTTGCGGCGCAAGGATTGCCGCCTGCTGTTGCGGTTGGCCAACTACGTTCGCCCTGTACAGGCTGTGGTCGTGGGTTTAGGGCCGCAGAGTGTGGAGATGGCGTGTATGCGAGCCGGGAGCCGCCATACGAAATGGACGGCTGAAGGCTGTTCGGCAGACTTGGTTGTGGCGATGAAGGGGTGGGAGCACCGAGCCGTAGAACTGCTGGAAAAAGTCAGCCCCGGCGGTATGTTGCTACTTTACGGCATAGGTGGAAGTGCAGAAAGTCGCAAGGCATGGCAACAACTCCTGCAACAGCCCGCTGCACAGGTGAGTTTCGACCTTTACGACTGGGGAGTCATTTGCTGCCGTCCCGAACTGCAACGGCAGCACTACGTAGTGAATTACCTTTGATATTATTAAATTGAACAATCTCTACACCAAAAAAGGCGACAACGGCGAAACCGATTTGGCAGATGGCCAACGTGTTTCCAAAAACCACCCACGGGTGGTGTGTCTGGGCGATTTGGACGAACTTAACGCCACATTGGGATTACTTCATGCCCTTTTGCAACATAAAGAGCTATCCGAAACGGACGAAGACCGCGCATTGCTCACTGCAGTGCAGCGTGTCCTGTTTTGTGTGGGGGCTTGGGTAGCCGGAAGTCCGTATGACATACCGCATCAGCCCCTGTCGGAACTCACACACCGGTTGGAGCAAGCCATTGACGGAATGCCGACGAGCCGTTTCAGCGGATTTATTCTGCCCGGCGGCCATCCCACAGCAGCCCATGCCCACATAGCCCGTGCCGTTTGCCGTCGCGCCGAACGGTCGCTCCTTCTCATTTGCACGGTGTGGAAGAAAGAAAAATGTAAGCAACTGTATGGATTTTCAGGAAAAAGCGTATTTTTGCCCACCCAATAAGCGGAAAGGCGGATTTGCCCAACATACTTTCCCATCCAACAAACGCAAACTTTAAATCACTAAAATAGATCAAGACTATGTATTGGACATTGGAATTGGCCTCGAAGCTCGAAGACGCACCCTGGCCCGCCAGCAAGGACGAACTCATTGACTACGCCATGCGTTCCGGCGCACCTATGGAAGTGGTGGAAAACTTGCAGGAACTGGAAGACGAGGGTGAGATATATGAAACCATCGAAGACGTATGGCCTGACTATCCCACGAAGGAAGACTTCCTTTTCAACGAGGATGAATATTAAAAATTCGACATGTTGTACATACCGCTTCCGGCGGTAACAAAAAGCAAATGCGTGGAACATATTCTTTTCCATTCATTTGCTTTTTGCTTTCTATTCACTGAGTTTTGTTATTGAAAATAAGGGAAGGAGCCTAAACCTATTATGAGAAATAAAGTATCACTGATGCAAACACGCCCACAGACGGCCGTGGTTATGGGTGGCACGTCGGGTATTGGGCGCGAGGTGGCATTAGAACTGGTTCGCAGAGGCTGGCGTGTGGCTGTATGTGGCAGGAATGAGCAGCGGCTACAGGAAATGAAGCAGGCTGCAGAGGGCATCGTGGCGTGCAGGCAGATTGACATTACTTCAGCAGAAGCACCCCGCCAACTCATTGAATTGATTGACTTTCTTGGTGGTATAAACCTTTACTTCCATTCCTCCGGCGTGGGGTGGCAAAACCCCGGGCTCGACCCTGCGAAGGAACTCCTCACCGTTGAAACGAATGCGGTGGGATTCTGCCGCATGATGACAGCAGTGTGGCATTGCTGCGTGCAACGAACCGAACAACCCGTGCAGTTGGCGGTCATCAGCAGCATTGCCGGCACCAAAGGCTTAGGAGCCGCACCGGCTTACAGTGCCACGAAGCGATTTGTCAACCATTACATGGAATGTCTGGAGCAGTTGCGCCGTATGCAGCATATCCGCCACATCACACTCCACGACATCCGTCCGGGATTTGTTCGCACACCGCTCATAGACGACGGACGCTCCTATCCGATGCAGTTAGATGCCGCACGGGTGGCGCGGCAAATTGTGGATGCGCTCCATCAGGGAAAGGCGATTATAACCATCGATTGGAGGTATAGGTTACTCGTCAGTTTGTGGCGGTGTATTCCCCGTTGGCTTTGGGTAAGACTGCCTATACATTAGTAATTTAAGTGATATGTTTTTGAGATGAAATATTCATGATTACTTTCGCCCCTTGCTTCGTGTTTCCCGGGGCAAGGGAACAGTTTGGTCCGTTTCCGTTGGCTTCTTAGTCGGGGTTCCAGTTGATGTCCTTGTTTTCTTTGTCACTCGTCGAGCCGCCCCAAATGAGGGAGGAGCCCGAACCGCCCGAAGTGGTGCCGGTCATTTTAGGGGAAGACGTGCCACCACTTTCGGCTAACAGGGTGGCGGGAGTGAACTGTACAGCTGTCGAAGCTGGTTGTATATACTGCTTTCTCATGATTTCGTTTATTTGATGATTTTCTTGTTTCCTATGATGTAAACGCCCTTTGCGCCGGGATGTGCGAGTCGGCGGCCCTGCAGGTCGTAGACGGCGGCAGGCTTCTCGGCCGATGGTGCGAGGGGTTCGGGCTTGATGCGGGTGGTGGTGCCGTCGCCGTACTGGATGATAAACTCTTGTACCGGCGCTGCGGACGAAGAGTCCCAACCCAGCAGGCTGACTGGGAAGTTGAAGTAGCCGCGGAAGCCGAGCATGGGCACCATTTCGGACAGGGGGATGAAGTAGATGTGGTCGCCCTGGATGAAGTAGGTGTATCTGTCTTCAGTACTCCGCAGTTCGGTAGGAGCGAAGGTTCCCCGGAAGTAGCTTTCATCTGGGTGTCTTTCATGAAAATTCTTATTGAGCGAAGTGGAAATCGTGACTTCTCCAAAGTCGTAGATTCCGTTCTCCTGTACCTTCTCGGGCTTGATGAGGTAGGGGCAGCCGATATGGCTATCTTGTAAATAGTGTGTAACACCACCCACCTCAAAGGAGCCAAAGTCGAAATTCTTAAACTCAATCGTCATCGTGCCGTCCTGGTGATTGCTATAATAATAGTAGTAGTTCACCACGGTGTTCTCGCCAAACATGGTTTTGATTTGTTCACCCTTGGCCTTGAAAGGCAGGCAGAGGGTGTTCCACTGTCCGGCCTTGAGCTTGCGCAGCAGCTTCACGCGCACCGTCTTTCCGTCGTTGCTGGTGATGAGGTCGTTTAACCTCGGGTCGTTTTCGTCGAGGAGCAGGTAGTCGGCGAGTTCCACGTTAGCGGTGTAGTTGATGTAGGCGGCAAAGGGCTTCACCTCGGCCGAGGAGGCAAAGACAGCGGTGCGCGTGGGGTTTTCGCCGTCGGTCTTCTCGTTCAGGGTGTTGCACACGTTTTCCAGCGTTTTGCCCTTGAAGTTGCCTGTGCCCCAGAGCGCACTGTTTTTTGCAGAGCGAGAGGTGGCAGTGACGAACTCCCCCTCCATGATGAGGGGCACGTTCTCCACCGTCTGCTCCGTGGTGGTCGTCTTGCCGTTCGAGTCGGTTTTTGACACGGTGACCTTTTCGGGCAGATAGAGAAGGAAGGGCACACCGGCGGGAATGGTTTTCACCTCCACCATGTTTGCCACATGGGCCGATTCGTTCACCGCGCCCAGCACGTAGACTTTGCTTCCTGTGGGCAGGTCGCTGAGATACACTTCGCCGGGCAGGCAGAGCCAGAACCAGCCGTTTCCGTTGTTGCTCTTGCTGCGTTGGAGCGTCAGGGACGCGCGGCCTTTCACCGTTGCGTCCTCGGTGGGCACGTATTGCCAGTCGGCCTCGGGGTCGATGTTCCAGTTGAGCAGGTAGTCGGAGTTTTGCGAGGAGGAGTAGAAGGCCACGCCCTGGAACTTCTCCAGGAAGTCGCTGTTGAAGTCCGACGGGCTGAGGTTCACCTTGAGGAAATAGTTGTGCTGCGTGGGCTCGGTGGGGATGGCGTCGAGATAGGTCGCGTTGCCTTCGGGCGTGGTGGCAGCGTAGATTTTCGTTCCTTCGAGCACAGGGCGATAGTAGCCACGCTTCCACGGAGCGGCATTAAAGTATTTGGCGAGTTCGGCTTCCGATGCCACGCTGGTGGCTGTGGAGAGGTCGGTGCCGTTCTCGTTAAACTTGACAGGCTGGCTCACTTGGGGATTGTAGTAGCGGCAGTTGTCGATGGTTGTGGTGCCCGAGTGTAAATAGTAAACCAAGCCGACGGTTCTGATGTAGTCAGAATTAGGGTTTTTCCAGACGTCTACCTCGCCGTCTACCTCGTGATTGGTCACCGCATAGCAGTTGCGAATGGTTCCGCCGAAGCTATAATGCACTATGCCTCCCAAATCTGCATATACAGAGTGGTGAGAAGTTATACCCGGCTCTTGTCCGTCCACGGTTCGCCCCTCGAAGATGAAATTGCCCACTACGTAGCAGTTCTCTATCGTGCCGGAGCTTTTCAATCTGAGGCAGATTCCGGCTGC
>SFQP01000134.1 GCA_004562975.1 bacterium
ATCCTCAATGCCTCCATTCTGGCCATGCACCGCGCCTTGGACCGCCTCACCCTGCGGCCCGGTTACGTCATTGTGGACGGAAACCGCTTCAAGCCCTACGGCGACGTGCCCCACACCACCATCGTGAAAGGCGACGGCAAGTACCTTTCCATTGCCGCCGCCTCCATCCTTGCCAAGACCTGCCGCGACGACTACATGCTCCACCTTCACGGGCAATACCCCTGGTACGGCTGGGACCGCAACGCCGGTTATCCCACCAAGCTCCACCGCGAAGGCATCCTTTCCCACGGACTCACCCCCTACCACCGCCGCAGTTTCGGCGGACTGGGCGAAGCGCAGCTGCCATTTGCCGAAGATTGACGCGGCAAACCGGGCCATTTGCACTTTTTCGGGCATTTCCATCGTTTTTGTTTTTTTTTCCTACTTTTGCAGCCAAATTTTTGAAACCCTATGCAAAAGAACTTAGTCATAGTAGAGTCTCCCGCCAAAGCAAAGACCATCGAGAAATTCCTTGGTGCCGACTTCAAGGTGATGTCCAGCTACGGGCACATCCGCGACCTGAAGAAAAAGAACTTTGGCGTGGACCTCGACACGTTCGAACCCCAATATGAAATTCCGGCCGACAAGAAGCACGTGGTGAGCGAGCTCCGGACCCATGCCCGGCAGGCGGAGGCCGTATGGCTCGCGTCCGATGAAGACCGTGAGGGAGAAGCCATCTCCTGGCACCTGGCCGAGGTGCTCGGGCTCGACCCCAAGGAAACACGGCGCATCGTGTTCCACGAAATCACCAAGCCCGCCATTCAGGCAGCCATAGCCCATCCGCGTCACATCGACCTCAACCTCGTCGATGCCCAGCAGGCCCGCCGCGTGCTCGACCGTCTGGTGGGTTTCAAACTCTCTCCCGTACTGTGGCGCAAGGTGCGGCCCAATCTTTCGGCAGGCCGCGTGCAGAGCGTTGCCGTAAGGCTGATAGTAGAGCGTGAGAGAGAAATACAGAACTTCAAGACAGAGGAAAGCTACCGCGTCACCGCCCAATTTGACGTGCCCCAGGCATCGGGGAACGCCCGGCTGAAGGCAGAATTGGGCAAGCGTTTCGCCACACAGGCCGAGGCCGAGGCATTCCTGGCCGACTGTCAGGAAGCCACCTTCCGCATTGACCACATCACCACACGTCCCACGCGCCGTACCCCGGCTCCCCCCTTCACCACATCCACCCTCCAGCAGGAGGCCGCCCGCAAATTGGGATTTCCCGTGGCACTCACCATGCGCGTGGCCCAGAGTCTGTACGAATCGGGATTGATTACCTATATGCGTACCGACTCCATGAACCTTTCGGACCTGTGCCTGAACAGCTGCGGCCCCGTCATTGAGAAATTGATGGGCGGCAACTACCACCACCGCCGCACCTACCACACCCATACCAAAGGAGCGCAGGAGGCACACGAGGCCATACGTCCCACCGACATGGCCCGGCAGCACATCAGCGGCACCCCGCAGGAACAACGCCTTTACGAGCTGATATGGAAGCGCACCCTGGCCTGCCAGATGGCCGATGCCCAGCTCGAGCGCACCACGGTGGCCATCGCCGTGAGCACCCGTCCCGAACAGTTCCAGGCCACCGGCGAAGTGGTCCGCTTCGACGGTTTCCTGCGCGTCTACAGCGAGAGCCGTGGCGACGAACAGGCCGAACCCAACGGCCAGGCCGAAAGCAGCCTGTTGCCCCCGCTGACCGAGGGGCAGGAACTGGCCCGTCCCGAACTGACCGCCCGCCAACGCTTCACCGCCGCCCCGCCGCGTTACACCGAGGCATCCCTCGTCCACAAACTGGAGGAGCTGGGCATAGGCCGTCCCTCCACCTACGCTCCCACCATCTCCACCATACAGCAGCGGCAGTACGTTGAGAAAGGCGACAAGGAGGGCACACCCCGCCCGTACAGGCAGCTCACCCTCACGCCGCAGGGCGTACGCACCGAAGAGCACACCGAGACGGTGGGCAGCGACAAGGGAAAGCTCATCCCCACCGACACCGGTCTCGTGGTGAACGATTTCCTCATGGAATATTTCCCCGAAATCATGGACTACAACTTCACGGCCAACGTGGAGAAGGAATTTGACGAGGTGGCCGAAGGAAAGAAGAACTGGACGCTCATGCTGAGCAAGTTCTACCATGATTTCGAGCCGCAGGTGGAGCGCACGCTCAACGAACGCACCGAACGCCGCGTGGGCGAACGCGAACTCGGCACCGACCCCAAGACCGGCAAGACGGTGAGCGTGAAGATAGGTCGCTTCGGCCCCATGGTGCAGATGGGACAGCCCTCCGACACGGAGAAACCCCTTTTCGCCAACCTGGCTCCCGGCCAGAGCATCGAAACCATCACGCTCGATGAGGCACTCGACCTCTTCAAACTGCCCCGTACGCTCGGCGAAATAGACGGACAGCCCGTCAAGGCGAATGCCGGACGCTTCGGGCCGTATGTGCAGGTGGGCAAGCTCTTCGTTTCCATACCCAAAGGCGAGGACCCCATGGAAATCACCCTCGAACGTGCCGCCGAACTCATCCGCGAAAAGCGCGAGGCCGAGGAGAAGAGCCATCTCAAACAGTTTGCCGAAGAGCCCAAACTCGAAATCCGCGCCGGACGCTGGGGACCCTACATCGCCTACGACGGCAAGAACTACAAGATACCCAAGAAGGATGCCGACAGGGCAGCTGAACTCACCCTGGAGGAATGCCTCAAGATGGTGGAAGAAGAACAGAAGAAACCGGCCAAGCCCCGCAAAGGGCGGAAAGCCTGAAACAACTTGACGAAAAGGAGATGCGCACATCGGGACGCTACCGTTCCCGGCGCATCACGAAGAAGCAAACCGCCAAACTGACAACAACGTGCAAAGTATCACCCTTATAGGTTACATGTGTGTGGGGAAAACCACCGTGGGCAAAGCCCTGGCCAAAGAGCTGGGCATGACCTTCTACGACCTCGACTGGTATATCGAAGAACGCTTCCACACGAAAGTCAGCCGCATCTTCGCCGAAGAAGGAGAGGAGCGGTTCCGCGACCTGGAGCGGCGTATGCTCCACGAGGTGGCGGAGTTTGAAAACGTCGTGGTGTCCTGTGGCGGCGGAACGCCCTGCCATTTCGACAACATGGACTACCTCAACAACGTGTCGCATACCTGCTACCTCCAGGCCTCGGTCGAAACCATCCTGCAACACCTCGCCATGAGCCGGGGCGAGCGGCCCTTGCTCAAAGGCAAATCGGCGGAAGAGCTGAGAACCTTCGTCACGGACCAGCTCGCCGAGCGCACACCTTTCTACGAGAAGGCACACCACACCATCGGCGTGGACATTCTCGACTCCTTCGACAAAATCAACATCGTTACCGCCCACGTGCGTCAGGCACTGGGCATCTGACCCTGAACAAAGCCCTTTTCCTTTCATTTCAAAGGCCATCGGACACAAGTCCGCCACTTGTGCTTCACAAGTCCGGGCTTAGAAAAAAATAGTCCAGGCTTAGAAAAAACAAGTCCAGGACTTGTGGTCAACCCTTCGGCGACGCTTTTCCGCCTCCCCTTAACTCATCCATCCACAGCCCGCAACCCCAGGCCGGAGCGACGTCCGGACGGCAGCAGGCAACAGTCAAAACAGCATAATCATAAGAACCAAAGGCAGCCATGCGAAAATGGAGAATTGAAGATTCCGAGGAACTCTACAACATCAAAGGTTGGGGAGTCAACTACTTCGGCATAAACGAGAAAGGCCACGTCTACGTGTCGC
>SFQP01000135.1 GCA_004562975.1 bacterium
TACGCACCCCATCGACGGCACGCGCATGATTGACGCCAAGCAGCTGATTTACCGCTACGAAATATTCGACTACGAGAAGGCGGCCCTGCGCAAGTACCGACTTGACCCCAAAGAGCGTTCGCTCAACACGGACCGTCCCACCGACCCGGACGAGGTGGTGATGATTTCAAAAGACACGGCCTACGTGGACGAAAACGGCGATATCGTACGCCAAACCATCGAAAGGCCGCTCAGCAGTCTGTACGACTTCTTGAACACCTACATCGTGCAGGTGTACCCCGATACTACCTGCTGGGTGAATGACTTCCCCAACGCGCGCAACGAGCAGTACATGAAGCTCTACTTCTCTTCCGCCACGTACAACGACTATCCCGTTGTGGGCGTGACCTGGGAGCAGGCCGAGGCTTTCTGCGCCTGGCGCACCAATTACCTGATGGCGGGCATGGGACCGCAGGCCCGCTATATCCAGCGTTACCGCCTGCCCACCGAGATTGAGTGGGAGTATGCCGCACGCGGCAAGGAGGGTAATCCTTATCCGTGGGAGGGTATCGAAGCCAAGAGCCAGGAGGGGTGTTTCTATGCCAACTTCAAGCCTGACCGGGGTAACTATACCGACGACGGCAACCTCATCACTTCGCGCGTAGGCATCTACGGTGCGAACTCCAACGGCCTGTTCGACATGGCGGGCAACGTAGCAGAATGGACCAGCACGGTCTACACCGAAGCCGGCGTGGATGCCATGGCTGACCTCAACCCCGAACTTTCTTACAAGGCGGCCAAGGAAGACCCCTATGTGCTGAAGCGCAAGAGTGTGCGCGGAGGCTCGTGGAAGGACCCGATGTCGTACATCCGCTCCGCCTGGCGCAGCTGGGAATACCAGAACCAACCCCGCTCTTTCATCGGCTTCCGCTGCGTACGCTCCAAAGCGAACAACACCAGCACGACCTCGGCGGGAAAGAAGAAGTAACCGTCCGGATATGACCCGCTGCCGAAACTTTCAAGCAACCATTACAACTGACTTATATTACAACCATACACCATGGCCAGAAAAATAAATTTCGTAGTCCGCCTGCAACATTGGATGGACAGTGTGCCCGGACAGACATTTCTCAACTATGCCTACTCATGGGGTGCCTCCATCGTTATCCTCGGTACGCTGTTCAAACTCACCCACCTGCCGGGAGGTAACTTCATGCTCTTCATCGGTATGGGCACGGAGGTAGTGGTGTTCTTCCTCGCCGCCTTCGACCGGCCTTTCGACAAGAACGAGATAGGCAAGGAACTGCCCCATGACTACGAAACGGACGAAGAAATCGCCGCCCGGTTAGGACTCTCCGAAGAGGATGACGAAACGGAGGGCGAAGAAGAAACCAACGAAACGCCCGCCGGACACGGCATCCCTGCCACCGGCAACACGAACCCCGCAGGCGGTATCGCTACGGGCGGCGTGGTCATCGTGGGAGGCACCGCTGCCGACATGACGGCTGCCATGAACCAACCCACTGGCAGAACTGTTGCCGCCAATCCTGCTGCCACTACCACGGCACGCCCCGATGCCGTCCAGGCTGCCGCCGAAGCCATCGCCGCACGTACGCCGGAGGGAAGCGAACCTTTTGAAAACGAAGCCCAACGCTTGGCAGAGATTATCCGCTTGGCCAACGACGAACTCCTGCGCCGCGCCCAGGCTGCACTCTCGCCCGAGATGGAACAGGCCACCGAAGACTACATCGGCAAACTCCGCACCCTGGCCGACACGTTCCAGAAAGTGGACGAGCAGAGCGCACGCTTGGCCCACGACAGCGAAGAGATGGCCCAGCTCAACCGTACCCTCACGGCCATCAACAAGACTTACGAACTCCACTTCCGCAGCATCAGCCAGCAGGTGGGCACCATCGAGCAAATCAACGAGCAGACCCGAATGCTCGCCAAGCAAATCGAAGAGCTCAATGGCGTTTATGGCCGCATGATCCAGGCACTCACCGTCAATATGCGGATGCAGCAGCCCGAACCCGGCACCAACGCACAATAATAGAAAGCTATTGAAACTATAGGTAGCTATAAAAAATAAAAATTCCTCCGAGAACCCAAGCCCATGTCCTCAGTAAAGAAACGTCCCGTCTCCCCACGCCAGAAGATGATCAACCTGATGTACATCGTGTTGATGGCGCTGCTGGCACTGAACGTGTCGAGCGACGTGCTGAAAGGCTTCACCCTCATCGGCGACAGTCTCAAGCGCACCACGGACAACGCCATGAAGGAGAATCAAGCCTTATACGCCGACTTTGCCGAGCAGCTCAAAGCCAACCCCACCAAAGTCAAGCCCTGGTACGACAAAGCCATGCAGGTGAAAAGCATGAGCGACTCGCTCTACAACCTCGCCGGCTCCCTCCGCATCGCCATTGCCCGCGAGTGCGACGGCAAAGAGGGCGACCCCGACAACCTGCAGAACAAGGAAGACCTCGAAGCCTCCAGCCGCATCATGCTCGCCCCGGCCAAGGGACAGGGCGGACGCTTGCTGGATGCCATCGTGTCGTTCAGACAACGCATTCTCCAATTCATCACCGACCCACGGCAACAAGCCATCACGGCCTCCAACCTGTCCACCGACGTGCCTCCCGGCGAGGACAATGTGGGAAAGGACTGGCCGCACTATATGTTCGAGCAGATGCCCTCCATCGCAGCCGTCACCATGCTCGCCAAGCTGCAGAGCGACGTGCGAAAGGCCGAAAATGAAGTGATCCACACGCTCATCTCCAACATTGACCTGAAGGACATCCGCGTCAATGAACTCAACGCCTACGTGTCGGCTGAGGCCACCACGCTCTATCCCGGCGAAACCTTTCGATCCAACATCTTCATGGCAGCCGTTGACACCACGCAACGCCCTGAGATATACGTGAACGGAAAGCGCATCAGCCCCGACGGCAACTACAGCTTCACCGTAGGCCAGCCCGGCCAGTACAGTTTCTCGGGCTATATCCTCATGCCCAACGCCGCCGGCGAAATCATCCGTCGTCCCTTTACGCAGAAATACAATGTCATCGCACCGCCGCAGGGAGCTACCGTTGCAGCCGACCTCATGAATGTGCTCTACGCCGGCTTCAACAACCCCATCAGCGTTACCGCCGCCGGCATCCCGGCCTCGCAGGTACAACTCAGCATGACGGGCGGCACACTCACCTCCACCGGCCCCGGCAAGTACACCGCGCGGCCCTCACAGGTAGGTAGCAATGTGACTTTCAGCGTGAGCGGCACCGTCAATGGGAAACACCAGCAGATGGGGCAGTTCACCTTCCAGGTGCGCAAGTTGCCCGACCCCACCGCCTACATCAAGGTGGGCACTGACCGCTTCCGTGGCGGACGCATTGCCAAGGGTACTATCCTGAGTGCCGCAGGCCTCGGTGCAGCCATCGACGACGGATTGCTGAACATACCCTTCAAAGTGCTGAGCTTTGAAACCGTCTTTGCCGACCGCATGGGCAACTTCCGTCCCGAGCCTTCCTCCGGCAGCAACTTCACCGAGAACCAACGTAACCTGATGCGCGAACTGCGGCGCGGCCAACGCTTCTACATCTCCAAGGTGCAGGCCGTAGGACCCGACGGCATCACCCGTACCCTCAACGGTTCCGTGGAAGTCATCGTCAACTAATATCCCCCCAACTGTCAACAAGCAAACACCACGCTATATGAACCTTCTCCGCATTGCTACCCTCGCCTTAGGCTTCAGTTT
>SFQP01000136.1 GCA_004562975.1 bacterium
CAAGTGTGCAATAAATTGATTAAGTCATGGTATTTTATTCTTGAAGTCGTCTTTTCTGGCAATATTGCCCCTAATGTAAAAAAGCGACACATTATTTATGGTTCATCCCCGAATAGCGTTGGTAGAGTCTTTTAATCCGAGCAGTAGCAAATTGAAGTATTCATCATCTCTAAATCCATATGCTTTCCGCTTCATCACTTTTATTTTGTTATTGATGCCCTCGAGAGTAGCATTAGTGACATGTGCCTCATACCATGCCAAGATCCCCGTACGTTTTGCCATCAGCGTATTGGCTACTTTTATAAATGAAAGCAACCACTTCCCAAACTCGTTACGGAGTTGGGGATGGTAATGGAGGTCAGGCCAGAGCAACCAGAGAAGCACCAGTTTTTCAAACTCGTTACGGAGTTGGGGATGGTGATGGAGGTCAAGCCGGAGCAACCTCTGAAGCAAGAGTTGACCAAACTCGTTACGGAGTTGGGGATGGTGATGGAGGTCAAGCCGGAGCAGCCCTGGAAGCAACCGTCTCCCAAACTCGTTACGGAGTTGGTGATGGTAATGGAGGTCAAGCCTCTGCATCCATTGAAGCAATAGTTTCCCAAACTTGTTACGGAATTAGGAATGGTGATGGAGGTCAAGCCGGAGCAACCTTCGAAGCAAGAGCTTCCCAAACTCGTTACGGTGTTGGGGATGGTGACGGAAGTCAGGTAGGCACATTCATAGAAGCAGAGCACTCCCAAACTCGTTACCTGGTATTGCGTTCCATTTACGTTGATGGTTTCGGGGATAACTACTTCTCCAGTGTATTCGTTCTCATAAGAATACATATTATCCCCTTTGAATGTCACACTCGCAGTCTTGTCTTCATTATTTAGATTATAGTAAATTCCATCTACTTCAACATCGTGTCCCCACGCCGTGCTGAAACATAGGCAGAGGATAAAAAGTGAGAATAATTTTTTCATGTTAATAGATACAGAAAAGGCGGGCAATCATTCGTTTGCTTGCCTTCATATCGGGCTACCGCCAAGTGGCCTCTCAACCAATAAGCACAGAATAGCTCACGCCTTGGGGCGTGAACCTTCTAACTGCTTGTTCTCGGTCGATGAATATTGGCAGTATTCGATATGAAGAGAACAAGAGCAAAAAGCTCAGTAATATGTATGTTCTAAATCAAGTCAAAGGGAACGGAACGCACGCGGAGTGAAAAATAGGGAGGCTGTGTGCCTCGCCGTAAAATCTCTTAGTGGCCTGACCGCTACCCCAAATGCTGGTGCGCGGAGGCGCTGCGTTCATCGGTTCTGTCTGTTTCGTAGGCAATCCGGACCGCAGACGGAAAGATGCTGCGGGGGAAATTGCGCGGAATAGGGATTAGAAAGTGAAACGTGGCATTCTGTCTGTCAGGGTTGTAGGCGAATGAATGCGTGTTCGCCGGCAACCGTGCCGGCAAAAGTAGTACAAGCGCAGGGATATGGCAAGGAAAGACCGGTGATTTTCAAGTTTCATTCTCATACTCCGCATACTCCGCATTTTCCGCATGAACTTGCTATTTTCCGCATGAACTTGCATGTACTTGCGCTACGCTTGCATCGCGTAGCTTGCCCAGCCTGGTGCTGACGTGTCGAGTGGCGTTTCCGTGCAGAGTCCTTAGGTTGTGCTTCACAAGTCCGGGAGTAGGATGAACAAGTCCCTGAGTTGTAAATTCTATCCTTGGACTTGTTGTCGCAATCTCCTTGACAGTCCCCACCTCTCGCGCGCGTGCATATTATATACGTATTTCTCCCCTTCAAAAAATCGTTCAAACATTCAGCGGAGGTCTTTCCCTCTTGATTTTCATTGGTTTTGATGATGAAGGATTGACTGTTGATACCGTCATCGGACGCCGCTTCCGTCATTCATGAACAGGGAATGTCGTTGCAGCACGGCGCTGACGGTCTGTCCTTTATTTTCTCATGCGTGCGGCTTAGCCGTAATGCCGTAGTGTGTACCATCTCAGTTGAATATCTGTGATAGTTTGGATAGGTCGAACCTTCATCCTTAAATGTGCTGATTTTCAGATGTAAATTCAGCCATTTGAATGTTTGAACGATTTTTCACGGGTAAAAAAGCGTATATATAAGGGCTATGTATGCGGTTGTGCAATGGTATGGCAGGCGGCAGACAGGGTCAGTTTGAGTGCTTTCACCGTTTCCTCCGACGTGTCGCTCCATTGGTATTCGTCAGTGGCCGCCGTTCCCATGTGTGCTTCCTGCAATCGGAACCGCATTTGGCTTTTCACCCATCCCTTGGCCGAAGCGTGTACCTCATGTGCGCCGGTTTCGCGGACGATGCGTGCGACGTTGTCCGGCGTGATGCCGCAGCCCGGCATGACGATGATGCGCTCTGCTGCCTGATGGGTGAGTTGGCGCAGCAGGGGGATGCCGGCTTCTGCCGTAGCGGCCTGTCCGGAAGTGAGCACACGCTGAAAGCCGCAACTGATGATTTGTTCCAGTGCCATCAGCGGCGAGGCGGCGAGGTCGAAAGCCCGATGGAAGGTGAACGACAGGGTGGGGGCTTCGTCGTGGCAGGCTTCCATGAAGTCCGTGTCCACCTGGCCTTCGGCGGTCAGTGCCCCCACCACAATGCCGTCGGCACCCAGTTCCCGGGCGTGGCGGATGTCGGCCAACATCACCTCCTTTTCCGTTTGGCTGTACAGGAAATCACCGGTGCGCGGTCGTATCAACACGTGTTTTTTGAAGCCCTCCATGCCGCAGGCAGCCTCCATGAGTCCGGCAGACGGTGTCAGGCCGCCGGTTTCCAGACTGCTGCAAAGTTCAACACGGTGGGCACCTCCCCGGTGGGCAGCCTCTACACCGTGGATGGTGGCAGTACATATTTCCAATATCATGAGCGGGTAACTTTGTTATCGGCGGTAGAATTGTTTCTACGGTGCGAAGATAATAACTTTCAGCATTGAAGCGCATGAAAAGTCCGCTTTGCCGCCTTGCCATCTGTCGGCGTGCGTTGAAAAAGTGGAGCGAAGCGCGTGATTTCATGCCTTGGGTCATGTTTCGTGAAGAATATATTTATACTTTTGCAGAAGAGATGTGCTCCGCCACAGCCTTTTACGTGACCGCTTTGCCCGATGAACTTTTGCCCTGTTGCTGGCACATCTTCCGGAATATGAAATCCAATACCTACGACACATGAAAAAATATGTTCACGACCTGCGGGTGGTAGCTGTGGAAACGCCGCGCAAGGGTTACGTACTGCTGAAACTCAGCCTGCCCTCCGGAACTTTGCCGGAGATGCTTCCGGGACAGTTTGTCGAAGTGCAGGTGCCCCATTCGCCCCAGACATTCCTGCGCCGTCCCATCTCCATCAATTTTGTTGACGAAGCCCGCCATGAGTTGTGGCTGTTGGTTCATGTGGTAGGGGAGGGTACACGCGCCCTGTCGCAGTTGCAGCCGGGCGATACGCTCAACTGCGTTTATCCGCTGGGAAACGGTTTCGGCACGGACTATCCGGCCGGTGCGAAAGTGCTGCTCGTGGGTGGTGGTGTGGGCACCGCACCGCTGTTGCAGTTGGGCAAATGCCTGCGCCACAAGGGCTGCGAGCCCACCTTCCTCTTGGGAGGGCGCAGTGCGCAGGACCTCATGCAGCTGGAGCAGTTCGAGCAGTTCGGCACCGTTTGCGTCACCACCGAGGACGGTACGTTGGGCGAGAAGGGCTTCGTGTTGATGCCGTGGCCACGTGTGGTCCCAAGCCCATGATGATGGCTGTGGCCCGCTGGGCGCACAGCGAGGGCGTAACCTGTGAGGCTTCGCTCGAAAACCTGATGGCCTGCGGTCTGGGGGCGTGCCTCTGCTGTGTGGAAAAAACGGCCGAAGGCCACAATGTGTGCGTTTGTAAAGAAGGTCCCGTGTTTAATACAAAATTATTGTCATGGCTCGATTAAATGTAAAGGTAGGCGGATTGGATTTGAAAAATCCCGTGATGACAGCTTCCGGCACATTCGGCTACGGCCTGGAATTTGCCGACTTCGTTGATTTGAACCGTCTGGGCGGATTTATTGTCAAGGGCACTACCCTGGCACCGCGCGAAGGCAATGATTACCCCCGCATGGCCGAGACCCCTTCGGGTATGCTCAACTGTGTGGGATTGCAGAACAAGGGGACCGATTATTTCTGTGAGCAGATCTATCCGCAACTGAAGGATTTGCAGACCAACGTGCTGGTTAACGTGTCCGGCCACTCGCCCGAGGATTATGCCGCCTGTGCCGCCCGCATCGCTGCGCTGCCTGCCATTCCGGGCATCGAGCTGAACATTTCTTGCCCCAACGTGAAGAGCGGGGGCATGGCATTCGGTGTCACCTGCGAAGGAGCGGCCAGCGTGGTGCGCGCCGTGCGGCAGGTGTATGACAAAACGCTCATCGTGAAACTTTCACCCAACGTGACGGACATTGCCGAAATAGCCCGTGCCGTGGAGGCAGAGGGAGCCGACAGCGTTTCGCTCATCAACACCCTCATGGGCATGAGTATCGACGTGGAGCGCAGGTGCTCGCGCCTCAGCATCGGCACGGGAGGCTTGAGCGGCCCGTGTGTGAAGCCCGTTGCGCTGCGCATGGTGTGGCAGGTGGCCAAG
>SFQP01000137.1 GCA_004562975.1 bacterium
GAAAATGGAGAATTGAAGATTCCGAGGAACTCTACAACATCAAAGGTTGGGGAGTCAACTACTTCGGCATAAACGAGAAAGGCCACGTCTACGTGTCGCCCCGTAAGGACAGCGTGCGCGTTGACCTCAAAGAAGTGGTCGACGAACTCAACTCGCGCGATATAACAGCTCCCGTGCTTCTGCGCTTCCCCGACATCCTCGACAACCGCATCGAAAAAACTTCCGACTGCTTTACCCGCGCCGCAGCGGAGTACGACTACAAGGCCGAGCACTTCATCATCTATCCCATCAAGGTGAACCAGATGCGCCCCGTGGTGGAGGAAATCATTAGCCACGGCAAGAAGTACAACCTGGGCCTGGAGGCCGGCTCCAAACCCGAGCTCCACGCCGTGCTGGCCACCAACATGGACAGCGACAGCCTCATCGTGTGCAACGGCCACAAGGACCAGAACTTCATCGAGCTGGCCCTGCTGGGGCAGAAGATGGGCAAGCGCGTGTTCCTCGTGGTGGAAAAGCTGCCCGAGCTGTACACCATCGCCCAGACCGCCGAGAAGCTCGGCGTGCGCCCCAACCTGGGCATCCGCATCAAGCTGGCCGCTTCCGGCACAGGCAAGTGGCAGGAGAGCGGCGGCGATGCCTCCAAATTCGGCCTCAACTCCTCCGAACTGCTTGAAGCACTGAAGATGCTCGACGAGATGGGCATGCACGACTGCCTCAAGCTCATCCACTTCCACATCGGTTCGCAAATCACCAAAATACGCCGCATCTCCACCGCCCTGCGCGAGGCGGCACAGTTCTACGTGCAACTCCACGCACTGGGCTTCAACATCGAATTTGTCGACTGCGGCGGCGGCCTCGGCGTGGACTACGACGGCACACGCTCCAGCAACTCCGAAAGTTCCGTGAACTATTCCATCCAGGAGTACGTCAACGACTGCGTGTACACCTTCGTTGACGCTGCCAACAAGAACCACATACCCCATCCCAACCTCATCACCGAAGGGGGCCGCTCGCTCACCGCACACCACTCCGTGCTCATCGTCGATGTCATGGAGAGCGTCAGCATGCCCCACATGGACGAGGATTTCCATCCCACGGAGCAGGACCACCAGCTCGTTCACGACCTCACGGAGATATGGGACAAACTCTCCACCCGTTCCATGCTTGAGGACTGGCACGACGCGCAGGACATACGCGACGAGGCCCTCGACCTTTTCCGCCACGGCATCATCGACCTCAAGACCCGCGCCCAGATCGAAAGCCTCTACTGGAGCATATCCCACGAAATCAGTGAACTGGTACACCATCAGAAACACGTGCCCGACGAGCTGCGCAAGCTCGACAAGATGATGTCCGACAAATACTTCTGCAATTTCTCCCTCTTCCAGTCGCTGCCCGACTCCTGGGGCATCGACCAACTCTTCCCCATCATGCCCATCGAGCGGCTTGACGAGAAACCCGTGCGGTCGGCCACCATCCAGGACATCACGTGCGACTCCGACGGCAAAATCTCCGCCTACGTCAACTACAACCAGCAAACCTCCTACCTGCCCCTGCACCCCATCCGCGAGGGCGAGCATTACTACATCGGCGTGTTCCTCGTGGGAGCCTATCAGGAGATATTGGGCAATATGCACAACCTCTTCGGTGACACCAACGCCGTACACGTGACGGTCGACTCCGACGGCTACAGCATAGACAAGACCATCGACGGCGAGACCGTGGCCGACGTGCTCGAATACGTGCAGTACGACCCCAAACGCTTGGTGCGCCGCCTCGAAACCTGGGTGAGCAAGGCCGTGAAGGAAGGCCGCATCACCGTGGAGGAGGGCAAGGAGTTCATTTCCAACTACCGTTCCGGCCTGTACGGCTACACTTATTTGGAATAAGCCTTAACCCGATGCAAATACTCCTGGCCAACGCAAAAATTATGTACGACAGGGCGGACAGGGCCGCCCTGACCACGCCGCCTTTCCAGCAGGTGGCGGACGAACTGGCCGCCGAGATGGCGCGGATGGAGGTGGACGAACTCGCCGACCAGCTGGAATGCAGCCGGAAGCTGGCAGCAGAGAACCTGTTGCGCTACCGGCAGTTCCACGTTGCACCGACGATGCCCGCCCTCCTGGCCTACAACGGACAAGCCTACAAACACCTGAAGGCAAACACCCTTCCGGACCGCGCCTTGCAGTTCGCCCAGCAGCATCTGTGGATTACCTGTTTCCTCTACGGCCTGCTCCGTCCCATGGACGCCATCGTGCCCTACCGCATGGAGCACTGCGTCACACTGGAGCGGACACACGACAAACCCATACACCAGTTCTGGAAGGACAAACTGACCGACCTGCTTATCCGGCAGGTGCAGGCCGACGACGGCGTGCTGCTCCACCTTTCGACGGAGGAGTACGAACACCTGTTCGACTGGAAGCGCGTCGTGGCCACTGTCCGGGTGGTTCATCCCCTGTTCTACGTGCGGCAACCGGACGGGAGGCTCAGGATGCAGGCCGTCTGGGCAAAAGCGTGTCGCGGCGCCATGGTGAGGTACGTGTTGGAAAATGAAATCACCCGACCAGAGCAACTCCAAGCCTTCTCCTATCAGGGCTTCCGTTATTCGCCCGTCCACGGAGAAGCACTCTTCCCCCATTTTATCCGGGAAAACAGCTGACGAAGTATATAGAGATACAGTAGCTTTTACCACCATGACATCATCAATCGCAATCTTTTCAAGATAAAGCAGCACTTCTGTCTTGAAAGAATGTGTCCTGTTGCCATCTTCCGGCAGGTGCCTATATGGCTCCTTACGGTGACGGATGGCGACGGCGACTTGTCGGCCTCGTCGGGAAGGTCGGCACGTGTAAGCCGCCGCCCCTCATCGCTCCGCCCGGGCTTTTCACCTGACTTTCAAGACCCTTGTATCGTTTACCTGAATTTATACTACGGATGGACGGGAAGTTTTCTGAAAAATATTCGCTGGAATTGTTTTTCGGGAAACTTTCTTTGCTCTATCTTTGCCCATGTTTTCCAAAAGGAACGCTCCGATTACCTGTTCGGAGTCCGAAGCAGGGAAACAAGAACTGATGGCTTCATGTCCTCCAGAAGGAACGTAAACAGCTGATAATCAAAGAAAAACAGGTGGTTTCAAAACCCCTTGGCCGTTCTCCGCACTTCAGGAAAGGCATTCCGCTTGAAACTGTCGGCAGACAGACGGAAACGAAGCAAAGTTTTCCAAAACGGACAACTTTTTGTTTTCCAAAATGAAAAAAGTTGTCCAAAACAAGCTCCCGTACCATGCCTCAAAAAACGCTTGGAACCCTCTGTCGCAGGGCTTCGGCAGGCACTTCGTGCGGGTTTTCCGCCCCCTCCCTTTGGCAGGGCCTTTCACCTCAAGCAAATCATACCGGAAAATATGTGTACCGACAATTTCTTCATCACCAAACGCGACGGCTCAAAGGAGTCGTTCTCCGTGGAAAAAATAAAAACCGCGTTGCTCAAGGCTTTCCGTTCGCAAAACAAGGCCATTGATGCCGAATCCCTGAACCGCATCATGCAACGGCTCCGCTTCTGCAACGGCATGAGCGTGGAGGACATCCAGAACCAGGTGGAGGTGGCACTCATGGCCGAACGCCATTTCCAGGTGGCCAAGGCTTTCATGCTCTACCGCAAGCAGCAC
>SFQP01000009.1 GCA_004562975.1 bacterium
TATCTCATGAAACGCATTCTCTACCTGTGGCTCTTCGCCTTGCTTCCCCTCCTCACCGCAGCGGGACAGCCAAGCCTGAGCAAAACCTACCGCATCCGCAGTGCCCAAACGGGCAAAGTCATCACCAACGGCGGAGTCGGGGAGCGCAACGCCTCGATTTACACCACGGACAATGATCCCAACTCGTCCGGACAGCGGTGGCAGTTGAAAGCCACCTCCTTCGGCGACGGCACATTCATCATCGTCAGTGCCGACTTCCCCTCCTTTGCCATCGACGTGGCACCCGAACGTCCCGGTGCGGAGTTCTACCCCGTCCACTGGGATGCCAGCACGGGCAGTGCCAACGAAAGTTTCGTCATCCGCGAGGTGGAAGGACAGGCCGACACGTACCAAATCCTCTGGCGGTCGGACACCGGCAAAGCACTCCGCGTCGTGGAAGACGACCTGCTGAAGATGACAGCCGAGGGCGATGCCGAATCGTCCTACTTCGTGTTTGAAGAAGAACTCATCGGCGGTTTCCTCAGCGAGGAAAAGACCTACTATATCAAGAGCACCGCCACGGGCAAGGTCATCAGCAACGGCGACAAAGGGATAAACGATGCCCCCATCTTCACCGAAGACCTGAACCCGGAGTCCTGCGGCCAGAAGTGGCAAGTCAAGGGCACCACCTTCGCCGACGGCTCTTTCATCATTGTCAGCGCGGGCTATCCCAACTTCGCCATCGATGTGGCACCGAACAAGAAGGAAGATCCCTTCTACCCCGTACACTGGACTGCCAACACCTCCAGCGCAAACGAAAGTTTCCTGCTGCAAGCCGTCGAGGGTCTTGACGGCGTTTACCAAATCCTGTGGCGCGGCAACACGGACAAAGTGCTCCGCGTGGTGGAAAACGACCTGCTCAAACTGACCGAAGCGGGCGACGCCTCGGCTTCCTACTTCAGCTTTGAGGAAACCACGCCGCAGGAAAAGCCGCGCAGCAGCTATTGGCAGGACGAAACGGTCTTTGCCGACCACAAGCTCCCGGCCCACGCCGTGTTCATGCCCTACGCCACCACCTCCGCGCTCCGCGCCGATGCCGACCGCTACGCCCGGCCCTGGCTTGACCCCGTGGGAGCCGAGTGGCTCTCGCTCAACGGCACCTGGAAACTCCGCTGGGTCAACTCGCCCGACCAGGCTCCCGGCAGCGACGACTTCTATGCCGACGAGGCCGACGTGTCGGCCTGGGACACCATCAGCGTGCCCTCCTGCCTGGAGATGAAAGGCTACGGCTCACCTTATTACATCAACGTGGACTATCCTTTCACCGATGCCCCGCCGGCCATCAATATGCGCAACGGACTGTACAACTCCGTGGCCTCCTACCGCCGTGATTTCACCCTGCCGGAAAGCTGGCAGAGCGGCCGCCGCATCGTGCTCCACTTCGACGGCATCTACAGCGCGGCCTACGTGTGGGTGAACGGGCAATACGTGGGCTACACCGAAGGCCCGAACACCGACAGCGAGTTTGACCTCACCAACGTGGCGCGACCCGGCAGCAACAACGTGGCCGTGCAGGTTTACCGCTTCAGCGACGGCTCTTACCTCGAGGGTCAGGACATGTGGCACATGAGCGGCATCCACCGCGACGTGTATCTCTACGCCACCCCCACCGTCTACGTGAGCGACCACTTCATCACCTCCGAGCTGGACGACACCTATGCAGCCGGCAAGCTGAATGTGGCTCTTCGGATGGACAACCCGGCGGGCGAAGCCTGCCAAAAGCAGGTGCGCATCAAGCTCCTTGCCCCCGACGGCACCGAAGTGGCCGCACAAACGGCTGAATTTGACTTCGCTGACGGACAATCCGAAGCTGCGGCCAACGTGGTGATGGACAACCTCACCGACCTGCTGCCCTGGACATCGGAAACGCCCAATCTCTACACCGTCGAGGTGACACAGCTCGACGCTGCCGGCGCGGAAGAAATGGCCTTTGCCACCAAATACGGCTTCCGCAAGGTCAATATCGACGGAGGCCGCGTGTATGTCAACGGCAAACGCGTGCTCTTCAAAGGGGCCAACACGCAGGACACGCACCCTGTACATGGCCGCTCCATCGACACGGCCACCATGCTGCGCGACGTGCAGCTCATGAAGCAGGCCAACGTCAACACGGTGCGCGGAAGCCACTATCCGCGCCAGCCCAAGATGTACAGCATGTTCGACTTCTACGGCATCTACTGCATGGACGAGGCCGACGTGGAGTGCCACCACAACTGGGAGCAGGCCGGCAATGCCATCTCACGCAGCGAATCGTGGCAGGCGGCCTACATTGACCGCACCGAGCGCATGGTGCTGCGCGACCGCAACTTCCCCTCCGTGGTGTTCTGGAGTCTGGGTAACGAGAGCGGCACGGGCAGCAACCTGCAGGCCACTTACAACCGCTGCAAGCAGCTCGACCCCGACCGCATCGTCCACTACGAAGGCGCCACCCGGGGCAACGCCGCCTATACGGACCTCTGGAGCGTGATGTACCCCAACCTGAACCGCATGATCAGCGAAGCCAACGGCAACTACCGCCAGCAGCCTTACTTCATGTGCGAGTATGCCCACGCCATGGGCAACGCCGTGGGCAACCTCAAAGAGTACTGGGACGAGATGGAGGCTTCGACCTACGGCATCGGCGGTTGCGTATGGGACTGGGTGGACCAGTCCATCTACGACGCTGCCGACATCCAGGCCGGCACGCTCACGGAGAAGGGATATAACAAGTTCATGACGGGCTATGACTATCCGGGCCCGCACCAAGGCAACTTTGTCAACAACGGACTCATCACCGCCGACCGCGCCTGGACTCCCAAGCTGGCACAGGTGAAGCAGATTTACCAATATGCCCAGTTCGGCAATTTCTACCCCTCGTCGAAGAAGGTGGGACTGAAGAACACATACTGCTTCACCAACCTGGACCAATTCGTGCTGCGTTACACCGTGCTGGCCGATGGCCGCGAGGTGGAGAGCGGCGAGATGGAAACGCCCGCCATCAAGCCGGGACTGCAATCCTTCGTCACCCTGCCCTACACCACCGTGCCCGAGGCGGGCAAGGAGTACCTGCTCAACCTGAGCCTGTGTCTCAAGGAGAACACGCCCTGGGCCGAAGCCGGCTACCCCGTGGCACAAGGACAGGTGGTGATACAGCAAAACACACCGAAGCTGGCGGCTGTCGAGGTGCTGTCCGCCGATGAACCGCTCACCGTGAGCAAGAACGAATTCGGCAACCACCTGGTGCAGAACAGCAAGGTGTCGTACCTCTTCGACGCTGCCACGGGCCGGATGCGCCAATGGTCGTACAACGGCGAAACGCTCGTCAGCACCCTCACGCAGGGGTTTGACTATGCCAGCTACCGCTGGGTGGAGAACGATGCCGCCGGCGGCGACAGCTACGAAACGGGCAACGGCATCCTGACGCGCACACCGGCCGCTGCCCCCACGGCGGACGACAACGGCGTGGTGCGCTTCAGCACCACCGAACTCGGTTCGCTCTGCAACGTGAAGTATGACTATACGCTCTACCCCGACGGCACACTCGACCTCAAGGCCACCTACGAACCGCAGTCGGCTGACCTCCGCCGCATCGGCACACAGCTCATCCTGCCGCAAGGGTTTGAACAGGTGAGCTACTATGCACGCGGCCCGTGGGACAACTTCATCGACCGCCGCGACGCGGCCTTCCTCGGACGTTACGAAACCACCGTGACGGACATGTTCGAACCTACGCCGCGTCCGCAGACTTGCGGCAACCGCACGGATATGCGGGAACTGAAGTTGACCAATCCCGTTTCGGGCCTCACGCTCGAAATGCAGGCCGAAGGGCAGACTGACTTCCAGCTGCTCCACTACGAGGACAGCAAGATGGCCTCGGCACTCCACTGCTGGAACCTCACGCCCTCCAACACGGTGCTCCACCTGGACTACACGCAGAAGGGCTTGGGCAACGGCAGCTGCGGACAGGGAACGGGAACGCTCTCGAAGTACCTCTGCCCCTCGGAAGGCACCTTCACCCACACCGTACGCTTCCGTCCGCGCAGCAGTTCGGAAACGGGCATCGACCGCGTGGCCGCCGGACAGCCGGGCATAGGCACTGTGACAGCCGAAGGCCGACGCATCGTTTGCCGTGGCCAGCTGCCTGCCGGAACAGCCCTGACGGTCTACGACCTCGGAGGCTCCGTAGTGGCACGCGCCACTGCCGGCGAAGCTACCGCCGAACTGGGCGTTTCTGCCGCCTCACTTCCCCAAGGCACTTACTTGGTGAAGGTGGACGGACGCACCTGGAAGGTCATCGTCCGCTGACATTGAACGCACCGGCCTTGAGTGATGTACGACAAGCATTCACGAAGAGCCATTGCCCCTGAAGGTACAGCCTGTTTGCCCCACGGCAGACAGGCTGCGCCACGAAAGGAGGACAGCATCGCCACGCACAATCAAGCGTGCAGCCGGGACCTTCCCCGAAGGGTTCGCCCTGTAGGCCGGAAACCGCCTGCTCCACCCCCTACCCCCGGCGTTGACAGCGTACCCCATAGGGAGTACTCCAGTGCCCCATAGGGAGTACTCCAGTGCCCCGTAGGGAGTACTCCAGTACCCCGTAGGGGAGTACTCCAGTACCCCATAGGGAGTACTCCAGTACCCCATAGGGAGTACTCCAGTACCCCATAGGGGGACTGTTGCAAACTGCCGGACCACAACGCCGAAGGGCATTCCCGTGCCACGGCAGTCCGAAAGCCGCCGACACATACCGCCTTTTCATTCATTGATTTATCCATTTTCATCCCATCCTTCCGCATCATGTACCGAATACTCTTTGTCTGCCTCGGCAACATCTGCCGCTCCTGCACCGCCGAGGAAATATTCCGCACCCTGGCTGCCCGCAGTGGGCACTCCGCCCGTTTCGAGGTGGACTCAGCCGGCATCATCGACTACCACGAAGGCGAACTGCCCGACCCGCGTATGCGCCGGGCGGCACAGGTCCGGGGCTACCGCCTCACCCACCGCTCGCGGCCCATACGGACGGAGGACTTCCGCCGTTTCGACCTCATCATCGGCATGGACAGCCGCAACTGCGACAAGCTGCGCCGACTGGCACCCGACGAGGCGGCGCGCCAGAAGGTGCAGCCCATGGCCGCCTACCTGCGGCAACACCCCGGACAGGATTTCATACCCGACCCGTACTATGGCACGGCAGACGATTTCAATCACGTTGTGGAACTGCTGGAAGACGCTTGCGCTGCGCTGCTGGAGAAAACAGCGGGCGTATGACCCATATTAAAAAATAATTGTTACATTTGCCCGGCATAGGAAAAACAATTACAAACCCAATACATCAATCTTACATTCTAATATCATGGAACAGAAAGAACTGCAACAAATTGCCGCCCATTTCCAGATTGAAGGCAAAATCGCTGAAGTAAAGCCCCTCGGAAACGGTCTCATCAACACCACTTACATGGTAGTGACCGAAGGGGATGCTCCCGACTACGTGTTGCAAAACATTAACAACGCCATCTTCCCCGACGTTGACCTGCTGATGAACAACATCGTGGCCGTCACGGGACATATCCGCGCCAAACTCGAAGCCATTGACACGCTCGACATTGACCGCAAGGTGCTCCACTTCGTACCCTGCCAGTGTGGCAAATATTACTACGAACACGAAGGCAAATACTGGCGCGTCATGGTGTTCATCCCCGAAACGGTGTCGAAAAGCGGCGTAACGCCCGAAAGCTCTTACATCGTGGGCGAAACATTCGGCGACTTCCAGGCTTCGCTGGCCGACATCCCCGCACAACTCGGCGAGAGCATCAAGGACTTCCACAACATCGAATTCCGCCTCCAACAGCTCAAGGAGGCCATGGAGGCTGACAAGATGGGCCGCCTGGCCGAAACGCGCGAAATCGCCGACGAGCTGATGAAACGCGCCGAAGACATGACGCGCAGCGAACGCCTCTTCCGCGAAGGCAAACTGCCCAAGCGCATCTGCCACTGCGACACGAAGGTGGACAACATCCTCTTCGACCGCGACGACAACGTGCTCTGCGTCATCGACCTCGACACCGTCATGCCGAGCTTCGTCTTCTCCGACTACGGCGACTTCCTCCGTTCGGCAGCCAACACGCAGCCGGAAGACAGCGCCGAATACGACAAGATTGACTTCCGCATGGACATCTTCAAGGCGTTCACCGAAGGTTACCTCAAAACGGCCCGCGCCTTCCTCACCCCCATCGAAATCGAGAACCTGCCCTACGGCGCACTGCTCTTCCCCTATATGCAGACCGTGCGCTTCTATGCCGACTACCTGAACGGTGACACGTACTACAAGATCCAGTATCCGGAACACAACCTGGTGCGCACCAAGAACCAGCTGACGCTGCTGCAACGCGCCGAGGCCCACGTGCCCGAAATGGAAGCCTTCATCAAGGAGCAGCTGGCCAAATAATCACTCAGCCGACCGCCCTATACCATAAGCAAACATGCACCGAGGCCCTGCGCCCGGTGCATGTGTTTTTTTGTATAGACCATCCTTGACGAGATGGCCGCTCCGTGTTTAGAGTTGCCGTAAAGACAAACGGCCTCTCTCTGCCCCATCGGGAAGAGGCCGGAAGCCGGATGTCGGCAGGGTTCATTCCGTCTCCGTTTTCGGCGTTTCGGGTTTCTCTTCCGAAGTGACCGCTTCCTCGTGCTGCGAGGCGGCATGATGCTGCAAGGTGGCGGTATCGGCAGGTACGTCGGGCTGGATGTCCGCTGCGGGCACGGTGTCGGGCATGAGAGTGTCGGGCAGTGCCTCCTCCTGCACCACGGGCAGGTCATCCGTCAGGGGCAGCTCGGGCAGGGTGTCGGCCGGCAGGGTGTCGGCGGACGGTTCCTCGGCCTCGGGCTGCAGCAGCGGCGTGGCTTCAGCCTCGGGCCACAGTGAAACGGTGCCCCACACGATGACGCCGACCAAGCCGGCAAAGGTGAGCACATTGCATAGTTTGTCCTGAAAATGTTGCATGATGCAGAAAAGGGAAATGAGGGATTGGGGTAAAAGAAAAGGGCCTGAGAGGATGAGGTGCGGCAGGCGGCAGGGATGAAAGCGCATTGGCTTTCTCCATGCCCCGGCTGTCTCCTCAGCATCTCAGGCCTTGTGGTTTGTCATGGGCGCAACCAAATGTTATGCTTCGGTTGCGGCTTCAGCTTCCGTTTCAGCCTCAGCGGCCTCAGCAGGCTCTACAAACTGGGTGTAGCCTCCGCGCACCAGGATGTTGTACCACTGGATGAGCTTGCGGATGTCGGAATCATGGACGCGGTCGCGGTCCCAGTCGGGCAGGACGGCTGTCATGAAGTCGGCAAGTTCTGACTTTGAAGCCTTCTTGTAGTCCACGGCAGTTTCCTTCCCTCCTTCGCGGTCGCTGATGGACTGGAAGATGTTCATCAACGGCTGATCCTCATCGTTGGTGTACATCGAAACGTCGTTGAGCGAGGTGACGCGGTCGCGCGCTCCGGCGGGCAGACGCTTGTGGGTGGCATCAATGGTTTCGACAATGAGCATTCCGCGTCCTTGCGAAATCAGCTTATAAAGGCCGGGCTTTCCCGAAATGGCCAAAATTGTGTCTTGCATGTGCTGAAAAATTGTTGAATGATTGGCTTGATAGATTATTAGCTGTGCAAAAGTAATACTTTTTGGTTAAGTCGCCCTTCTGCAAGCACCCGTAGACACGAAAGTTTTCGGTTTGTTGTCCCGAAACGGCGGAAAACGGACGGGAAATGCTATTCGTTGCACAATACATAGGTGGCTCGCCGGAGCTTTTCCGCCTCGGACATCTGCAGGTCAATCCACTCCTGCGCCTTCTCGCGGCTGATGTGGTCGCGCTCCATGAGGCGGCGCAGCTGGGTGGAGGCCGAGACGTGTACGAGCACGCTGCTGTGGACCAGGCGGTCGAAGCCGGACTCGAAAAGCAGGGCGCATTCCATGAAGAGCACGCTGCCTACGGGCAAAGCCGCCAAGCGGCCGATGTCGGTGTGGCGGCCGTCGGCGGAGAGCTGATTTGGCTGCACGGAAACCGGATGACCGGCTACGGCACTGCCCTTGGCACTGGCACCGCCCATGGCTTCGGCGCACCGGCGGAAAGCGGCGGCCACACGGGGATGGACTATGGCATCAACCTGTGCCGCATACTCACGCCCCTTGCAGAGCCAGGCCGCCAGCACGGATTTGACCAACCGCCCCCCGGCATCGTACACGCCAGGGCCTACGAGGGCGCAAAGTTCACGCCTCACCGCCTCGTCTGTACGGATGATGTGCTTGGCTTCATCGTCGCAGTAGAACACGGGATGGCCGGCGGCTTCAAGCTGGCGGCACACGTAGCTCTTGCCACTGCCAATGCCGCCCGTAATACCCACAAGCATTACGGGCGGCTGGCTATTGGTGTGATAACCTTCGGGCTTCAAGTTGAAACCTTCGGGCTTCAGGTTGAAATCATTCGGAGTCGGCATCATAGTCGGGTATTTCTTCTATCACGTACTCCACGTCCTGCGGGGTGATGCGCACGTGCGACACGCCGGCCGGTATGGTCTTGAGCGACAGGTGGCACTGGTTGCCCTTGGTGCGCAGCAGGTCTTCGTAGTTGACCACAAGCACGAAATTCTCGTTGGTGATTTGCCGGTAGAGTCCCATGCCCACCTGGAACGTGACGTTGACCGTGGCGGGGAAGGTGCGGAGCTGCTTGGAGGCAGGGAAGTTTACCTGTCTGACAGGCACCTGCACGGTTTTCTCCACCAGACGGTCGATGCAGAAGGTCAGGTCCACCTGGTTGGGCACGAACTTGGCTCCTTTCACCTTGACGAACTCAGCCCTGACCTGTGCGGTATCGGTGAGATTGAGCAGGCTGAGAGGTTTGGAATAGGCAGCCGTGATGGTATCAAGCTGGCTCTTCGAGGCGTAAACGAGCACCGAGTCGCGGCTCTGCTTGACTGCCGCGAGCGTGAAGAGGCGGTCGGGCCTGATGGTGCCCTGCACCACGACGGGAACGCGCTTGCAGAGTCCGTAGTTGTAGAAAAATTCCACGGTGTCAGGCTTCACGCCCACCACCTGCGTGCCCGGCATGAGCTGGGGCACGATTTGGCGCATGAGGTCCTGGGCCTGCACGACGACGTGTCCCGAAGGATTGGAACAAGCATTGAAGTCGATGACCACGGGCTTGAACTGCCGCGTGTAGCGGTAGGCCATGAGCAGGCTGCCCTTGTCGCGCAGCGACACATGCAGGGCCTGTGGCAGGTCGGTCGTGATGACGACGTTGCCGGGCACGTTCTTCAGCTCGATGGGCACTTGGAAGTCCTCCTCGTAGGTTTCTCCCAGAGCCTGGAAGAGCCAGAAGACGGCGGAGAGAGCCAGAAAAAAAAGAAAAATCAGGAATTGCCTGTTCCACAAGATGGAGAAGCAACGCCTGATACTGGAAGGTGAAAACATGATGTACGCAGTTCTTAGGGAAACAGGCGGTCCTCATTTCCGGTGCCGCCTCATGCCGTCACTTCTTCTCGGCCACGGGATTGATGGCATCCTTGGAGAACGTGATTTTCACGCCCGAAGCCACCTCGAGGCTCACGGTGCCGGCTTCTTCGTCGATGCCTTTCACCGTTCCATGGATGCCGCCGATGGTCACGACGTTCTGTCCCACGGTGAGCGCGTTGCGGAACTTCTGGATTTCCTTCTGCTTTTTGTTCTGCGGACGTATCATGAAGAAATACACGATGGCGAAGAGCACCACCATCATGATTATCATCTGCATTCCGCCCCCTTGCTGTTGGGCGGCAGCCTGTAAAATAACTGTGTTCATTGTTTGATGGGATATGTGTTTGTGTACTTTTCAGCGCGGTTTTCGCGTTGTTTCAGTTTCTCGTTTTTTGTATGCGTCCCTCTGCGGCGAGTCCTTTCACTATGCTGTCGAGCATGCCATTGATGTACGACGAGCTTCGGGGCGTGCTGTACGCTTTGGCGATGTCGAGGTATTCGTTGAAGCTTACGTTGAGGGGAATGGAGTCGAAGGTAAGGATTTCCGCCAGTGCAATCTGCATGATGATGACATCCATGAAAGTGAGGCGGTTGAACTCCCAGTTTTTGATTTTGCGGCGTATGAGGTCGCGCAACTCGCTTCCGCGTTCGAGTGTGGAGCGGAAGAGCCTGCCGGCGAACTCGCGGTCCTCGTCGACGGCGTACGGCGGCAGGAGCGGCTGGTCCTCGTTGCTGACCTCGGTGAACCGTTTGATGGTTTTGAGCACAAAGGAGTCGACCACCATTTTGTCGTCGTTCCAATAGAGGGAATGGTCTTCGAGCAGTTCGTCAAATTCCTCATTGTCCACGACGTACGTTTTGTAGAGCTTCCTCACGAGTTCGCGGTCGGCCTCGTAGGAGAAGTCCTCCTTGCTGAGGTACATCTGGAATATGTCGCTTTCGGTAAATTGCTGGTAGAGTTTTTTGACGAAGGCGGCTTCTTCCGGCCACTCGCCCTTTTCCTTATCCTGGTATTCGTTGAGCGTTTTGTTGACCGCGAGTTGTTGCAGGAATTTGTTCGCTGCGAACACCGCATCGGGCGACACGCCGCCTGTTGTCACACCAGTACGTTTCTCCCTTGCCTCTCTGACCGCACTCTTGCGTTCGGCATGTTTTTTTAACTCCACTAAAAGAGAAAGCAGGTATTCGTAGAGTTCGTAAGCCTTGTGCAGGGAGAACGCCAGTTCCTTTTCGGCCACTTCGAGCGTTTTACCTTCATTCTGATAGTACGCATAAACGAGCTGAACCACTTTCAGCCTTATCAGTTCTCTGTTAATCATATTGGTAACGGTACTTGCTTTACGGGCGCAAAGGTAGTTCTTTTTTTGTATCAAAACGGTAAAACGCGGCAGCTTGCCATGAAAAATAACTCATGGTCCTGCTTATCGCGGCGGTATGCCAACCAGTTTGTGCAAAACGGCCTGTTAACGCTTGATGAGTGCCGAGAGGATGTACATCTGCATCATGGCGATGGCCCGTGCGTTCTCTCCCCCGTTGGGTATGATGATGTCGGCATACTGCTTGGTAGGCTCGATAAACTCGTCGTGCATGGGTTTGAGCACGTGGCGGTATTTCTTGATGAGCATATCCAGCGGGTGTCCGCGCTCTGCCATGTCGCGTTCGATGACGCGCAGCAGCCGTTCGTCCGGCTCCGCGTCGACGAAAATCTTGAGGTCCATGAGGTCGCGCAGCTTGCGGTCGTAAAGCGTCATGATGCCCTCCACGATGATCACGTCGCGCGGCTCCACGTGAACCGTCTCGGGCAGCCGGGTGCAGGTGAGGTACGAATAAGTGGGCTGTTCGATGGAACGTCCGTGGCGCAGCTCGTCGATCTGCTGTGCCAGGAGGGGCCATTCAAAGGCATCGGGATGGTCGAAGTTCGTTTGTTTGCGCACCTCGAGGGGCAGGTACGACTGGTCGTTGTAGTAAGAATCCTGGGGTATGACGGCCACCATGTCGGGCGGCAGGGTGTCGACAATTCTGCGCACCACGGTCGTTTTTCCGGAGCCTGTGCCGCCGGCTATTCCTATGATTAACATAAGGCTGAAGGTATTTGATTAAGGATACTTAGGTTATGAGAAATCAGATTATGAGGTTACAACATGACTGTTTAGCGGACGATATTCAAGCGTTACGACTGTGACTTTATAACCTTATAACCTCATCTCTGACCCTTATGAGCTCAGGGGCAGGACGCTTCGAGTGCCTTGAAGCCCTGCGGTCCCGGCACCACTTCGACGAAGGTGGCCGATGCGGGGAAGAGTGCGCTCTCCCCGGCACGGAGGCGGAGATCGCCCTCGTCGTAGCGCAGCAGGGCCTCGCCCTCAAAAGCCACCAAGATGGCGAAGGAGTCAAGGCGAGCGTAGTCCAGCCGCCCCGGGCCGTCCTGACGCAGCAGGCGGACGCGGAATTGCGGACAGTCGAGCAGGGTGACAGTGCCCTGCGCATCGGCTGCGTAGGCCAGTGCGCCGGCTGCGGTGTCGGGGTCGAAGCAGAGTGCTTCGCGGGCCTGCTCCACGTGGAGCTCGCGTTTGTTCCCGTCAGCGTCGCGGCGGTCGAAGTCGTACACGCGGAAGGTATCGTTGCTCGACTGCTGTATTTCGATGAGCAGGTTGCCCGCCCCGATGCTGTGGATGCAGCCTGCCGGGATGAAAAAGGCATCGCCGGGTTTCGTCTGCATTTGCCGCAAGAACGACTGCAGGCTTCCCTGCATCAGTGCTTCGGAAAAGGATTGCGGTGTCAGCCGGCGTTCAAAGCCCAGGTAAAGGAAAGCCCCGGGCTGCGCCTGGATGATATACCACATTTCGTTTTTTCCGAAAGGGTGTCCCATGCGTTGTGCCATGCCGTCGTCGGGATGCACCTGTATGCTGAGGTCTTTTGCCGTGGAGATGAATTTCACGAGGAGAGGGAACTGCGTGCCGTAGCGTTGCACGTTGTGTTCGCCCATGAACGCCGCGCCGAACCTTTCGGCCAGCTGTTGGAGCGTGTTTCCCCGGAACTCCCCGGCGGCCACCGGCGTTTCATGTCCCGGCAGTCCCGATATTTCCCAGCTCTCCCCCACTTGCCTTGGAGCGTCGGCCAGTTGTTTCATGGCCTTCAGTTCTTCGCCTCCCCAGAGGGTGGTTTTGAGCAAGGGTTTGAATTGGAATGCTTTCATCAGTTGGGTGTATAGGTGATTAGTTGCTTAAAGGCAGTTGCTTGACGGTTACCAGGTTGGTGGTGTCCACGTTCCCTTCGCCGTTGACCATGACCTGCTTGTGCGCCGTGCGTCCGCCCAGAAAGATGTCGCCCACCCCGTTCAGTTCGGCGCGCAACTGTGGCGTGTCGATGCCGTCGAGGTCCATCGTCCCTGCCCCGTCGAGCATGGCAGTGATGGCCGGGGCGTGCAGTTCGTCGGAGGCGACGGTGCCCACGCCGTTGAGTTCCACGCGCAAGGGGGCTTGGAGCACCAAGCGACCCAGACGCAGACATTTGCCGCCGTTGAGCTCGAACGCGCCCACGGCGGGGGCGTACACGTGGCAGACGGCCACCACATTCTTCGGCATCCGGTAATGGCTGTCGAGCCCTATGCGGAGCACACCCTCGGACACGTCGGCCCGCATCCCTTCACACACGGCTTCGGGAGCCTGTATCACCACGCAGCAGCGCGTGGTGTCCTGGTGGTAGGTGACATCGGCAAAGCAGTCGACCACCAAGGCCGAGAAGGGAACCGTCTGGATGGTACGGCGCGTGAAGCCGGCCGTATCGACGGGTTGTTCGGCCAGCGTCTTCACCACCTGCCGCATATCGGTCCGCGTGCAGGCACAGAGCGTGAGGAGCAGGAATACAAGGAAGAATGATTTTCTCATCACAAGGATATTCATGAAGGGATTGGGGAGGCTTTTCCCTGCGGCAGCCACGCCGCCGGCAGGATTCATCACAGGGCGGCGAGCACCTTGTCGGCCGCAGCCTCCTGCAACGGCCCCAGATCGGCCAGTTTCAGCAGGGCTTTGTAGGCCGCGCGCGCCACCGGCAGGTTATCGCTGCGGAGTGCCGTGGCCGCCTGGTCCAGAAATTCGTCCAAGTCGCGCAGGCCGGGCTCGCGGCCCTGCATGAAGAGGCGCGCCAGGAGCAGATAGCCGCAGAGCTCGTGCATGGCATGGGGCGAAGCTATCCATTGAAAAGCCTTGTCCGAGGCCCACGGGGCACGGGCAAAGAGGTGCATCACCGTACACTCGGCTTCTTCCACAAAGTGCATCTGCTCCACCCACACCTCGGCCAGGTCGTCACCGAAGGCTTCCACGGGCATGAGCATTCCGGCCAGCAGGCGGCATTCGCGGATGTCCTCTTTCCACAAGGCCGCCGCCAGCTCGTAAGTGTGGGGCAGTCCGGCAGCCATCTGCTGCAGTCGCGGAAGCTCCACGCCGAAGTTCACCTTATAGGTCAGTCCCTTCTCGCGCATGGAGGCACTCACGGGGCCGTTCATCACTCCGCGCAGCGAACGCTTGATGTTTCTTAACTGTTCCGTGATGGTTTCGTCACACATCATATTATTCTTTCAGAAAGTTCAACCTTGCAAAGGTAAACAATTCCTTGAGCTTTACCCATATTACGCCGTTTTTGTCCCTCACATTTTTTATCTTTTCGGGAAATACCCGCACGGGGCGGATGTGGCGCACCTCCCGCGCCACGCCCTCCTCACCCTGCTGCGCCGCGTGCTGGCCGGGGGCTTGCCACACATTATATATATACGCGCGCGCGGAGGAACTTGTGAGGCGCACCCCGTCCGCCACCCTCCGTACGCCGTCTGCCGAGGGCGGAGCGGGGTGGCGGAAAGTCCCTGCCGGGAGGGCTTTTGACAAGTCACCGATTCGTTGACAACAAGTCCAGGACTATTTTTTTCTAGTCCAGGATTAGGAAAAAATAGTCCTGGACTTGTGAAACACGAGCTTAGGACTTGTGGGAGAAGGGCCACACAGCACGGTTGGTTGCGACAGTTGCCTCCCCGGGATGCAAGGGGCGGAGATGGGAAAAAAACTGTCGGAGGGCTGTCGCTGTCGGCTATTCTGCTTACATTTGCAAGCGGCCTGCACAAAGCTGCGGGCCGAACGACGACCTTGGGGTTTCACCACACAACATTTCCACTCACATGAAAAATAAATTAGCTGCCATGATCTTTGCCACTTCTGCCGTGTGCGGCGCAGGAGCCACCGGTCTCCATCCCGACGGCTCGACCCATGCGAGCGACTTCAAGTACACCGACGAACAGTTTGCCGACATCCAGATGCTGCGCTACAAGGTGGAGGGCTTTGACCAACTCACGCTGAAGCAGAAAACATTCATCTATTACCTGCAAGAGGCCGCCCTTTGGGGACGCGACATCCTCTTCGACCAGAACGGACGCTACAACCTCCGCATACGCCAGATGCTGGAAACGGTCTACACCGACTACCCCGGCGACCGCCAAAGCGCGTTCTTCAAGGGTCTCTCCACTTACCTGAAACGGGTGTGGTTCTCCTCGGGCATACACCACCACTACGGCTGCGAGAAATTCGAGCCGGGGTTCTCAGCCGACGACCTGCGCCGGGCTTTGCACGAGGTGCCGGCGGCGAAATTGCCGCTGGGCACGGGGCAGACGGTCGACGCTCTGTGCGACGAACTGTTCCCCGTGATGTTCGACCCCAAGGTGATGCCCATGCGGGTGAACCAGCGCGACGGCGACGACTTGTTGATGACTTCGGCCTGCAACTACTACGCGCCGGGCATCACGCAGGCGGAGGCGGAAGAGTTCTACGCACAGCGCAAACCGGCTGCCGACCCGCGCCCCGTGATGATGGGCATGAACTCACGGCTGGAGCGCGACGAGTTCGGACAGCTCACGGAGCGCGTTTGGCGCGTAGGCGGTATGTACTCGCCCGCACTGGAGCACATCGTGGAGAACCTCCTGCTGGCACGTCCCTTTGCCGACACGCCGGAACAGCAGCGGGTGATCGACCTGCTGGTGGAGGTGTACCGCACCGGCGACCTCCGCACGTTCGACGAGTACTCTATCCACTGGCTGCGCGACACGCAGAGCCTCGTGGACTTCACTTGCTATTTCACAGAGAGCTACGGCGACCCGCTGGGCATGAAGGCTTCGTGGGAGGCCATCGTGAATTTCAAGGACTTGGCGGCCACGCAGCGCACCCAGAAGCTGTCGGACAACGCACAGTGGTTTGAGGACCACTCGCCCGTGGCTCCGCAATTCAAGAAGGAGAAGGTGAAAGGGGTTTCCGCCAAGGTAATCACGGCTGCCATACTGGCGGGCGACCTGTACCCCTCGACGGCCATCGGCATCAACCTGCCCAACTCTGACTGGGTGCGCCGCGAACACGGCTCGAAGAGCGTGACCATCGGCAACCTGACGGACGCTTACAACAAGGCGGCCCACGGCAACGGCATGGACAAGGAGTTTGTCATCGACGAGGCCACGCGCCAACTGATTGCCCGCTACGGCGATGCCTGCGACGACCTGCACACGGACTTGCACGAATGCCTGGGACACGGCAGCGGCAAGCTCCTTCCGGGCACGGACCCGGACACGCTGAAGGCGTACGGCTCGACCATCGAGGAGGCACGCGCCGACCTGTTCGGACTGTACTACGTGGCGGACCCGAAACTGGTGGAGCTGGGACTGACTCCGGACATGGAGGCGTACAAGAGCCAATACTATACGTACATGCAGAACGGACTGCTCACGCAGCTGGTGCGCATCAAGCTGGGCAGCCAAATCGAAGAGGCGCACATGCGCAACCGCGCCCTGATAGCACGTTGGGCCTACGAGCATGGAAAGGACCGGAAGGTGGTGGAACTGGTGAAGAAGAAGGGCAAGACCTACGTGAAAATCAACGACTACGAAGCACTCCGCACGCTCTTCGGCAAACTCTTGGCCGAAATCCAGCGCATCAAGAGCGAGGGAGACTATGAGGCGGCACGCAACCTGGTGGAGGGCTACGCCGTGAAAATCGATCCGGAACTGCACCGCGAAATCCTGGCCCGCTACGAACGTCTGCACCTCTCGCCCTACAAAGGCTTCATCAACCCGGTTTACCACGCCGAACGCGATGCTGCTGGACGCATCACGGACGTGAAACTGGACTACTCGGAACCGTACGACCGGCAGATGCTGCGCTACAGCCGCGAGTATGCAACGCTGGGCGTGGTCAATTTATAATTTACAATTTAGAATTTACAATTGCCTGAGGCCTGGGTGCCGGTGGTTCCTCATCGTCCTGCATTCCGCGCAGCCCTCATGATAAATTATAAATTGTAAATTATAAATTCAAAAAATCCTCCCCATGGAAAACGACAAGGCCACTCCGGCTTACCGCACAAGGCTGAAAGCTGAAAGGGCTGACGAACTCTATATACGCATCCTGCAAAAGCTGACCGGCGAGAAGCTCTACCGCGACCCGAAATATACCACGGCAAAACTGGCAAGGGACTTGCACACCAACACGCGCTACATCTCTGCCGCCGTGGCGGTCAGCACGGGGCAGAACTATTGCGCACTGGTGAACGGGCTGCGGCTGAGGGATGCCTGCAAAATGCTGCGCTCGCCCAAATACGCACACCTCACCGCCGAAGAAATAGGACTGCTCTCGGGATTTGCCTCCCGGCAGGCTTTCTACACAGCCTTTTCACGAATTTACGACTGCACTCCCAGGGAATACCGCACACCCGGGGACGAAGATAACGACAAATAACCTCATCATGACCATGCTTTCTGATACCGAGAAACAACAAATCACACGCATCGTACGCCACTGGGTGGTGCCGGCCATCGGATGCACCGAACCTATCTGCGTGGCACTGGCCGTGAGCCGCGCCACCGAGGAACTGGGCTCCACGCCCGCTCACATCGAAGCGCACCTCAGTGCCAATATCCTGAAAAACGCCATGGGCGTGGGCATTCCCGGCACTGGGATGATAGGACTCCCCATTGCCATCGCACTGGGGGCTCTCATCGGACGCGCCGACAAGGGGCTGGAGTGTCTGGCCGCTGTCAATAGCGTAGCGGTGGAGCAGGCCAAACGCTATATGGAAGCAGAAAACCGCATACACATTGACCTGAAAGACGACGCGCCGAACAAACTCTACGTGGAAGTGGAGGTGAACGACGAGAACGGCAACCATGCCTGCGTGGCCATTGCCGGCGAACATACACATTATATATATATAGCTCGCAACGGACAATCTTCCCTGGACGAACGCGGCACAGGAAAGGCAAAACCCGACGACGGGGCCGACTCTGTGGCGAACGACATGGAACAACTGCGCCACAACCTCACTCTGCGCAAGGTGTGGGAATATGCCACGACCATGCCGCTGGAGGAAATCAGCTTTATCAACGAGACACGGCGGCTGAACGAAAAGGCGGCCCAGCTCTCACTCGAAGGGAACTACGGCCATTGTCTGGGCAAGGCGCTCTCGCGGCCTCTGGGCAGGGGAATCATGGGCGACAACATCTTCTCGCACATCCTCTCGTCGACTTCCTGCGCCTGCGACGCACGTATGGCCGGCGCCATGATACCGGTGATGAGCAACTCGGGCTCGGGCAACCAGGGTATCTGCGCCACGAACCCCGTGGTGGTGTTTGCCGAAGAGAATCACAACACGGCGGAGGAAATGACCCGCGCCCTGATGCTTTCGCACCTCACCGCTATCTACATTAAGCTGAACCTGGGCACATTGTCGGCACTGTGCGGCTGCGTGGTGGCCTCCACCGGTTCCAGCTGCGGCATCACTTACCTCATGGGCGGCACTTTTGAACAGACAAGTTACGCGGTGAAGAACATGATTGCGAACCTGACGGGCATGATCTGCGACGGGGCGAAACCGAGCTGCACCCTGAAACTGACTTCGGGCGTGAGCACCGCCGTACTCTCGGCCATGCTGGCCATGCAGGGCAACTGCGTGAACAGCGTGGAGGGTATCATTGACGAGGACGTGGACCAGAGCATACGCAACCTGGTGAGCATCGGGGCAGAGGCGATGAACGAAACGGACCGCCGTGTGCTCGACATCATGACGCACAAGCAAGTTACGCCCGCCACAGCCCAGGGAACCCAAAAGTGACAAGTGCCTCAAAGAAACCGGGAAAAGGTTCTTTCGTAACCAAATGAAAGTGATTTATCCTATTCACTTTTACATTTGTCAAAGTTATTACTTACCTTTGCCCGCGCTGTAAGACAAATAACCAAACAAACATATCTTTCAAAATGAAGAAACATCTACTCATTGCGGGAGTAGCCCTGCTGATGGCAACTCCCACGTGGGCACAAAACGATGCTTCGCTCCCGACACAACGCAAATGGAGCGGAGAATTTGATGCGCTCATCGCTGGCCGCACTGTTCAACAGATGGGGACCAAAAGAGTAAAGACGCTCACGCCCGAAAGCATGGTTGACGCACAAGTGAGCGTGACGGATGCCGAAGCCGTGGCACGCTATGTGGCCGACAATGGCTACGAAGCCGAAATCATCACCCCCAAACTCGTGGTGGTCACCCTCACGCCTTCGTTCATCCCCACGCTGGCCGAACGCACGGACGTGAACTATATACATGCTTCGCAACAACTTTACCCCAGACTGTCCGAGGCCCGCGACGAAACGGGCGTGACAATGGTGACGGAAGGCGAAGGGCTGGAAACGCCGTTCACCGGCAAGGGAGTCGTGGTCGGTATCATTGACCAGGGCTTTGAGTATGCACACCCCGCATTCACGAACCGCGTGGTACGCTACGGTGCAAGCGGCACTTCGGGCACGCTGACTTCAAGCCGGCCCACCAGAGACAGCCGCGACGATGTGGGACACGCCACACACGTGGCCAACATCGCAGCCGGCAGCAAGGTGTCTGGCTCTGACTACTACGGCTTTGCCACCGATGCCGACCTCATCCTGATTTCGTCGGACTTTGCCAACAGCAGTGTGCTGAAACAGGCCAAGGCTATCAAGAACTACGCCGAGAAAAACGACCAGCCCTGGGTGCTGAACATGAGCTTCGGCGCGGAAGTCGGCCCGCACGACGGCAGCACGGAATTTGACCGGGGCATGAGCGACCTCTGCGGACCCGGCGGACTGATGGTGGCGGCCATGGGTAACTCCGGAGGCTCGAAACTACACGCACGCCGCGCCTTTACCTCCGACGACACGCCGGTGTACCTGAAAATCAAACCTACGTCGGACAACACGAACTATTATCTCCACAGCTCCCTCTGGAGCGAAGCGAACGACGGACAATCGCACTTCGACGTGAAGTTCGTGGTCTACGCCTCGGGCAAACGCTACGAGCCTACGTCGTCCCTACGCTGGGCATCAGCAACATCAGTTCTTGCAGCTTCTTCTTTGAAGTAACGGGCAAGAAGGATGATGCCTTCCACGCCTGGCTGGACGGCGACAACGCGCCGGCTGAGTTCGTGTCCTCCGGCACTCCCTACCGCGCTACCCAAGGCGACGATGAATACCTCTGCGGCGAGGGTGCCGCCTCCGTGGGCAAGGCTGTGGCTGTGGGTTCGTACAACGTGCGCGACACTTTCACCAACATCAACAATGAGACGTACAGCCTGAAGGGCTTCTATGGCTCGGCCAACGCCATGAGTAACTTCACCAGCCCCGGACCCCAGCTCGGCGATGCCGTGAAACCGGCTGTATGCGCACCCGGCGGAGTGGTCTTCTCGGCCTTCTCGCAGAACGCAGCGAATTTCAACGACTATCAGGATTATCTGGTAAAAGCCGTCACTGTCAACGGCAAGAAGTACTATTATGCCGCGATGTCGGGTACTTCAATGGCTTCGCCCGCCGTGACGGGTATTCTGGCCTTGTGGCTGGAAGCAAACCCGAAACTGACTTACGAGGATGTGCTGACCATTTTCAAGGAAACGGCCCGCCGCGACAAGACGACCGGCGATGCGGACGAGAACGGATGGAACGCCCGCTCGGGATATGGTAAAATCGATGCCTACGAAGGATTGAAGAAAGCCTTGGAAATGGCCAACGAAACGGGCATCAACGAAATGCACAACACCGAAAAGCCGGTTTCGTTCATGAAGAATTCGGACGAATGGAAGGTGCTGTTCAACAACAACGAGACCTATGCACAACTGGAAGTGGTTTCGATGAACGGACAGGTGGTCTACAACAAGCGCATCGAGGCTCCCCGGCGCGGACAGGAAGAACTGATCAACCTGCAGAACCTGACACCCGGCGTTTACGTGCTTCACGTGAACACACTGGCCGGTTCCATCACCCGCAAGGTGGTGGTGAAATAACAACCTCACCCGGCCTTATGCAGTGAACAAGTGGGGCGTTTGCAAGAGAAGTATTATTCCTTCATATATTTATGAAAAGATAATCCTTCACCTGCAAACGCCTCACTCTTTTCCCTGCTTTCTCCTGAAGAGCAAAGCTCCGCACGGTGCGGAGCTATTTTTTAAATTTTATCTCATTATGTTCAAACAACAATCTAAGAAACGTGTGCTGACCTTCAGCCACTTCAGCCGCAAAAGCTGGGCACTGTTCGGCTGTCTGCACCGAGAGGTACGCATCGGCGTGCTGAGCGCGGCCACACTGGCCTGTGCGGCTCCCTGCCTCCAGGCCGCGAACGCACAGCCCTGTGGCTCCGTGCCCGAAGAGGCCGAACCCGCAGCAGCAAGTGACACGCTGGACCTGGGCGAAGCGCAAGTGGCGGCCACACGCGCCCCATTGGCGTCACAGGTGGCGGCACGGCAAGTCACGACCCTGACACGGGCCGACCTCGAAGCGGCGGGTATCACCTGCATCAACGACGTTCTCAAACTCTCGGCGGCAACTGATGTCCGACAACGCGGAGGGTTTGGTATTCAAACGGACATCAGCATCGACGGCGGTACGCACGACCAAATTACCCTCATCGCGCGTCATGGGAAGCCAAGCCTTCAGCGGAGCGGTGAACATCGTTACACGAAACGCCGCAACCGCCTCGTCGCCCCTTGAAGTGGAATTGCAAGGCGGCTCGTACGGCACGCTGCGCGGCGAAGCCCGCACGGCAGGTAGCCTGGGCAAAGGATGGAGCGCGGCAGTCAGCGGCAGCTGGCAACGAAGCGACGGCGCCACGCCCAACAGTGATTTCAAGGGCGGGAAAGGCTATGCACAAATAGCCTACGACGCGCCGGACATTGCCCTGAACCTACAAGCGGGCGTAACGGCCAACGATTTCGGAGCCAATACTTTTTACTCGGCTGCCTATCCCAACCAGTGGGAAGCTACCCGCCGCTA
>SFQP01000138.1 GCA_004562975.1 bacterium
TCGCGTTCCAATGCTTACCTTTGAGGTAACAAAAGGAAGGAGGCTTCGTCCAGGGCCTTCTTCCTTGTTTTTTAGCCCTGCTTTCGGCTTTACAAGTCCAGGCTTCGGATTTTCTAAGCCTAGTCCAGAATTTTCTACTCGCCGTGTGAAAAATTTCGCACGGCGAGTTGTCGCTTCAGGGCCGGGCTTAGGAATATCGGGGCCTGGCTTAGCAAAATCGGGGCCTGGCTTTGTGAATCAGATTGACACAAAATGCGCGCAGAAAGGTTAAATATGTTAATCCGGATTTGGAATTTGACCGAAAATCCACCGTCGGAGTGTCGTGGTTTGTCACATTCTTGTTCTGCTTGGGGAGGTGCTGGAAGATGAGGCTATAAGGTTAGGCCGCTTCGTTTCCGAGGTTATGCGGTAAGTTATGGAATGCAGTATTTTCAGTGCTGCAAAGCTGTCAGACATTAGCCATCAGCGGCAAATCCGCCCCCTTCTGTGACGAAAATGCAGCCGTACGGACCCGGAAGCCAGTCACGAGGCTCAGTTTTTTGGGTGAAAGTAGTTTCAAAGCCAATGCTTTACACTAAATTTGCGCGGTGTTTTAATCCACATATTGTTTAATAAATGCGTTTTTGGATAGGATATTTTGCCGGCGTTGGTATAACGCCACGTGGAATAATGAAAGAAAACGCGCAATCAACTTTATCATGTTATCTTTTATCAAATCAAACTACAAAGTGGGCGACACGTTGGAGATTACGTGTACCGACGGTGTCGTTAAAGGCGAAATGGAGTATGTTAACGACCGTATGATTGTTATCCGTCAGCCCAATGGTCAGATTTACGGCATCGCAGCTTCGGATGTGCATTCTTTCCGTGCCGAATGTCCCGTGCCTATCGTTGCACCCGATGTTCCGTCCGCTCAGCTTCCCGTTTATGACGAACAGGACAACGAAGTGAATGAAGCGTCCGCCGATAAGGATGATGCTGCCGAAGGTCAGGCTGAAGTCGCCGGCTCTCTCGGACTGACTGGCGTGATGGAGCCCAAGGTGGTGGGACATATTGATTTGGATAAATTACAACGCATCGATCCGAGGTTTGGACGCAGAAAATATTTCAAGCGCGAGGATAATTATACCATACACGCCCAGGCCGACAGTTCTGCTTATCAGGCCGAGGGCGACGATGATGACCGTTACGACGAGGAGCCGCGCCGCGACTTCGTGGCCGCCAAAGGACGCATCACGTACTACCATCCGGAGAAACGCTATGGCTTTATCCGTGATTTCAGTTCGGACAAGGACCTCTACTTCTATATCCAGCAGGTGGTCGAGACGGCTCTTTACGAAAGTCTGCGCAAGGGCATGAAGGTGGTTTACAGCGTGAGCCGCAACGCCCAGGGACTGGTGGCCCACAGCCTGCACCTGCCGCATAAGGTGAACGATGTCATTTTCCTGGCCGAGGACCAAATGAACAGCGGACGCTATCTGTTTGCCCGCGAACTGCTGGACCACGTGCTGGAGGTGGACCCCGACAATGCCGGAGCCAAGGATTTGCTGCATGCCATAGAGGAGAAAGCTCCCGCCGAAGCACCGCGCACCAATCCGCAACCGGCCACCGGAGAGCAGTACAACCCGTGTGTGTACTACTCGCAGGCCAAGAAAGCCTACCTCGCCAAGGACTATGAACGGGCTGAGGAGCTCTATGCCCAGGCTATCGAGGCAGGCGAGAAGGTGGAGAGCTGCGTGAAGGATTTGGTGACGCTCTATGTGTCGAACTTCAAGCAGGCCGGCGAGGAGGAGAAGGGCGCGTTCCGCGAAAAGGCCGTGAATTTCCTCGAAGCACACCGCCACCTGTTGGCCGATTCGCTCACCACGAAGCAGTTTCTGGCACTCAACTACTATCTGCCGCTGCTGGACTTCGACCACTTTATTGAAGTTGTGGACGATATCCTGCAGGACCCGCAGGTGGCCGACGTGGTGTCGCGCAAGGTGTTCTACCTTTGGCAGAAGGGTATCGCCTTGAACAAGATGGGACGCTCGGAAGAGGCATTGGCCGTGGCCGAGGAGGGTTTGAAACTGGCACCGCACAGCCGGCAACTGACAAATTTGCAGGCGCAAATCCTCCATCCGCAGACTGATATGCCGGCGCAGAGCGATGAAGCACCGGCCATTGAGGCCGGTGGCGTGGAGGAAACGGCAAATTCAGACGACGCTCTATAAGTTGTCTTCTTTTCTTCTGGTTGTCCTCAACAGAATGAATTGGCTGCGCTGAGGTGGCGATACCCCCATGGCGCAGCCAATTATATATTATTCATTAAGATTTCTCCTCCTTCTCTATGAAAATCCAAATAGACGAAATACTCAGCCGCTTGGGCTTGGAATCGCTCACCGATATGCAACAAGAGATGTATCGGGCAGGCAAACAGCGCGGCGGCGTGGTGCTGCTCTCGCCCACCGGGTCGGGTAAGACGTTAGCTTTCCTCCTTCCCCTGCTCGAACGGCTGGACGAAAACGCCGATACGCTGCAGGCCGTGGTGGTGGTGCCGACACGTGAGCTGGCACAGCAACATGAGGACGTGCTGAAACGCATGAAGACTCCACTGCGCCATCTCTGCCTTTACGGCGGCAGGCCCACCATGCAGGAACATCGTGTGCTGCGGCAGCTCAGGCCCCAGCTCGTGGTGGCCACGCCCGGACGCTTGTGCGACCACCTGAACAAGCAGAACATCCAGCCAGCCGGGATCCGGGTGCTGGTGCTCGACGAATTTGACAAATGTCTGGAACTCGGCTTCCGCAACGAGATAGAACAGATTGCCGGCGCGGTGAGCACCCACAGCGTGTGGCTTCTGTCTGCCACGCGTGCTGACGAAATCCCCCGTTTCATGTTGCTCACCACGGTGGGAATCCCCGTTACACTCGACTTCCTGAAAGAGGCTGCGCCGCAGACCGACGGGCGTATCCATTCCTTCAAGGTCAGTTCGCCCCAGCCTGACAAGCTGGAAACCGCGGGACGGTTGCTCGCCAGCCTGAAGGGGGAGCCGGCCATCGTCTTCGTGGCGCATCGTGAGAGCGTGGAAAGGGTAGGGCATTATTTGCGGGAAAGGGGATTCGATGTTGTGGCTTACCATGGCGGCATGGAACAGATGTGGCGCGAGCGCGCACTCTACCGCTTCCGCTGCGGTGCGGCGAATGTGCTTGTGAGTACCGACTTGGCGGCGCGTGGCCTTGACATTCCTGAAGTGCGCGCCGTGGTGCATTACCATCTTCCCCTGCGCGAGGAGGACTACACCCACCGCAACGGACGTACGGCACGGTGGCAGGCGGAGGGCAACGCTTATCTGCTGACCGGCCCGGCCGAAACGCTGCCGGAGTTTGCTGCAGATGCCACGCCTTATGTCTGGCCCGAAGGGGCGGAAACGGCAGTGCCCGTACCCGCCCGTTACGGCGTGATGTACATTGGCCGGGGCAAGCAGGACAAACTCAGCAAGGCTGACGTGCTGGGCTTCCTCTGCAAGAAGGGCGGACTGAAGGCGGCGCAGATTGGCCGTATCGACGTGGGGCCGCACTACGCCTATGCCGCAGTGCTCCGCTCGCAGCTCACTCTTCCGGCTACGCCGTTATCATTGGAATGGGGATAATCAGCCTTTCTTATGCTTGGGATATAGTCTCGCGATGAGATCAGGCCTTCCCATGCGCCGCAGTGCCTGCACAATCCGGTTGCGCTCTTCAGGCTTGTACCAGAAGAAGAACATCCGCTGGCGGAGTTTTTCCTGCGGCGTGCGGGCGGAGCGGACGGG
>SFQP01000139.1 GCA_004562975.1 bacterium
TTCAAGAGCAAGCAAGGCAAGAGTTTCGATGCCATTATCGCCTTTGATGCCGACTACAACACGGTATTTGTCTTCCCCGAAGTGAAAAACAAGGGAAAATATTCCCCGAAGAGGAAATAAATGAGTACCTTCGCCACTGAATCAAAGTTGAATCGTTTTCGTTCTTGTTCTTCTAAGACCGGACTGATTTACTTTGGATTTAGTGGTGGCACTTCGGGAGGGATACCCGGAGTGCTTTTTTCTTCTATCCACATCTTATTATCCACTAAATCCAAGAATAGACATGAACAAGAACGAAAGGAATCAGAAAGAGCTGTCGTACTACCACCTCTATCTGCAAAAACACCTTCAAGAGAATCGTTTTGAGCAGGCCGGCGATGCCTCCTTCATCGAGACCCGTGCCGACCTGGCCGCAACCGCCTACGAGCAGGCACGCCGTGAGGGCTATCCCATCGAGGGAGCGCAGGAACTGGCGATGCAGACCCTGCTGAAAGGGCTGCACCACTCCAGATACGCCATCCTGCGTGAGGTCATCACGAACGAGTTTGCCTACGAAATCCCCGAAACGCGGCAGGAAGCCCTTACCACGAAACTGCTGCCCTTGGTGGACAGCGTGTTCTCCATCTACGACCTGTCTGACGACCATTTCGCCCAGTCGTTGGACTATGACCTCCTGTACAGCGAACTGACGGGAGCTGTCGTACTCTATCTGGCCGAGTATGGCGTTTAACCGCAAGCAGCGACTGAGGGACAATATCGAGGCGATACGGACGGCATTCCTCCTTGACCGGGAAGGGCGTACCCCTACCGAGGCCGAGCGCGACATACTGCGTAGGTACTGCGGCTTCGGAGGCTTGAAGTGCATCCTGAATCCCGCCAAGGAACTGACGGATGTCGTCCACTGGGCGAAATCCGACCTCGAACTCTTTGCCCCCACGGCGGAACTCCACCGCCTTATCCGTGAGAACAGCCGTAACGAGATGGAGTACAAGCGTTATGTCGATTCGCTGAAAGGCTCCGTGCTCACTGCCTTCTATACCCCGAAGGAAATCACAGATACCCTCGCAGGCGTGCTTGCGGGGCACGGTGTCGTGCCTGCACGGTTGCTGGAGCCATCGGCAGGCATGGGAGCGTTTGTAGATTCCATGCTGCACTTCGCACCCCAAGCCGATGTGATGGCTTTCGAGAAGGACCTGCTGACGGGCAGGATGCTACGCCACCTTCATCCCGACCTGAAAGTGCGTATAGAAGGTTTTGAGAAAATAGAAAGACCTTTCAACGGCCATTTCGACCTTGCCCTGTCCAACATCCCCTTCGGCGACATCGCCGTGTTCGATGCGGAGTACGAGAAGCGTTCCATCATGCACCGGGCAGCGGCGAAGAAGATACACAACTACTTCTTCCTGAAGGGACTCGATGCCGTGCGTGACGGAGGCATCGTCGCCTTCCTCACCTCGCAGGGTGTGCTAGACAGCGAGAGCAACAACGGTACCCGCTTCCTGATGATGAGGAACGCTGACCTGCTGTCGGTAGTGCGTATGCCCAACAACCTCTTCACCAAGAACGCCAACACCGAGGTGGGCTGCGACCTGATTATCCTCCAGAAGAACAGTCGCAAGGAAGAACTGACAGAGGATGACCAACTGTTGACGCAGACAGTGAAGGACAACCACACCTATGTGACGACCAACCGCTACCTGCTGGCGCATCCCGAATTGGTCATACAGACCAGTGCCAAACTGGACACCGACCCATATGGGAAACCTGCGATGGTCTATCTGCACGAGGGCGGTGTGGCAGGAATCGCTGAGGACCTGCGTAAGCGGATTGATGCCGACTTAGCTGCACGATTGGATGTGGCACGCTATAAGGGTGTGACAGAAGAGATACCAGCCCAAGCCATTCCGTCTGCGACCAAGGAAACCAAGATAGCGGAAGAAGTCCCTACAATTACAGAGTCTCCGAAAGAACAACCCTCAATAGATCATTCTGCTGAGGGGAAGGCGGTACAGCTTACCCTTTTCGACCTGTGGGAGTACACCGTTCCGCAAGAGAAGCCTGTCCCGAAGAACAAGAAGAAGTCGGCCTCTGCCAAACAGATGCAGAAAGGTAACGCCCCTAAACCTGTCCGTGCGGAGAAACCGAAGAAGCAGGACGGTGAATCATGGCGGTCTTCACAGAAAAATGCAGGCGATGCCCCCAAAGAAGAAAAGAAGACTTTGCCGGGCGACATCTATGCGAACATCAACTGGGAGGACAACCCGCCTATCAACGGCTTCTACGAGACCATGATGACGTTGACCCCAGAGAAGCGTGTGGCATTGCGTCAGGAAGCGGAACGCCATCGTCAGGAGCAGTTGAAGAGACTGGGCGTGGCAGATACGCTCAATCCGGCCTTTATTCCTCCTATGGGAGAGATAAAGCCGTTGCCCGAGGTAGAGCCGAAATATACAGAGGCAGAGCAGACTGTAGATAAAGCTGCGCAGCCCCATGGAAATGGATTGCTCCAAGGTACAGCCAATGCCCCTGCCAAAAAGGAGCAGCAAACGCTTGACCTTACCCCGCATCCTTATGACCGCACATTGGAGCCCCATCACCGTGAAGGCTCCATCGTGCTCGATGCGTCAAGGAACGTGGGCTATCTGAAAGACCTCACGCCCTACGGAGCGATGTTCCATCCCGCTGACCTCAATGGCTTTCAGAAAGAGAAACTGATGCTCTACATCTCCCTGCGTGATGCCTACGAGCGTCTGTACAGCTATGAGGCGGAGCACCACGAGGAGAACAAGCCGCAGCGAGGCTACCTCAACACCTACTATGACGAGTTCGTCCTGCGCTACGGCCACCTCAACGCCAAGCAAAACGTGAAACTGTTGCTGATGGATGCCGCAGGACGCGACATCCTTTCCTTGGAGCGTGAGGAGAACGGGCAGTTCGTCAAGGCCGACATCTTCGAGCGTCCTGTGTCCTTCTCTATCGATGAGGTCGTGCAGGCCAACTCTCCGGAGGAAGCCCTGTCCGCCTCACTCAACAGGTACGGCACGATTCATCTCGACTACATGCGCTCGCTCACCGACACCACCGAGGAGGAACTGCTCGCTGCCCTCCACGGCAGGGTCTATTTCAACCCCTTGTCGGACGGCTACGAAATCAGCGACCGTTTCATAGCCGGGAATGTCATCGACAAGGCAGAGCGCATCGAGGCATGGATTGCCGACAACGGGGAGCATGAGCATCTGGCGGAAGCGAAAGAGTCATTACAGGCATTGCAGGATGCCGCTCCGCAGCGCATCACCTTCGAGGAACTCGACTTCAACTTCGGCGAACGGTGGATACCCACGGGCATCTACTCCGCCTACATGAGCCACCTCTATGAGACCGATGTCCGCATCGCCTATGCCCCCGGCATGGACGAGTTCTCCGCCGTTTGCGACCGCAAGAACATCAAGATCTGGGACGAGTTCTGCGTGAAGGGCTACTACCGCCACTACGACGGCATGAGCCTGCTGAAGCACGCCCTGCACAACACC
>SFQP01000140.1 GCA_004562975.1 bacterium
CGTGTCTGTCCGAACCATACGTTCAGAGGGAACGGAGTGGTCGATGTGGACACCACTACGGCACGTTTCCCTTTGTGCTTGCCCAACGGAATGCCCCGGCGCGTTTCCCCCATCATGCCGTAGACAATGCGGTCGAAGAGCACCTTGAGCTCGCCGGGCATATTGCCCCAATAGCAGGGCGCACCGACCACCAAGAGCTGGCACCACTGGATTTTTTCAAGCGTGAGCTGCGCGCCGTCCTCGGGTAGGCAGCACCGGTTTTGCGTGCGGCACGTCATGCAGCCCGTGCAGTGCTTCACCGGCAACTCGGCGGTACGCACTACGCAGACCTCGTGGCCTTGTTGTTCGAAAACGGCGCGCATGGCTTCCAACAGCTGCGATATGCTGCCCTTTCGGCGCGGACTGGCATTGATTATCAGTATCTTCATGGTATATCTGGCTTATGGTTCCACTACATCCCCCTCCCGATCGGACGGTTACTGGCTGGATTGCCAGAGGAAGGTCTTGGCAAACTCCGTCAGCTCTTTCTGTTGTAACTTGCCGTACACCTGCATCAAGAACACCTTGCCGTCGGCCACCGCGCCGAAGAATATCAGCTCGTCAAACACACCTGCCTGTTTCGATGGCCGCACATAGGCACAGACGACCTGGCGCTCGTGGGACAACTCAAAGAGCTGCTGGTATTTTCCGCCCGAGGTGATGGCCTCGATGTCCTTGATAACCAAATTGACCGTTTCCTGCGTCAACAGTTGCACGAGCAGCAGTCCTTCGGCATCACGGAACGAGGCGGACAAGGCACTTCCCGTCATCCTCCAGACACTGGAGTCATCCAGCACCGCCTTGGGCAGGAAAACAATCTTCGTTCCCTTGCGGAACTTCAGGTAGCTGAAATCGTAGTAGCCCCTTTTGTCCACCGCCCACATTCCTGTGCCGGCTTTCTCGCTCCACTTTTCGTCGGTGTTGCCCAAGGCTGTTTCCCAAGGCATCCATTCCTCCCGGATTTTGGCGGCCTCTTTGCGCAAATGCTCGGCATGGGTTTTCAACCCTTTCCTCTCCAACTTTTCAGCCCCCTCCAACAACTGCTGTTCGCTCTTTTTCAATCCCTTGATGTACTGTTTGCAAGCTTCGCGCTCCATTTGCTGCCCATCGACCGTGACGTAGCTGCTGCTGTCCGTGCGCGCCACATAGTAATTCGGCCAAGCGACAGGAAGAGATGCGGCCTTGACCAGGGAAAGGAACCAAGCCGCGAACAGGAATAGGCTAAGAAATATACGGTGTTTCATAGCGTGGAATTTATTTCAGGATTAGGGTATTCGAGGTTATCGTGTCGTTTTCCGCCGGCAGGTTGATGAGCAGCGGACTGTCGTTCTGGAACTGCCGTGTCATGGCTAAACAGTCTGACTGCACCTCTGCCAGGAAAGCGGCCACCTCCTGCAACTGCGCCTCCACCTCTTCGGGCGTATGGGCCGTGGCCTCATAGATGGAATACGGCTCGGCTGACGCTGTAAACTTCGATGGTAAAGCATCGGAAGGTGATTGCCAAGCGGTGTCGGCAGGAATGGTGGTGGCGGTGGCAACGGTCGGGAGGATTATTCCGGCCTTGCGTCTGCGCCGGAGGTGCGATGCTTTTCTCGAACCGGTTGCCGGCTGAACAGACGAACAAGCCAAGGTAACGGGTTCTCGTTCCGCCGGTTGGGTGCGGTGTCCCGCTTGAGGCACATCGGCTGCCGGTGCCTTCAGTCTTATACGCGCCTCCTGCTGCTGTACCCCCTGCTGCTCCTCTCCGGGAGTGAGCCCCACCCACAAAGCACCGCACAAGGCGGCAGCAGCCAGCAGTGCGCCCGCCCTGCGCCATCGGCGATGACCCATACAGACAGCGGGGCGCGCATCCGCGCTTTCCTGCCGTGCGACCGCCTCTCCCGGTTGCGTGTCCGCCACTGCAGGTCCTGCTTCCCTCTCTTCACAGGCAGCATCCTCCACCGTTTGCTGTAATCGCTGCATAAAGCCCTCTGGCAGGGCGGGTGGGCTGAGCAGTGCAGCAAACATCCCCCGCTCCGGCCGCCATGCTTCGGGACAAGCGTCTGAAAGCATAAAGCGGGCCAGCTTCCGGGTGTCGGCGGCAGAGAGTGTGCCGTCGTAGTACAGCTTTCGCAGGCGTCGGGCTTCAAGTTCGGTCATCATTTTTTCCAATCGGTTTGTGGGTACTACTATCATAAGAAGGAAACGCTATACTTTACAGAACAGAGCCTTGACGGTGCGCCGCGCACGGCTGAGCAGCATCCGCACATTGGCCTCGGTCTCGTTCATACGGCCGGCTATTTCATGGGTGTCCAGCTGTTCAAAGTGGCACAGGCGGAAGGCTTCGGCCTGCTTCTTCGGCAATGTCGCCACGAGGCCGGCCAGCTGTTCCAGCTCGTCGTTCTGTGCCAGCTGTTCGTAGGGCGAGGGGGTATCATCGGGCTGGAGATTGTAGACATCCTCCACCGCCTCGTCCGCCACTCTGCGCACTTCCCGTCGTCGCAGCTGGCTGATACAGTGGTTCTTGAGGGCTTGCGTGAAATAGCGTTGTCCCTCTTCCACCTCCAGCTCCTGCAACATCTCGCTCCGGTTCCATAAGGCGAGAAATACCTCCTGCACCGCATCCTCTGCATCCTGCGAAGAGCCCAACAAGCGCAGCGCAACACCGTAAAGCATTGCGCCCGAGACAATGTATTGTTGCTGGAGTTCCTCTCGGGTCATAGGCAGTAGATGGGGATACCGGCACACGCTGTGGTTGCCTTCTTTTCCTACACAACGCTTTTAAAAGATGGAATGCAACAACAAAAGTAGAGTTTTTGAAATAAAAAAGTATAAACCGCCGACAAAATCACGAGTCCCCATATTCTGGGCTGCTACTTTTTGCCATGATGGAAAATAGTGGTTATATGGCAAAGGCTGGAACGACAGGAGGGGCAGAAAAGCCACGCCGCCGGGCTGGTTAGGCTCGGCGGCAGATAGCAACTGATTATAAACCACTAATTTCTTCTTCACTCAGTCCTGTTGCTTTTCGGATGTCAATGACACTTAACCCCATTGATTTAAGAATCCGAGCAGTTTCCTTGATTCCTTCGGCACGTCCTTGCTCCAGACCTTGCTCCAATCCTTCGGCACGCCCTTGCTCCAGGCCTTGCTCCAGGCCTTCAGCACGCCCTTGCTCCATTCCCTCGGCACGTCCTTGCTCCAATCCTTCGGCACGCCCTTGCTCCAGACCTTCGGTACGCCCTTCGACACGCCCTTGTTTCATTCCTTCGGCACGCCCTTGTTTCATTCCTTCGGCACGCCCTTGTTTCATTCCTTGCTCCAGTCCACGTTTGAGTGCACTGCCGTAGTATGTCTTTTCCGTGCTTATGATATCCCAAAACTTTTCGTAACCCAGCAGTTGCTCCGGGGTATATGCCGACTGTTCAACCACTGACAAAGCCTTGCTTATCTCCGGGTTCTCCAGCAGGTCCGCCGGAGCCTCGTAAGTA
>SFQP01000141.1 GCA_004562975.1 bacterium
GCCGATGTCACGGTTACTTGCAGGTCCTGTCTCATATCCTTGATGCCCTCATAGCGGCTTTGGGTGATGAGGAGCGTTTCCGACAGGTTGTTATCCGTATTTTGGAAGACAACTTGTCCGGTGCGAGCCTGTGAAGCCTCGTTCATCTGCAGGTGCACGTAAACCGTTCCGTCTTCGTTTTGGCGAACACTGATCCATTCGTTTTCAGTGGTTGCTGTGAAGGGCACATTGGCTGTGATGTCATAACACAAGGTGCGCTCCCGGTAGCTGACAGTCTGTTTGTGCGGAGCCACGATGACGGGGAACGCGTCATCGGCCAAAGTCACTTGTGCCTGTGCGGGCTGTATTGCTGTGAGAGCCATGAGCAGGCAAGCGGTTCCGCTGAAGAGTTTTATGTAGTTTTTCATTGTGTCTCTTTAAATAATAAGGAGTGATTATAAGGCTACTTTCTTTCCGTTGACGATATACACGCCAGCAGGCAAGTTGATGCTGTGTCCTTCGGCATTCACGCGGCCCTTCCAAAGCAGTTTGCCATCGGTGCTCCACACACCCACCTGCTGTCCGTTGCCGGAGATTAGCAGCATACCCTGTCCGGGCACAACCTGAAGTGCTTCGCTCACGGTGGTCACGTTTTCTATGGCAGATGCCACATCGCCTACACGGAACACGGTTGAGGTATAAGTAAGGTCGGGATAGTTCGCGTTTGTCACCTCGAAGTACACTTGGTCGTGCTGTTGGAGGAAGTTGAATTTGCCGAAGGTAGCTGCGCTGGTCGGAGTGTAGTAGTCACCTTCTTTGTTCGATGAGCTAGCTTTGGTCAGCGTGCTGTATTCAGCGTCGTTCTCGTTCTTTCCGAAGTAAGTGAATGTGTTGCGCTGGTTGTTGGAGTCGAAAGCCCAGTCGGTGAAGTCGGCCATATACGTCTCATTGTTGCGGTCGGCATACGAGGGGCAGAGTTTGGCATAGTACACACCGTCCTTGCCCTTTGTCAGCTTGCTTTTCACGTCAATTTCAGTTGTTTGGGGCAGATAGCTGAAGTTGTCGGGCTTGTAGGCGGATGTGGGCAGCGAGGCGAAGGTGAGGCTGTTGTTACCACAGGAAATGGCGTCAAGTTTCTTCTTGGCGGGCAGCTGCATGAGGGTCAGGGCGTTGTTAGCCACTGAGAGATACTTCAGTTCTGCGCTGAGCGACAGGTTCATCTTGGCAATTTTGTTGTTCTCGGCAAACACCTGTTTCAGTTCGGGCAGTCCGGTTTCTCCGTTGACAGTGAAGGAGGAGATGCTGTTGTTGCCGCACATCAGTACGGACAGGTCGTCGATGTTCACCAGATTGAGCGTTTTGATGCTGTTGTCAGAACATTTCAGCACATCCAGTCCGGCATTGTTAGCACCGAACGAGATGGTGGTGATGACATTGCCGGCCACGTTGAGGTACTGCAATTCCGGACATGTCAATGAGAAAGAGCTGCCTCCCTTGACATTCGATTTCAGACTGTTGCCCGATACATTGACGTTTTGCAGTTCGGGATTGTTTTTTTCTGAGAGCACCAAGGTCTTGATGCTGTTGTTGGCACAGTTCAGGTCGGTCAGTTTGGGACAGGCCGAAAGGTCCAGCTCGGTGAGTTCGTTGTTTTGGCAGTACAAGGAGTAGAGGCTGGCTGCGCCGCTGAGGTCAAGTGCGGTCAGCTGGCTGTTTTCGCAGAACATCGTATGGATGCGCGAAGGAGATGAAACAGTGATGGTTTCACCCATTACCGTACCTTCAACTGTCAGGTACTCATCATCGGTGGCAGAGTAGTTTTGCACGTTACCGTCGCCCCAGTCCACGCTGATGCCCTTGGTAAGCTGATTGAACTTCAGCGTCAGGGTAGCACCCTCGGCTTTGGATGTGGACATTTGCACCACGTCCTGAGCCAAGGCCGGAGAGGAAATGCATAAACCTGCTACCAACAAAGAAACAAAGAGTTGGTTTTTTTTCATAGGAAGGTTTGTATTAGATGTATATTTTCGGTGTAAGAGAGTACAGGTTATCAGTAGCTTTATCGCAACAAAAATGCAAACTTATTCTTGGGATTACAAATATTACTTCAGATTTTTTGGAATATTAACGCGTTTCGTGGCATTCGCACTCCTTTCTCTGCCTGTTGGGTGTGGTTCAAGCGTATCGTGGTAGTGATTTTGCGGAGTACTCCTTAGGGACACTTGGGTATTTTAAAGGGATACAGGCACACGCTTCCAAGTAGCTCTTTCAGGTTGGGCTTGGGAATAGGTGGCATGGCAGGAATAAGGTATAAGACCTTTATGTCCGGCTACTAAAGTGTATTGCATTCTTTCACCAGTTCGCGATAGATTTCGCTCCGGCCCAGCAGCGTTGCGTTGCCCACCATAAAGAATTGCCTGCGAGCCCGTGTGACGGCCACGTTGAGCTTTCGGTCCACAGCCACTCCCCCGATGTTTTGCACCGCCGACAGCAGTTCCAACTGGTAAGGTCGCGAAATGGTGGTGCTGAAGAGGATGTAGTCGCGCTGGCTGCCTTGGTAGCATTCCACGGTGTCGATGGTCATGGCCTCGGCAAAGTCCATGTGGCGTTTGCGCATTTCGCTGCGTATGCAGGCTATCTGACTCCGGAAGGGTACGATGATGCCGATGTCGCGGGCAGGGAGGAATGAGGCAGGGCCTTCCTCCTGATGCAGTGCAACGAGGGCCGCCACGATATCCGCCACTACCCCTGCTTCCGCTTCGTTTGCCCGGATGTTTTCCGAGGTCTGAGGTGAGGGCACATGGGCGAAACCCATGCGCGTGGTGGCCACCCATTGCTCCAGCGGTGGAAGGCCAGCGGCAGGCGGCAACTGTTCGGTCTGATGGGGCATGGGTACGAGCTGGAGCATATCGCCGTAGAAATGGCGGTTGACGAAGCGGCAAATGTCTGGATGCATACGTCCCTGACGTTGCAGCATGCCGATGAAGGCCGTGCGGTGGTTCTGCTTCTCCCAGTCGTAAAGGCGTTCAAAGAGCGAGTTGCGCACGTCGTGGAGTCCGATGGCGTGAAGCCGGCTGCTCACGGTGCGTGTGCGGTTTTCGGGCTGCATGACGACGGCCGGCAGCTGTTTGTGGTCGCCGATGAAGATGAATTTGCCGATAGTATCCACATTGCCGGCCTGTGCCGACAGCAGTCCGAGAACCTGAGGTTCGAGCAGTTGCGATGCTTCATCGATGATGGCGGCGGCGAAGTGCTTGGTGCGGAGCAGTTCCATGTTGTTGGTCAGCGTGATGACCGTTCCTGTGATGATGGGCATATCCAGCACCAGCTGTTGCACTTGCGCTCGCCGCGCCAGCCCTTTGGCCCGTTCTTGCAACAGATGGCACCGGTGAGCCGGGGCACACGTTTGGGGTTGGCCAATGCGCAGGTAGTCCAGTGGCATTTCTTCGGAAAGACTGTCCAGCATCTGGCAGATTTCGTCCACTGGTGTAGGCTGTCAGGAGCAGTGCCGGGGAGGAAGGTGCCGTGGTGGCGCGGGCGCGTTCCAGAAGGAATTCCTTTACCATGGAGCGGAGGGCGAGGTTGGTCTTGCCGGTGCCGGGGGGGCCTGCGAGGAGGTAATAGTCTTTGGCTTGTTTGGCGCGGAGCACGATGGATTGTACCGTTTTGGGATATTGTCCCAACAACCGGCGTTCGGTCTCGGCTTCAGGTGCGCGCCGGGCCAGGAGCAGGTCGCGGCGGCGTGGTGTGGCGGTGAGCAGGGCAAAGAGGTTGCGCCGTTGCTGTGCCGAAGGTCCG
>SFQP01000142.1 GCA_004562975.1 bacterium
GTCCTGATGTAACGACTATAAACACACGAGTGTCGCCCGATGTATAGGCATTAGGAACGGGATTCATCTCCAAATAAAACTCCGGCTCTTTGATGCCCAAGCGTTCACAAATAGGCGGAAGATGCCTGTAAAGTTCCGGCAACTGGGTTGGCGACAAGCGTATGGTGGATGCCATATTGATTCCATATCTGAGCTTCTCGTAGCCCAATTCCAATACTTTCTTTGCTATTGTAGGGAAACCCGGTATGCTTTCCAGCTGGCGCAAAGCCGCCGCATCTTCCGGGTGAATGAACTCTGAGGGTTTAATCATACACTATTTTATATATTGTTTTCGTTTTCCTCGAAGATATGATGCGGTTCTCCAAATCTCATTTACAAGATTAATCTTGGATCTATTAGCAAAGGCATAAATATTTACTCCCTCTCTTACACTCCATACCATTCCCGACTTGTTGACTCTATAATAACCTTATCTCTCACCACCGGAACCTCATAACCCTCAGATTTTTCCCCGTCATTTACAGAAAATTTCTACTTTTGCACGCTAAGCCTTGACCAAACGCACATTTTTTCTGTACGAACGTAGTAAAATGTGGCAAGATTGCGTCAAAAATACCGGATATTTATTCATCCCAAAATATCAACACATGAAAAAGTTCAAACTTTTCTGTCTGCTGTTGGCCGGCTTCGTGCTGCTGCCGCTGCACGCACAGATGCAACTGCCTCAGTTGCCCGTCGACAAAGACGTGCGCATCGGCAAGTTGGACAACGGATTGACGTACTACATCCGTCACAACGCCCTGCCCGAGAACCGCGCCAACTTCTACATTGCCCAAAAAGTGGGTTCCGTACAAGAAGAAGAGCCGCAACGCGGTCTGGCCCACTTCCTGGAGCACATGTGCTTCAACGGTTCCCAGAATTTCCCCGGAAACGCCCTCATCCAGTTCTGTGAACGCATCGGCGTGAAATTCGGCCAGAACCTCAACGCCTACACCTCAACCGACGAAACGGTGTACAACATCGACGATGTGCCCGTAAGCGACACCAACATCGACTCCTGCCTGCTCATCCTCCACGACTGGAGCGACGGCCTCACCCTCGACCCCAAGGAAATCGACAAGGAGCGCGGCGTGATCCACGAAGAATGGCGTATGCGCTCCTCCGCCTCGGGTCGTATGTTCGAGCGCAACCTGCCCACGCTCTACCCCGGTTCGCGCTACGGCCTGCGCTACCCCATCGGCCTCATGTCCGTCATTGACAACTTCAAGTACGACGAGCTGCGCGCCTACTACGAAAAGTGGTACCGCCCCGACCTGCAAGGCATCATCGTCGTCGGCGACATTGATGTCGACAAGGTGGAAGCCAAAATCAAGGCCATCTTCTCGCCCATCAAGATGCCCGAAAATCCCGCACCCTACGAGTACTACCCCGTGCCGGACAACAACGAGCCTATCTATGTCATCGACAAGGACAAGGAACAAACGCAGGGCGTCATCCAGGTGTTCTTCAAGACCCAACCCATCCCCGCTGAGTACAAGAACACGCCCGTGTTCCTGCAAATGACCTACATGAACACCCTCGCCGCCAGCGTAATCAATGCCCGTCTCGAAGAGCTGAGCACAAAGGCTGACTGCCCCTTCATCGCAGCCGGCGGCGAACACGGCACGTACATCATGTCGAAAACCTGCGATGCCTTCATGTTCTACATCCTGCCCAAACCCGGCCAGGACGCTGCCGCCCTGCAGGCCGTGATGCAGGAGGTGGAACGCGCCAGCCGCTTCGGCTTCACCGGCACGGAAGTGAGCCGCGCCGACGAAGAATTCCTCAGCCAAATAGAGCGCATCTACGACAACCGCGAAAAGCAGAAGAACAGCTTCTATGTGCCGCAGTATGTGCGCCACTTCCTGGAGGGCAACCCCATCCCCGACCTCGAAACGGAATTCCAAGCCTACAAGCAGATGTCGCAGATGATGGCACAGCAGCAAATCACCGCACCCGCCGTGTCGGAAATGTTCAAGCAGTACACCGCCCACACCGACACCAACTTCGTTTGCATGGCCTTCTATCCCGAAAAGGAGGGTGTGGCCCTGCCCACCATCGACGAGTTCAAGCAGGCCGTGGCCGCTGCTAAGGCCGCACAGCTCGAAGCCTACGTGGACAATGTGAAGAGCGAGCCCTTGGTGCCCGCACTCCCCAAGAAGGGTAAAATCCAGAAGGAAACCCCCGCCGCCTTCGGCTACACCTGCTGGACACTGGCCAACGGTGCCCGCGTCTACTTCAAGCAGACCGACTTCAACGACAGCGAAGTGCAGTTCCGGGCCACCAGCTTCGGCGGCGAGAACAAGATGGACCTCAAGGACTACGTGAACCTGAAAGTGTTCCCCACCGTCATCAGCAACACGGGTCTGGGCAACTTCACCGCCACCGAGCTGCAAAAGAAACTGGCCGGAAAGCAGGCCAGCTGTACGCCGCATCTGGGTGAACTCACCGAAAACCTGGAAGGCTCTTCCACCCCGAAGGACCTGCGCACGCTCTTTGAGCTTATCTACCTCCGCTTCCAGGCTCCGGCCAACGACCCCGACGGCTACAACAATGCCATGACATACCTGCGCTCCCAGCTGGAGAACGCCGAGAAGAACCCCATGAAAGCCTTCTCCGACTCGCTGGTTTGCACGCTCTTCAACCACAACCCGCGCAAGGCCAATCTAAAAGTAGCCGACCTGGACAAGGCTGACTACGAGGCCATCAAGCGCATCTACACCGAACGCTTCAACGCCGCCGGCGACTTCGACTTCTACTTCACCGGTGCCTTCAACGTGGACTCGCTGCGTGAATTCACCGAACAGTACATCGCTCCGCTCAAGGGCGTGAAGAAGCGCGAACAGATGGTAGACCTCAAAACCTACCCCGTGGAAGGCGTGAAGAACAACCATTTCTACCGCGACATGGAAACGCCGCAGGCCACCCTCGTGCAGATTTGGACGGGTACGAACCCCTACTCCATGAAGGAGGCCGCCGTGGTGAACGCCCTGGGCGAAATCCTGACACAGCGTTACCTGAAGAGCATCCGCGAAGATGCCGGCATCGCCTACAGCGTCGGAGCATCGGCTTCTGCACAATACGGTGCCCGCGATGCCTACCTCATGCAGATCTACTGCCCCGTGAAGCCCGCCCAGCTTGACTCCGCCCTCCTGCTCATGAAGCAAGGCATTGACGACATTGCCGCCAACGGTGTCACTGCCGAAGAGCTGGACAAAGTGAAGCAGTTCGAGCTGAAGGACTACGCCGACAGCCAGAAGAAGAACGGCTACTGGATGGGGCTCATCTACGCCCAGACCCTCTGGAACAAGGACGAGCGCACCGGTTACGAAGACACCATCCAGAAACTCACGTCCAAGGACATCCAGGACTTCGTCAAGAACGTGAACTTCATACTTTATCCACACCGGGTCGCAGACTTCAATCCTGCGACCCGGTGTTGGTTTCATAGCGCTCCGCCATGAATCTCCCCAACCGTGTGAATGGTGAAACAGGAAAGGAAAATCCGCCCTCTATATACGTAAATTAAATCCCCGAAAAAGTATTCACCCTTTCACAAACAGCCCGTTTATCTCTGATTTTCAATGATTTCAAGTGTGAAGGCTTGCATTTTCAACCCTTCACGGCAGAACTGCCGAAACATGTCTTGTACTGAAATAGGTTGACCAAAAAACCATCAAATTTTAGTACAATGCCATTATCAAAATTCAGTCGTGCGGAGAAGAACCGCATAGTGGAG
>SFQP01000143.1 GCA_004562975.1 bacterium
CCTGTAGCTAGCGTTCATCCTGAGCCAGGATCAAACTCTTCATTGTAATATATAAATTTGTTTGTTTCTCTGTTGTGCCCAGGGTTTCCTGTCTGGTTTCTTGGAATTGACAAGCAACTTGATTACCCGAACAAATCTTCCCGATTAAGGGAAAGACTGCTCTGTTATCTTGTACTTCTCTACAATTTCGGTTTATGAAAATCTTTCAAAGAACGATGCCAAACGGCTTGGCGGTGTGCCTTGTTCCGTTTAGCGAGTGCAAAAGTACGGCAGGGTTTCGGAACGGCCAAGCCTTTGCAGCATTTTTTTCAAAAAAAATTAACAAGGTGGCGGTTTTTGAGAGGAGGAGGTGGCAGAAATGAGGGTTATAGAGGGCGATAGATAACTATAGGGAGCTATAGATTACTATAGATTACTATAAGAGGCGATAGATAATGACAGGAATGCGATAGAGAGATTTAGAAAGCACTATCTTTGCGGCCAACTCATTACGAAGCAAATGACAGCACTCAAACAACGCATCGCACGTCTGATAACAGATTTGCAAAAAGGCATTTACGAAAAGGAAACGGAAACGGCCATGGCCTTGCTCGCCGCCTTGGCTGGAGAGAATCTGCTGCTGTTGGGACCGCCGGGCGTGGCCAAGTCGATGGTGGCACGGCGGCTCAGGACCGCCTTTGAAGAGGCGCAGTCGTTCGAGTACCTCATGTCGCGCTTTTCCACCCCGGATGAACTATTCGGTCCTGTGAGCATTGCGCGGTTAAAGACGGACGATTGCTACGAACGCACCACGGCGGGCTACCTGCCCACAGCCGACGTGGTGTTCCTTGACGAGATATGGAAAGCCGGGCCGGCCATACAAAACACGCTTCTGACGGTGATGAACGAGAAACTTTTCCGCAACGGCAACCGTGAAGAACAGCTTCCCCTCAAGTTGCTGGTGGCCGCGTCGAACGAGTTGCCGGCAAAGGGCGAAGGTTTGGAAGCCCTGTGGGACCGTTTCCTCATCCGGCTGGTGTGCAGCAACATCAAGGAAGAAGCCGTGTTCCGGCAGATGCTGTGCGAAAAGGAAGCAGAAGTGCCGCCCCCGGTTCCCCAAGCCCCCATACGACAGGCCGAGTACGAACAGTGGCAGCAGGAAGCCCAATCGTTACCCCTCTCCCCTGCCCTTTTGGATGCCATCAGCCACATCCGCCAATCCCTCCAAAGAGTAACGCCCGAAGACAGCGACCTGCCCCGCTGCATCTACATCAGCGACCGCCGCTGGAAACACCTGGCACGCCTGTTGCGCACCTCGGCCTATTTGCAGGACAGGACCGAGGCTGATGTGGAGGATATGTTACCGCTGTACCACTGCCTGTGGAACGAGCCGGCAGAGATTGCCGCCGTGCGCCGGATTGTGTGGCAAGCCATAACGGCTACGTTGCAAAAAAAGTTGGAACAGCTGGAACAAACCGTCAAAGCCGATTTGCGAGCCCGCCGTGCCCATGAAGCGTTGCAGAAAGCCCAACGCGAAGGTGACCACCGCGATGACAACCTGCTGATAGCCGACGGTTTCTTCTACCAAATAGAAAACCACGGCACGGGTCACACGTATGTATTCATCACCGATTTCAAACGGATGCCCATGCGCGGCACCCCATCGGCACACACCACTCCGGCACAAGGCATCATCTACGCCGACCCCTCCCGTCCCGGAAGGAGCATCGTGCGGCTGTTTTCGCCTGATTGGGCCAAAGCCACACAACCCCAAAAGGTGGAGCAAGTCACCCTGTGCCGCGACAACACACATATATATATAAATGGAGTGGCCTTTGCCATGCGCCGTCAAGGCACCGCCCGGCTCAACCCCGGCCAGGGACAAATAGCGTACGCCCCCTCAACGCATACACCCCCGCAAAAACCCACCGCCCCACCCGACTACGAAGCACAGGCTGAAACCGTTTGCCACCAGCTGGAACTGCTGGTGGAACGTCTGAAGGGGAACATCTTCGCATCCCCGGCAGACCGTTCGTTCATCGATGCCCAACTGCCGGCCTTGTACAAACAGATCGCCTTAACCCGGGCCGACATCCGCAAATTGCTGTACGATGAATAAGCAAAAAGGCTACACACCGGCGGTCTACATACACCTGCTGCAACACTTTGCCGAAACCGGCGAATGCGAAGCTCCCGAACTTCACCGCGAAGACGCCATTGCCTCCTACCTGACGCAGACCATGAGCGACGTCACGCTGCGCGCCCAAGTGTTGGGCAGCCCCGTATGCGCCCGCATCTTTATGGACACCATGGTACAGTTCGTTTCGCTCATGCAACAAAAGGCCAACTACCACCTGCAACGCGCGTCGGCGGAACAGAAACAGATAAAAGCCGCCTCCTGCTGGAGCCTGACGAACCGGCGCGGCGGCTGGTTGGCATTGGTGCAGCAAGTGGCCGGAAAATATGAAGAACAAGGTTTTGAACGTGCTTTCTACGAACATGAATTCGGCGAGAAAGGACGCTGGAACGACGACGGCACCTGGCAGAACTTTCTGGTCAACTGGCAAGATCACCTCAACCGGCACCTCGATGCGCAAAACCGTCAAGCGTTGGCCGAACGCCGGGAGATGCAGGACCGCCTGCTGCGCACCAACCTGCGCACCGGCCCGGACTATCTGGCGGAACACGGCATTGACGAAGTGACGTTTTTCCAGACCTGGGCATTGATGGGCGGACGGTGGAACTCGCTGGAATTTGAACGCCTGGCCAAGATCGCCAAGCTGCAACGGAAGTACAAGGTGCTGGAACAAATCACGGACATGATGGGCCGCAAGGCCGACCCGGCCGGTTCCCTGAGGCAAAAAACGGGTACTGGCCATACGGAAGCCCTAACCCACGCCGCGCCGAGCGACATTGCCGGCATCAGCCAGGGCCGCGACCTCGGGGCACTGCTCCCCTCGGAACTGGCACAATGGCTTGACCCCACACTGGAAGACATCTTCTTGCGGAAATACCTGACCCAACAATTACAGACCTTCGACCACCGCAGCGAGATGCTGCATCCGGCGCGCAGCCTACACACGAAGCCGGCCCGCCCCAAGGGTCCCATGATCGTATGCGTGGACCGTTCGGGCAGCATGATGGGCGAGCCGGGCCAGATAGCCTTTTCGCTGACCATGCGGCTGGCCGAACTGTGCCACAGGCAGCAACGCCCGTGCCACCTCATTGCATTTGCCGTGCGAGCCGTGCCCATCGATGTGCTGCGCGACCGCACGGAGCTGCTCCGCTTCTTCCGCGAACGTCCGGCCGGCAGCACCGACGCACGGGCCATGCTGCAAGCCACGTTTTCGCTGCTCGACAACCACCCGGAGCACGCCACCTCGGACGTGCTCTGGATAACGGACTTCCGCATTCCGGCCGTGCCCGACGAACTGCTCCAAAATCTTCAGCATCACGGATGTCAAAATGCCCGTCACCTGAAAACGGCTCCCCCCGTTTCCTACATGACAACACAACACAGCAGACATTCAAACCGGACGGTTTATCTCCCAAAATGCCAAGTGCATCACACAAAGCGCGTTTTTATAAAGAAAAAAAAGAGAAAAGATACAAAAAGTGCAATCTTTTCGACTTTTATGCTTGCCGCCATTCAAAATAAATGCCGAACTTGCCGCCAATAAAGAGCATTATTCACCTTTTTATTACTTGAAAGCCTATGACACACAAGATGTTGGAACTGCCTTACGGGCAGGATGCTCTCGAACCCCGTATGAGTGCCGAGACGCTGGCTTACCACCATGGCAAGCACCTGAAAACTTACTTGGACAACGTGAACCGTTTGATCGTAGGCACCCCCTACGAGGATTTGCCCTTGAAGGAAATCATTTGCCGGGCTTCAGGACCGCTCTACAACAACGCCGCACAAGCCTGGAACCACATCCTCTTTTTCAAACAGCTCAGTCCGCGTCCCGTTTCCATGAGCCCCATGCTCAGCCAAACGCTCTGTGCGGCCTTTGGCAGCATAGACAACTTCAAGAAACTGTTCTGCGATACGGCCATCAGCCTGTTCGGTTCGGGCTGGGTGTGGTTGGCCATCGACAATGAACGGCAACTGCATGTGCTGGCCGAACCCAATGCGGGCAACCCGCTGACACGAAACATGAACCCGCTGCTGTGCATCGACGTGTGGGAACATGCTTACTATCTGGATTATCAGAACCGCCGCGCCGACTATGTGGCCAACTACTGGCACCTCATCAACTGGGAAAAGGTGGAATGCCGCATGATGCGCGACGACTGTACACTTTATTATTAACCTCTCACATTTTATTCACATCCACATGAAAAAATATTATTGCGTTGTGTGCCAATGGGTGTACGACCCTGCCGTTGGCGACCCCGAAGGTGGCATTGAACCCGGAACTGCCTTTGAAGACATTCCTGACGATTGGGTTTGCCCTCTCTGCGGCGTAGGCAAAGACCAGTTTGAAGAGGTGGTGGAATAACTTCCGGCTCCCTTTTCCGAACGATTTCGTTAAGCCAAACGAGCAAAGCAAAACTTGTTTTAGCTTTGCCATGGCGAGAAATCTCACTTTTAAGAACCATTTTGAACCAGCCACCGGCAAAGCGGTTTCCCTCCGTTCTGCCGGTGGCAGTTATTACACTTTGCTTCGCCAAGATAGGCGGCGGCTCGGCAAAGAAAATGAAAATCCGAGGCTTTTTATTTTGTCCTGCGCTCGCCTTGCACAACACTTTGCTTTGCCGAGCCTTGCACACTTTGCTTCGCCAAGATAGGCGGCGGCTCGGCAAAGAAAATGAAAATCAAAGGCTTTTCATTTTGCTTTGCGCTCGCCTTGCACACTTTGCTTCGCCAAGATAGGCGGCGGCTCGGCAAAGAAAATGAAAATCCGAGGCTTTTCATTTTGCTTTGCGCTCGCCTTGCACTATCTTTGCACCCGATATCGTAAAATGCGGGACAAACAAAGCTTTTTTGTCCAACAAACCGCTCCCTACGTCAGTCGCCGTGCATCCCAACAGCACTCCGGCCGGGGCACATCCATAAACTAAGCTTATTGTGGGCCAGGGGTTTCCGTTTAACCAATACGTTCTTACATGGGGCTTTTACTCCTCTATCTTTTCACTGCTTTAGGCATTTCATTTCTCTGCTCTATTCTTGAAGCCGTACTGCTCTCCATTCCTATGTCTTTCGTTACGATGCTCGAACAAGAGGGCAGACCGGGCGCGGCACTGCTGAAGAAGTACAAACAGAACATCGACAAGCCCATCTCAGCCATCCTTTCGCTCAACACCATTGCCCACACGGTGGGTGCAGCCGGCGTAGGCGCACAGAGCGAAATGATTTTCGGCAGCGAATTTTTCGCGCTGACCTCAGCCATCCTCACCCTGCTCATTCTGGTCGTTTCTGAAATCATACCGAAGACCATCGGAGCTGCCTGCTGGCGTTCCCTGGCCATTCCGTCGGCACATATCATCCACATTCTGGTGTTCATCACCTATCCGTTGGTACTGATTTCTGAAGTCATCACGCATATTTTCTCACCCAAAAAGCACCAGGCTTCAGTGAGCCGCGAGGAGGTGTCGGCCATGGTGACCGTAGGAGCCGAAGAGGGCGTGCTGGAGAAGAAAGAGAACCGCATGATCCAGAACTTGCTGAAACTGGACGACGTGAAAGCCCGCGACATCATGACACCCAGTTCGGTGGTGGAAATGGCGGAGGAGAACATGACGCTGAAGGAGTTCTACCGCAACGAGGCGTTCCGCACCTACTCGCGCATACCCATCTACAACGACGAAAACGACGACTATATCAAGGGCTACGTGCTGCGACAATATATTCTGGAGAAGCTGGCCGAGGACAAGTTCGACCTGAAACTCTCGGACATCGTCCGCCCGATACTCACGTTCCAAGAAACGGAACCGGTCTCGAACATCTGGGAGAAACTGCTGGCCAAGAAAGAACATATCTCCATCATTATCGACGAATACGGCTGCTTCCGTGGCATCGTGACCATGGAAGATGTCATAGAAACCATGCTGGGCACGGAGCAACAAGAACAGCAACGGCACAGCTAAGCCCGCCCTTGAATCTAAAGGGCTTGGCTGCCTTTTGAGCCTTCACGTTTTTGATAGATAGCAATAGATAAACTGTATAATTCTATAGAGAGCTATAGAAAACAATAGATTTAGAGAGAGCTATAAGATTCTAAAAAACGCTCCCCCATCCCACCCCATGTTCCGCTTTTCCCTTTTCCTTATATTATTGATAGTGCTGCCCGACCTCTTCATCTGGTGGCACTTTACGCGTCTGCACCCCGGTGTGTGGCGCACGCTGCTGCTGCTTGCCCCCACCCTCCTGTCGCTGGCGTGTCTGGGTTTGTTGCTGTGCCATGTGCGTGTGCCACAACTGATGCAGGCGGCCTTTGTGCTGCTCATCTGCATCAGCATTCCCAAACTCGTGTTTGTACTCACCGCGCTGACCGGCAAAGCTCTCGGCATAGCCCTCCCGGCAGCCGAAGCTCCGACCGTGCGCATCGGCATATGGCTGGCCGTACTGACCGCCGCCGTACAAATCTACGGCAGTGCCTGGGGCTGGCAACGTCTGCAAGTGAAACGGCAGCAGCTATACCTGCAAGGGCTGCCGCCTGCCTTCGACGGCTATCGCGTGGTGCAGCTCTCCGACCTTCACTTGGGTACCTACAGCGGCGACACCGCGTTCATGACGCGACTTGTCGACAGCGTGAACAGCCTGCGCCCCGACCTGATTGTCTTTACGGGCGACATGGTAAACACTTCGGCTGCCGAAGCCGTGCCTTACGTACAGGTTCTGCGGCGGTTGCGGGCTACGGACGGAGTACTGTCCGTGCTGGGCAACCATGACTACATGACCTACCAGCCCGGCCTCTCACCTGCCGGACAGCGTGCCGAACTGCAAACGCTGCTGCGCGCCCAACAGCTGATGGGGTGGCAAGTGCTGAACAACGCACATCAGGCCATCGTGCGGCAAGGCGACACGCTGTATGTGGCCGGTGTGGAGAACGTAGGCAAGCCGCCGTTTCCCACGCGCGGCAACCTGGACAAAGCACTCCGGGGCATTCCGCTACAGGCCTGCACCCTGCTGCTCAGCCACGACCCGTGGCATTGGCGAAACGGCGTGGTGGGCAACAAGATGCAGCCCGTCCTGACGCTGTCCGGCCACACCCACGCCCTGCAAATGCAGATAGGCAGTTTCTCGCCCGCCCGCTGGCTCATGCCCGAATGGGGCGGACTGTACCGCGAAGGCGAACAGCAACTCTACGTTTCGACGGGCATTGGCGGCTCCGTGCCTTATCGTTTGGGGGCATGGCCGCAAATTGAGTTCTTCACCCTGCATCCCGCGAAGCGGTGAACTGCACTTTTAAGAACTATTTCTTTTTCGCAGCAAATCCCCTCACGAGGAAGAAGAAGATGTGGGAAACGCCGAAGATGACGGCAATCCAGAGCATCGTGCGGTCTTCGTGCCAGCCCACGGTCTGCTGATGCCAAAAGCCGGTGATGACGCAGAGCAGGGAGATGAAACCGCCGATGGAGCTGAGGATGGTCTGTCCGTGCCGCCGGTTGCTGTGGCGCAGACCGTAATAGGAATAAATGTCAATGCCCAACACCATCCACATGACCAGACGAATCCACGTGTCGGCAGGCAGGAAGAGCATCATGGCCACGCAGCACACCACGCCGGCAGCGGGCACGTAGGGCACCAAGGGGGTCTTGAAGCTGCGCGGTGCATCGGGCTGGGTACGGCGCACCACTATCACGCCGAGACAAACAAGGGCGAAAGCGAACAGGGTGCCGATGCTGGTCATCTCGCCGGCGATGTCGGGAGGCACGAGGCCGGCCAGTATGGCGATGATGGTCATGAAAAACAGGTTGCTGCGCGCCGGTGTGTGGAAACGGGCGTGCAGATGGGAGAAGATGGGGGGCAACAGGCCGTCCTTGCTCATGCTGTAGAACACGCGGCTCTGCCCCAGCAGCATCACCAGTACCACGCTGGCATAACCCAGCAGGATGGCGAGGATGATGCCACGGTTGAGCCACGGAAAGGCGGGCACCACCGTGCCGTCGGGTCCCGCCTCACCCATGTTGGCCACGGCGGTAGCAGCGGGGGCGATGCTGTCGGCACCGATGTAGGCGTGATAGTCCACCACGCCGGTCATCACGAAGGCGAAGAGCATATAGAGCACGGTGCAGATGAAGAGCGAGCCGAGGATGCCAATGGGCATGTTGCGGAGCGGATTGATGGTTTCCTGTGCAGCAGTACTCACGGCATCGAAACCAATATAGGCGAAAAACACGATGGCCGCACCGCGCAGAATGCCGCTCCAGCCGTATTCGCCGAACACCCCAGTGTTCTCGGGGATGAAGGGGGTCAGGTGATCGCTGTTCACATAGCGCAGCCCGATGCCGATGAAAGTGAGCACCACGGCGAGTTTGAGCACCACCATGAGGTCGTTGAAGCGTGAACTGCCCTTCGTGCCGCGCATCAGGATGAGCGAGAGCACCACGACGAGCAGGGCGGCCGGCACGTTGAACACGCCGCCGTCGGCGGGGCAGGCGGTATAGGCTGCGGGCAGGGCACAGCCCAAGTCGGAGAGCATCACGCAGAAATAGCGGCTCCACGAGACGCTCACGGCCACAGCGGCCACGGCATATTCCAGCACGAGGTCCCATCCGATAATCCATGCCACCAGCTCGCCCATCGTGAAATAGGAATAGGTGTAGGCGGAGCCGGAAATGGGAAGCATGGAGGCGAACTCGGCATAGCACAGTCCGGCAAAGGCGCAGGCCACGGCGGCTATGGCAAAGCTGATGACGATGGCGGGCCCGGTGTGTTCGCCGGCCACAATGCCGGTCACGGAGAACAGGCCGGCACCGATGATGACACCCACTCCGAGCGCGATAAGCCCCCAAGGCCCCAACAC
>SFQP01000144.1 GCA_004562975.1 bacterium
CAACTATTACGACAAGAACCTCGGCTCGCTCTACCTCCAGGCCGTCATTGAGCTGGAAGGCGATGCGCCCGACAACGATTTGGCGTTGGAAAGCACCACATTCAACCCCGTTTATGCCCAAATCGGCGAACCCGTTACCGCTTCCTTCCGTGTGGCCAACTACGGCTTCACCGAGGCCGACATGCCCAAGCTATTCTACTCCATAAACGAAGCCGAACCCGTTGAGGTACCCGTGGAGGGCAAACTGCAGGCCGGAGGCTTCACGGAACTGTCGGCAACCGTGGCAACAGACGGCTGCACGGAGGGGCACAACTCCTTCCGTGCCTGGATTAAAAGCAACAACCCCTATACCGACAACGACAGCTCCGCCCTGGACCTGCCCTGCTACGAAAAGGCATTTGCCCACAAAACGCTCGTGGAGCACTTCACCACCCTCCCCTGCCCCAACTGCCCCGCTGGAGCCAATGTCCTGCGCGGATTGCTCTCGGGCCGCACGGACTATGTGTGGGTGGCCCATCACGTGGGCTACCAGAGCGATGAACTGACCGTCAACAGTTCCTATGAGGTGTCTTCACCGCTGGGCGTGGTCGGCGCACCCTTCGCCGCCTTCGACCGCACCATCCTTGATTGCAGCTACTCCACTTCCGCCCCCGGCTTCGTCATCGGCTACGCCCACCCTGCCGAAGGCGTGGAATACCTCAAGCCTTTCTTTGAGCAATGCGTGAACGTGCCAGCCTTGGTTTCTGTCACCATCGACAACGACTTCGATGCCGAAACCCGCCTGCTCACCACCACCGTCAAGGGCGAACGCAACGTGCTCTTCAAGGATTTCTATCCCGAAGCCAACCTCACCGTAGAACTGGTGGAGGATGCCGTGGAGACGGTGGGAAAACAGAGCGGAAACAACTCGCAGATTCACGACAACGTGTTCCGCACGGCACTGACACCTATGTTCGGCAGCGAACCGGCATGGGACGGCAATGCCTACTCGGCCACGTACACATTTACCGTGCCAGAAGAGTGGAATGCCGACAAATTGCGCGTGGTGGCCTTCATCAACCGCCCCAACAAGAAGGACTATTCGCAAATCCAGGTGCTCAACGCCGAACAGCAAGCCGTGAAGGGCACCGAAGCGAGTATCGATGACGTGCAGACAGAACCTGAGGCCGGCGCACGCCATGAATATTTCAATCTGCAAGGCCAGCGGCTGTCCGCTCCCGTTAAAGGGGTCTACCTGGAACGCATTACCACCCCGACAGGCTGCCGCACTGTGAAACGCATCCGGTAAGCGGCCGGTGGCAAAACAAACATCGCCACAACATTTCCTCAAACGCGAAAACCAGTTTATTTATTCATTTAACACAGTTCAGATTATGAAGAAATCTTTACTCACACTTGCATGCGCCCTGCTTTGCTCAGGCGCAGCCGTTGCTCAGGGTAGCGGAGTGATGTACGAAGGCTTTAACTTCACGAACGTATCACCCAACGGACGTTGGCTCACGGAAAACAAGCAGGGAGTCATGGCCTACATCTTCGACAGCCAGACCAAGGAAAACTGGACGTTCTTCGATGAGAACAACCTGAGCACCTGGTTCATCGGCTACGGCCACAGCGTGACCGACGAAGGTATGGTCTGCGGCTCCACGCAAGTCTACAACGAAGAAGCCGGCTGGGGCTACTACTCAGATGCAGCCTATTTCAAGGGTGGCGAATGGCACGCACTCCCCCAACTGTCAGGCCGCGAAACGGGCATGAACAGCGCCAACGCCGTTACTCCCGATGAACACCGCATCTGCGGTGCACAGGGCGTGGACAACAGCAGCTACGACAAGGACAATCTGATGATGTATCCCGTGATTTGGACCAAGAACGCCAATGGCGAATACGAATGCCAGGCACTGCCTTATCCCACCCGGGACTTCACGAACCGTACCCCGCAGTATGTAACCGCCATGGACATCTCTGCCGACGGAAAAACCGTTATAGGCCAGGTAGTAGACTATTCCGGTTTCTACACCTACCCCATCGTTTACAACGAGAAAGCCGACGGCACCTGGACATACCGTCTGGTCAACACGTCGCTCGTTTGGGACCAGTCCAAGCTCGACGCGCTGCCCGCAGTGCCCGAACAGCCGACCTATCCTAACGTAGACGACTACATGTCCGAGCAGGATATGGCAGACTACAACGCAGCCTACGATTACTATTATGAATGCTACTACCAATGCGTTGCCGGCGACATGGACTGGAGCGAACTGCCCCAATTTCCCTCCAAGAACGAATACATCAGAGACGAGACCAAGAAGGCTGAATACGAAGCTGCCATGGACCAATACCAGATTGACAACGACGCATGGTACAAAGCCTTCTCCAACTTCCAGGATGCTTTGCAGGAAGCCACGACCGGTGCCTCCTTCGTGTTCAACCAGACATCGCTCTCGCCCAACGGCCTCTATTACCTGACCTGCATGTCCGCTCCCGACCCCAATGCCGACCCCGATGACTTCTGGGCTCCCTCCCTGTCGCTGCCCAAAGTGCTCGACCTCAGCAAGGAAGACGGCGTTTCGACCATTGCCGCCACCGACAAGCTCACGGCCAACATCCTGAACAACGGACGCTACCTCGTAACCAGCCCCGCAAGCTCCTACGCGCGCAATGCCTACGTGGCCAACGTCGGTTCTGAAGAAGTTACACCGCTTGTTGACTGGCTCAACGAGATGGGACAGAACACTGCCGCCGAATTCTTGAAGACCAACTGCGTATTCGACATCACCGACTACGCTTGGAACGACGAAACCGGAAGCTACGAGGAAGTAGTGCTGGCCGACAGCCTCATAACCGGTACTCCTATCTTCAGCGGCGACGGCAAGCACATCGTTTCCTGGTATGAAAACCCCAAGACCAACGCCATTGACACCTACGTGCTCTCGCTTGACATCTCCGACGAAGCTGCCGCCATCGAAGGCGTGAAGGCTGACGAAGAAGCCACCGTGATTGGCCGCGAATACTACAACCTCCAGGGCCAGCGCATCGCCGCTCCCGTGGAAGGCGTTTACCTCGAAAAGGTCATCACGTCCAAGGGCACACACACCAACAAGTGCGTGAAGTAATCCCTGCGACACTCACACACATACCCCAACCAAAGGGCGCGACTCCGACGAGCCGCGCCCTTTTTATGACCATAAACAAAGTACGTTACTGCAATCCGAAACGCGCTGCTTATACGCACTCGTAGCCTGTTGCCCCGGCCTCGGGCAGCTCGTCCGTTTCCCGCCATCTGCGCTCCGCCGGTGTCAAATCGTAGGCCGCCGCATTGAAGCGCAGTCCGAAACTCAAATCCAGCCCTGCCGCCAACAGCTGCCGCGCCAGCGGACAATGTGCAGCGTCATGGGCAGGCCGAAGCATTCCGCCATGGCAACCTGCGCCTCGAACACCTCCACCTGCGTCTCCAGCGATGCGCCGCGCAACCTGTCGAGCCCACACTCCCCAACCCTGACCACCTGCGGATGCTCCAGCAAGCGGGGCAAGGCATCCAGCATACGGTGCGTGCGCTCGGCATCAGCCGTCCACCACGGGTGAATGCCTGCCGAATACAGCGCACCCGGCTGTAGCCGGAACAGCTCAGGCCGCAAAGTCCACTCCTCCGGCAGGTTGACAATCGCCGTGCCGGGCGATGCCAACAGGTTGTGCGTGTGAAAGTCGCGTATCATAGGCAATATGGCTGAGGTTATGGGGGGGTGAGAGATGAGGTTATAAGGTTAGGGTCGCTTCGCTCCCGGGGTTATGAGGTTACAAAGATACTCAAGCGTCTTCCTGACCTTCAGACAGTGACATGATAACCTTATCTCTTATACTTTCAAGATAGAAGCGCAATTATTTCGTCCCCTCCCTCGTCTTCGGAGCGTAGCGGAGAAGGCGAGGGAGGGGACGAAATGCGATAGAGTTTAC
>SFQP01000145.1 GCA_004562975.1 bacterium
GAGTTCGGCCGCGTTGGCGATGAGGAAGGGAGCTTCTTCTGTGCCCGCTCCGCGCAAGCCCGTCACTTCGCCGCCTACGGCGATGGGGAGCGGACACTGTGCATATTCGCTACTGTCGGAGGTGGGCCAGGTGCCCCAAACGCCCGTGTTGTTGAAAGGATTCTGCGATTGCACGTCGGTGAGCGTCGGGTAGATTGTCACGGCTTTCTCGTCGAGCAGGTTCGTGTTGTTTTTCGTGTTGTAGGCGTAGCAATTTTCGATGGTGAGATAGCCATCTGGCGCGGCGATGGCAGCATATTGGAACTTGTTAGTCCATCCGTATTTGTTCTCGTACTTATCTAAATTGCCATCGTTCATGTGGTTGCAGACACTGATGCAACGGCGGATGGCGGCTTTTTCTTCGCTGTCGCCCTCCCAGTTTCTCTGGCCAATGCCCGCGAAGGTGGATTGATCGCTGAAAGTTTCGTCCACGGTCAAGTTGGTGAAGTTGGCACAGTCCTCGATGACACCGCCTCGGGCTAAGTTGGCAATGCCGCTGATGAAGAGATGTGCACTTGGGTATCCGTTACCATAGGTTCCATTACCCCAATGGTATCCAACGGAAAATTGGCCCTTGGCGACGCATTCTTGAATCGTGCCTTCGTTGATTCCGGCCACCCCTCCTATACGGAAATTAGACCTAGTCGTGGTCAGCCTGTCATTCTCTGTGTAATCCTTGTTGTTCTTGAATAATTTGTATGTCAGATTGCTGCTACATGCTTTGACGAGGCCCTTGTTCAATCCGCAGATACCGCCTAATTCTATGGTGAAGTAACCGCTGGCAAAGGCAATGGTGTTGAAGGCTACAGTGCCTATGGCATGGCAGTTTTCCACGAGACCGCTTTTTACCTCACCCACAATGGCACCATAGTGGATGTTCCCCCAATAGTCATTTTCGTCAAAGTGCTGTCCGCCTACTTGATTTATTAGCGTTGCGTTGAAGGTGCAGTTAGTGATGGAGCCGCTCTCTAAATAGCCTACCAAGCCGCCCATTCTGAGGTCGCATATGGTCTCGTAGAGCGATTTTTCGACGTGGCAGTTCTCGATGGTGCAGGTGCCTGCAGCGTAGCCCACCAAGGCACCGTAGTGGGTGGCCTGAGGACGTCTTCCGTTCGAGTTGCCCATGTAGCATTCGCGCAGGGTGAGGTTCTTGATGGTCGCATTCTTGATTTTGCCGAAGAGACCTATGTATCGCGCCATGTCCGTATCGTCGTTGGGCTCGTATCCGTTGTCGAGAAAGAGCCCGGTGATGGTGTGTCCGTCACCGTCGAAACAGCCTGCAAAGTAGTCATCGATAAAGGTGCCGTAGCGGCCGATAGGCCACCAGTTTGTCAGAGGAGGGAGATTTTGCCGGTCAGCGTCGGTTTTTTTGCCCAACCCGTCTTCGGTGAGCAATTGTCTGTTGATTATAATATCTTTCGTCAGCTTGAAGTGAACTCCCTTGTAGGTTTTGCCTCTGTAATTGACGTTGTAGACAAGGTTCATCAGGCTTGTTTCCGAGTCAATGATGATGGGATTATATGACTGGCCATAAGAGTCATTTTCGCCAAAATCCCATGCATCCCTCTCGTACTTGTCTTCAGTTTCAAATTTATAATACTTCGGCCGGGGGGTGTCAGTAATTGGACTGTCGCCCTGTGCCCAAGCGAGGGCGGGCACCAGCTGTAGGCAGCACAGAGCCAGAATACAGCGGAAAAGGTTTTGGATTGTAGTCATGATTTATGGGTTTTGTAATTTATTGTCTTGAGCCTTGGTCACTTGTTTGGGACAGATTCTATTCGACCTGCCCGCCTCATTTCACAGAATAATCCAACAAATTTAGTCTGTTGCGCCAATAGGCTTTGGTCAGTCCTTTAAAATGTGGTGTTGGACAAAGAAAATCGTGTTTTATTGCACAATTGTTGTATTTCTGCACATTCTAAGGCCTCCAGAACCCATAAAGGGACACTTGGTGCAGGCGATGGCTACCCATAAACTAACCACTCGGCACGCCGGACTTTCAAAGCCTGGGATTGACAAATTAAATCCAGGCTTTGAAAGTCCGGCGTGCCGAGTAGTTAGAGCAAAGTAAGGGAGAACAGGAAAGAAGAAAAAGTCCCGCGGGCTTAGCCTTGCTGCATGCGGAGCTGGCGGAAATAGCTCAGCGGTGTCACCCTGCGGAGCTTGCTGAAATAGCGGTTGAAGGAGGTGACGGAGTTAAATCCGCTTTGCTTCGACACCGTGGCCATGGCGATGGTCTCTCCCTGCGCCAGCGCTTCGTTCATGAGGCGGCAGGCTTCTGCCACGCGGTAGCTGTTTACAAAGTCGTAAAAGGAACTGTCCAGTTCTTGATGCAGGCAACGGGAAAGGGTGGTGCGGTTGGTGCAGAGGCGGTCCGAGAGGTCGTTCAGCGTGAGTGAAGGGTCGAGAAAGAGTTGCTGCTCCACCATCATCTCTTGGAGCTGGGCAACCAGCACAGAGGGCGAATCCAAAAGGCTGTCCCCGCCTTTCCCCGTCTGTGGAGTCGGCCTGAGGGGCTCCTCGGCAGATTCAGGAGGTACAGTTGCTTCCTCCTGGTGTATGGCATTGAAAGCCACTGCCTCGTCTGCTGCTGAGAAGTAGCTGACACGGTGGCGGCAGGAATAATGGTAGAGATAGCTCCACACTATACATATCAGCACGCTGAAGATGCTCTCGCTGAGCCACGAGGTGGTCTCGAAGGCCATAAAATAGGCCACAGACAGGCCGAAATAGCCGAGAGCGAACTGCACAATCCAAACCACGTCGCGCTGCTCGATGGAGGAATAGTTGTCGCGCAAGAGACGTCGGTAACGCCCGGCGTACACAATGACCAAACCGACCGTGACGGCTACCTGAAGAAAGGCTATGACAAAGGCCGAAAAGAACACCACGCGTCCGGGCCACACCGCGTAGGACAGCACGCAGAGCACGTGGAATAACAGAAAGGGAGCAATGCGCCGGTTGGTGGAGGTGCCGGGACGGACCGCCTCGATGCAGAAGCTGCAGGCCATGGGCACGCAGATGAGGTCGGACAGGCTCACAAGGGCGTCCCAAAAGGGAACATCTTGGAACTGGGGGAAGAGAAACAGGGAGTCCTTCAGATACGAGAAGCCGAGCACGAGGCTGCCCCAGTAAATGAGCTGCATCAAGCGGCTCCGCCGGCGAAACCGGTAGAGGGCTGTGGCCCACGCAAAGAAGAAAATGGTGGTGCCGCCGCGCAGCGTATGGGCTATGGATTCTAAGGCTTCCATGGGTCTGAATAATTGGGCTGAGGAATAGAATAAAGGGGAATGGGGGCTGTTCTACCCAA
>SFQP01000146.1 GCA_004562975.1 bacterium
CACGCCGCCAATCGTGTTGTAGTTCAGGATGAGGCGGCCGCCACACGTTTCCTCGAAGATGTCAAGGATTTTCTCACGGTCGCGGAAACCGTAGAGGAAGGCCGTCGTGGCACCGAGGTCCTGGCAGAGACAGCTGAAGAAAAGGATGTGCGAGTCGATACGCTGCAGCTCGTCCATGATCGTACGGATCACCTGCACGCGGTCGCTCACCTCCACGCCCATAGCCTGCTCGATACACATACAGAGCGCGTGGCGGTTCTGCATTGCGCCGAGGTAGTCAAGGCGGTCCGTCAGTGCCAGCGTCTGCGGGTAAGTCATCTGCTCGCTGATTTTCTCCACACCACGGTGAATGTAGCCCAGGTGCGGGTCGATCTTGCTGATGCGTTCACCCTCCAAGGACACACGGAAGTGAAGCACACCGTGGGTCGAGGGGTGTTGCGGACCGATGTTCACCACATAGTCCTCCTTTTCCCAGATGCGGTGTTCCACCTTTTCCACATGGCCGTCCTCACCGAGGCGGTACTCCGTGGTGAAGTCGCTCAGTGGTTCGTTCGTCATGCGGAGTGGGTTGTTCTCCTCCGTGGCGTCGTCCTTGCGGAAGGGAAAGCCCACCCAGTCCTCGCGCATGAACAAGCGGCGCATATCGGGGTGGTTCGTGAAGATGATACCGTAGAAGTCATACACTTCACGCTCGTACGTGTGGGCAATGTCCCATAAGTCGCAAACGGAAGGCAACATGGGGTTCTCCCTGTCGGGACACACGCATTTCACGCAAGCCTGCTTGCCGTTGGTGGTGTTTTCCAGTTGGTAAACCACCCCCAGTCCTTCCTCCATCCAGTCTTCGCCGGTGAGGTTCAGCAGGAAGTCCATGCCCTCCTTGTCGTGCAGGCGTACCATTTCGGCGCGCAGGGCAGCCGGTTCCACTACGGTGGGTTTCAGCTCGTTCACTGCAGGTTTGGCAGGAGCGGCGGGCTTGGCTGCCGCAGCGGGCCGGGGAGCTGCCGCAGCGGGTTTGGCAGCAGCCTGCGGGGCGGCTGCCGTAGGTTTCAATTCTTCGCTCATGCCAATTCCTCCTCTTTAAATATTTCTTCACCCTTGCGTTCGGCTTCTGCCTTGTAAGGGTCTTTTTCTTTGCGGTTCGTTGTGCCGAAGAAGTTCTCCACCTTCACGATGCGCTGGAGCTGCATCATGCCGTAGAGGAACGATTCGGGACGCGGCGGACAGCCGGGCACGTAGACGTCGACGGGGATGATCTTGTCCACACCGTTGAGCACGTGGTACGACTTCGTGAACGGGCCGCCCGATACCGAGCAACCGCCGATGGCCACCACGTATTTCGGGTCGGCCATCTGGTCGTAGAGGCGGCGGAGCACCGGCGCCATCTTCGTGGTAATCGTACCGCACACCAGGATAACGTCGGCCTGTCGGGGGCTGTTGCGCGTTACCTCAAAGCCGAAGCGGGCAATGTCGTAACGTGCGGCGCACACGGCCATAAATTCGATGCCGCAGCAGCTGGTGGCGAAGGTCAGCGGCCAAAGCGAGTTGGAACGTCCCCAGTCGATGAGGTAGTCCAGCTTGCGCACAATCACGTTGGCACCGCCGGCATTCAGTTCTTCTACGAGTTTCTCGTAGGTTTCATTGTCCTTGAATTCCTCGTAAGGAATAGACTTGATTTTCGCTCTTTTCATTGCCATTTCAACGCTCCTTTCCTCCAGGCATAGGCCAGGCCCAGAACTAAAATGAACAAGAAGAAGAGCACGCTGATCAGGCCCGCAGGACCCAATGAGCGCATCACGACGGCCCAGGGGAAGAGGAACATCGTTTCAACGTCGAACATCAAAAAGAGAATGGCGAAGAGGTAGTAACCGATGCGGAACTGCATCCAGGAGCGTCCGCGCGTCGGGATACCACATTCGTAAGCCTCCTCCTTCTGAGCGTTGTAGCTGCGCGGCGAAATCAGTTTGGCCAAAATCGTCACCACGCCTACGAACGCCAACCCTGTCAGCAAAGCAGTGACAAATAAGGTAAAGTTCATAGCTCTTAAATGTTATGGTTAGTAATAATATGAATACTCTCAAAGCGGAAATGAAACGTCCCAACATCAACAAGTGAAGCTCAGGGAAAGGAAAACGAAAAATCCGCCGAGTGAGGCATAGGGCCACCCCAACCGACGGACACAAAAAAACCGCGAGACAGCTCGCTTGCTGTTCGCTTTTGATAGTTTTTTACCAGTTGCACATCCGGCGGATGTGCTCACATAGCAGCCCTTGTTCACGTTGTTTCGTTTTTTTCCGCTGGCAAAGTTAGTTCAATCTCTACATTTATTAGAAAAAATGTACCTTTTTTTTAGTTGGTAGCCTGAGGTCGGTGTTGCCGGTTCGTGTCAATGGTCTGAGTGGTATAATTCACGCATTTTGCTTTCTTATATATACGTCATTTTATTCCCGGAAAAAAGGTTCATTCCTTCACACAATGCTTCCAATTGCCTGAAAATCAGTGCTTCTGGTTGTGAACACTTGGTACTTTCAAGCCTTCACACCCTTCACCTCATGGGGCGTCGGTGGGGGTGCCAGACGTGAAGGGTGTGAAGGCTTGGAAATCCCAAGTGTTCACACCGAAATGCCTGGAAATCAGTCATAAATGGCGTTGTGTGAAGGGGTGAACACTTTTTCGGGAGAAAAATTACGTATATAGAGTGGGGGTGTGAAGCCTTGGTAAGGCTGTTTCTAAAGAGTTTTTTGCTTGGATTTGCTCCGGTGACGTTTACAACCCGGTCGTTGCCGATTGGGGTTACAAGTCCGGGACTTGTTTTTACAACTCGGGGATTAGGAAAAAATAGTCCTGGACTTGTAAACGCAAATCCCAGTCTTTTCAAAGCAAGCCTCAGCTTTGTCTAAGCTACTCGCCGACTTGTTGGGGATTTGTCGTTTAGATGGTAAGGTAAATTCCGCTTCGTGTCCAGGTTCTCAGGCCCGGTGGCGGAAAGTCGGGGCATGGAGAACGCCCTGGATGCAAACGGCCACATCAAAACCTTGTCCGCAGTGATGCGCCAAGGCGTTGATGTGGTCGTAGGGGTTGGAATGGCTTGTGCTGTGAAGGCAGGCTTCACGATGCGAAACCGGGTTTCAGTGACAGGGTGTGTGGCTTATTTCACGAGGTCGAGCGTGTCGGAGGCGATGAGGAGTTCCTCGTCGGTCGGCACGACCACCACTTTCACGCGGCTGTCGGGGGTGGAGATGATTTCCTCTTCGCCGAAGTTCTTGCGGTTCTTCTCCTGATCCACCTTCACGCCGAGGAATTCGAGGCCGTCGGTCGAAGCCTTGCGCACGTCCCACTGGTGTTCGACGGGCACGTTCGTTGCCTGCCTTGATGGCTTCCTCCACTTCGCGGATGTCGCTCGAAACGCCGCTGATGCCGAGCACGCCGCTCTTCTTGTTCAGCACGTCGCTCATCTCGTCGGGGGTGAAACCTTCTTTCTGCATGATGCTCAGCACGGCAGAGGGGTCAACATCGCCGGAGCGCGTACCCATCATGAGGCCTTCGAGCGGTGTGAGTCCCATCGAAGTGTCCACACATTTGCCCTTTTTCACAGCCGTGATGGAGGCACCGTTGCCGATGTGGCAGGTGATGATGTTCACCTCTTCGGGCTTCACGCCGAGCACTTCGCAGACGCGGGCCGTCACGAAGCGGTGGCTCGTGCCGTGGGCACCCCAGCGGCGGATGTTGTGCTTCTCGTAGTATTCGTAGGGCACGGCGTACATATAGGCGTGGGCCGGCATCGTCTGGTGAAAGGCGGTGTCGAAGACGAACACCTGCGGTAGGTTGGGCAACATCTGCTTCACAGCCACATAGCCTTTCAGGTGGGCTTCGGAGTGGAGCGGTGCGAGTTCCATGTACTGCTTCCACTCTTCGAGCATCTCATCGGTTACGACCATGCTCTTCGTGAATCGTCCGCCGGCCACGATGCGGTGGCCTGCGGCGCTGATTTCGTCAAGGCTCTTGATGGCACCGTATTCAGCGTTGAGCAGGGTGTCGAACATGAGCTTGATGCCCTCTGTGTGGGTGGGGCAGGCCGACTCGATGATTTTCGTTTCGCCGTTGATTTTCGTCTTGAGGAACGAGCCTTCAAGACCGATCTTTTCGATACCGCCGGCAGCGAGGACGCTCTTGCTGTCCATTTCGTAGAGCTTGTACTTGATGGAAGAGCTGCCGCAGTTGATTACTAAAATCTTCATTATTTCTGTGTCGTGTAAATCGTGGAAAATGGGTTGAGGGTTACAGTTGTGCTTAGTCCAGCTCCTTGGCTGCGATGGCCTGATTGGCGGTGATGGCAATCATCTTGTAAACATCGTCGATAGAGCAGCCGCGTGAGAGGTCGTTGACGGGGCGTGCGATGCCCTGGAGGATGGGGCCTACTGCCGTGGCGTGACCCAGACGCTGCACGAGCTTGTAACCGATGTTGCCCACTTCGAGCGAGGGGACAACCAGCACGTTGGCCTTGCCCGCGATGGGACTGCCGGGAGCCTTCGAGTTACCCACAGAGGGCACGAGAGCGGCATCGGCCTGGAGTTCGCCGTCGATGAGGAGACTGGGGTCCATTTCCTTGGCTATGTGGAAGGCTTCGACCACCTTGTCCACCACTTCGTGCTTGGCCGAACCTTTCGTGGAGAAGCTCAGCATGGCCACGCGCGGTTCGATGCCGGCTACAGCCTTGGCCGTGCGTGCCGTGCAGACGGCAATCTGGGCCAGCTGGTTAGCATCGGGCACGGGAGTAACGGCCACGTCACCCATGACGAGCACGCCGTTGTCGCCACACTCGGGGGCGTGGGTGAGGAGCAGCATGGCACCGCTCACGCAGGTGATACCCGGGGAGGTCTTGATGATCTGGAGCGCGGGGCGGAGCACGTCGCCCGTGGTGTTGCGCGCACCGGCCAGCTGTCCGTCAGCATCGCCGCTTTTGATGATCATGCAGCCGAAGTAGAGCGGATCGAGCACTTTCTTGCGAGCCTCTTCGATGGTCATGCCCTTCTTCTTGCGGAGTTCGCAGAGCATCTGGGCATACTCTTCGGCCTTCTCGCTCGTGGCGGGGTCGATGATGGTGGCGCGGTGGATGTTACCGAGGCCCCACTT
>SFQP01000147.1 GCA_004562975.1 bacterium
GGTGGAGAGCTTCCGCCAGCAGCCCGGCGTGACGTTGAAGGCCAACTATCCTTACTTGGTGAAGCCGCTCAGCAGTGACTACTGTGACATGGTGCTGCAATTGTCAGATATCACTCCCGCACCGGCAGTGACGAACAGCATCGATTGCCAGAGCGTGGACTTCACCTACACCTTCACGGGTACTTACAATGAAATGGGCGAGAGCGGCGCAACGCTGTACGACCCGTACACGCTGTGGACCAACGGCACGTGGCAGCACTTCCACAGTCTGGAGCCTATGCGCCACTATCTGACTATCGCGCCGCGTCATTCGGCATCGTCAGCAGCTTCCATCAGCAGCATCGTGCTCTCCGTCATCGGTGAGGAGAACGTGACGGGCATCGTGAACGTCTACGGCGAGGAGCGCAAGGCGACGGAGACCTACGACCTGAGCGGCCGCCGTCTGCCGGCAGGAAACTCGCAGAAGGGCTTGGTCATCCGGAACGGGAAAGTGGTTTTCAACAAATAAAAGCTGACGATTATGGACAAACAATATATCAAGCCCGAAATGAAGTGCTTCGAGGTGCATCCTGCACAGCTGCTGTGTCTGTCAGGAGTGGACGAAACGGAAGTGAATTTCGGAGAGGGCTACCCTGACGATTTGGAGGACGACAGTCAAGATAACGATTGGTAGCCTCATCTTCCCCCGCCCTTCGCGGGAACGACAAGGGTCTATGCGCCACGATGGTGGTGTATAGCCCCTTTGCCGTATAGTGCTGTTCGGTGGATATCTGTATTGTGGCGAGGGACACTTACACACGAAAGCAAGCAGGGAAAACACGGAAGTTGCACAACTCGGCGAGATGGTGCCCACAAGTCCAGGACTTGTTTTTCCTACTCGCCGATTAGAAAAAAATAGTCCGGGACTTGTAAGCCGTACTCCCCGAACTGACCAAAATAGAACCGTTGCTGTGTAAAATCCTGTAACAAAAACAAGGGTCTGTGTGAAAGGTGTAACGGGTTCTCATCAACCCTTCACCAACCTTTCACCACCCCTCATCAGCACGCACCAATCCTTCACACTCGCTTGCAAAACCTGCTGTGAAGGGTCGAGAAACGAAGTATTCACACGCCTATATATACGTATTTTTTCGCCCGAAAAAGCATTCACACGTTCACAAAGCGTACGTTTCTTGCTGATTTTCATCTGTTTCAAGTGTGAAGGATTGGGATTTCAAGCCTTCACACCGCCCTGATATACGAGTCTGCTGTGAATGGTTGAAAATCCAAGTATTCACACTTTCAATGTATGAAAATCAGAAGAAAAGAGTCTTTCGGTGAAGGTGTGAATGCTTTTTTGGGGGAATGAAATACGTATATATAGAGAGTCGGTTCCGGTGATGGCTGAGCCAGGATGGTGAATGATAACGGAGCTTCTGCATTGCCGGCTTTGAGTGGACTGCGCAGGCCGAGCGTCTGACGTAGGCACATGACGAGCGAAACGGGATAAGGCCGCAACTGAGTGAAACACGCAGTGGCGGCCTTATGCTAAGCGGACGGCAAATGGACGGAAGCCGGGGGTTACTGGTCCTCGTTCTTGACATAGCCCTGGTACTTCTCGGGCAGGGCGGACATGATGACGCGGTAGGACTCGTCCATGGTGCGGCGGATGTCCTCGGGGCTGTGCGAGGTGGGGAAGATGGGCTTGTGGATGACGAGGCGCATGGGGTGGCGGTGGACAAAGTTGATGCCGGCCATGCGGGTGAGCACGTCGAACGAACCGTCGATGGTGAGGGGGACGACAGGCAACTGCAACTCGTCGGCCAGCTGGAACGCGCCCTTGCGGAACAGGCCCATGTGGCCGGTGAAGCTGCGGGAGCCTTCGGGGAAGACGACGAGCGATGTGCCGCCCTGCAAGGTGCGGCGGGCGTTGTCGATGGTTTCCTTGATGGCCTTGGGACCGGATTTGTCCACGAAGATGTGGCGCGCCTTGACGCAGGCATAGCCCACCAAAGGCATCTTGCGCAGGGCTTTCTTCATCATCCACTTGAAATTGCGGCCCAGGTAGCCGTAGATGAGGAAGATGTCGAACGGTCCCTGGTGGTTGGCCACGAACACGTAGCTCTGCCGGCTGTCTATATTTTCACGGCCTTCGACGTGAATGGGCAGTAGCAACACGCGGCAGATGATTTTGGACCATATCTTGCCGGGATAGTAGCCGAAGATGTGGGCATTGAACAGTCCGCCGATGATGGTAACAATACTCGTCAGGAAAGTGGCGACCAAAATGACGGGCAACGCGATGCAAAGTTGATATAGACGATACATGGGCTTGATGTTATTGACTGGAAATCGGGCCTGGAATTATCGGTTGAAGCAGACGGCCTGGCCACGGAATTTTTCGTCGGTCACGTGTCCACGGTTGTAAATGGGGAAGCCGTTGCAGAAGGTGCGCTCCACGCGCCAGTGGAAGGTGTGCCCTTCGAGGGGACTCCAGTTGCACCGGCTCTGGATGCGGTTGGGGGTGAGGGTCCAAGGCACATGGGGACGTACGAGGACGAGGTCGGCCTTGTAGCCTTCGCGCAGGTAGCCCCGGTTTTCCACTTGGAAGAGGTCGGCGGGATGGTGGCACATGAGCTGGACGAGCCGCTCGATGGTGAGCACGCCCTGGTCAACGAGTTCCAACATGGACACGAGCGAGAATTGTATGAGGGGCATACCCGAAGCGGCACGCACGCATCCTCCCACTTTCTCGCTCATGCGGTGGGGGGCATGGTCGGTGCCGACGGTATAAATCTTGCCCGAACGCAGGGCGGCACGGAGTGCCTCGCGGTCCTCAGCCGTCTTGATGGCGGGATTGACCTTGATGCGGCTGCCGAGGCGGGGATAGTCCTGATCGGTGAAGAGGAGGTGTCCCACGCAGGCTTCGGCGGTGATTTGCGGGTCGGTGGGGTCGAAGAGTTCCAGTTCGCGGGCTGTGGTGAGATGGGCCACGTGGAGACGGGCTCCCGTTTCGCGCGCCAGCCTCACGGCGAGAGCCGTGGAGCGGTAACAGGCTTCGGCGTTGCGCACTTCGGGATGATGGACGATGGCGGGGTCGTTGCCGCAGGTGGTCTGGATGCGCTCCAGGTTGGCGGCAATGAGATGGGAGTCTTCGCAATGGGCCATGATGGGCAGGCGGCTGTGCTCGAAAATGGCTTGCAGCGACCGCTCATTGTCCACCAGCATATTGCCCGTGGACGAACCCATGAAGAGTTTCACGCCTGCGACCTTGCGGGGATTGAGTTTTTCAAGTTCATAGGCGTTTCCTGCCGTGGCCCCGAAGAGGAAGCCGTAGTTCACCACACTCTTTTCGGCTGC
>SFQP01000148.1 GCA_004562975.1 bacterium
CTTGGAGTAAAGTCGCTCCCTTGTAAAAGCAGAGAAATTTTGAAGACATTTGAAGAGTTGGGCGTTTCGGAAGCCATCCGGCGCGCCATCAGCGAGATGGGTTACGAGCAGCCCATGCCGGTACAGGAAGAAGTGATTCCTTATTTGCTCGGAGTTGGCAACGACGTGATAGCCCTGGCCCAGACCGGCACGGGAAAGACAGCCGCTTACGGCTTGCCCGTTTTGCAAAAGGTCAATCCGGAGGACAAGCGCACGCAGGCCATCATACTCAGTCCCACCCGCGAACTCTGCTTGCAGATAGCCGGCGACCTGAAGGATTATTCGCGCTACATCGACAACCTGCACGTGCTGGCCGTTTACGGCGGCTCCAGCATCGAAAGCCAGATACGCGCCTTGCGCAAGGGGGCACAGGTCATCGTGGCCACTCCCGGACGACTGATCGACCTCATGAACCGTGGCGTGGCGAAACTCGACGCCGTGGAGAACGTGGTGCTCGACGAGGCCGACGAGATGCTCAACATGGGATTTACCGAGAGCATCGACGAAATCCTGGCCGGCGTGCCCGCCGAACGCAACACGCTGCTCTTTTCCGCCACCATGGGAAAGGAAATCGAACGCATTGCCAAAAGCTATCTCAACGACTACAAGGAGATTGTCGTTGGCTCGCGCAACGAGGGGGCGGAAAACGTGAACCATATCTATTACCTGGTACACGCCAAGGACAAATACGTGGCACTGAAGCGGGTGGTGGACTATTACCCGCGCATCTACGGCATCATTTTCTGCCGCACCAGACTGGAAACGCAGGAGGTGGCCGACCTGCTCATCCGCGATGGCTACAATGCCGAGGCACTCCACGGCGACCTGTCGCAGGCGCAGCGCGACCTCACCATGCAGAAGTTCCGCCAGCACCACACGCAGCTCCTCGTGGCCACCGACGTGGCGGCTCGCGGACTGGACGTGGAGGACCTGACGCACGTGATCAACTACGGACTGCCTGACGACGTGGAGAACTACACCCACCGCTCGGGACGTACCGGACGGGCCGGAAAACGCGGCACGAGCATTTCCATCATCCACGTGAAGGAGAAGAGCAAAGTGCGCATCATCGAAAAGGTGATTGGCAAACAGTTCGAAGCCGGCGTGCTGCCCGAACCGCAGGAAATCTGCACGAAGCAACTCTACAAGGTGATGGACGAGCTGGAGCGCACGGAGGTGAACGAAACGGAAATCGCTCCCTTCCTGCCCGAAATTTTCCGCAAACTCGACTGGCTCTCCAAGGAGGACCTCGTGAAGCGCATCGTGAGCCGCGAATTCGGCCATTTCCTCCGCTACTATGCCAATGCACCCGTGATAGAACAGCCTTCTGAACGCAAGGGTGCCAAGGGAAAGGCTGCCGAGGACGGCAAGGGCCGGCGCGAACGCGGCAAAAGGGAGAGCGGTGCCCGTCAGGCGGAGGAGGGCTACACGCGCCTCTTCATCAACCTGGGCAAACGCGACAATTTCTATGCCCGCGAAATTATCAACCTGGTGAACCGTTATGTGCGCGACTCCAAAATCGACATCGGACGCATTGACCTCACCAACAACTGTTCTTTCTTTGAAGTGCCCTCAGAGGATGCGCCTACGGTGCTGGCCAAGATGAAGCGGGTGAAGGTGGGCGACCGCAAGGTGGTCGTTGACCACGCCGACCGTCTGGACAACGACAACGATGCCGCTACGGGGCGCGGCAAGGAGCGCGCGCCGCGTAAACGCGGCGGACGTACTTATGCCGACGCAGTGGATCCGGGACAGCTGAAGAAGTCGTGGAAAAAGGAAAAGAAGGCGCACAAAGGCCGCCGCGCTGATGCCAATGCCGAATTTGAAGTGCCACGCAAACGCAAGAAGGACGATTGGCGCCAGTTTTTCGAAAAGGATTGAGGACGGAGGAATAGATACGATACATTGGGATGATGGCACAGGCATTATCAATAATTTATGTGCATTTATAAGAAGCGGAATTTCCAAGAAGAATATTTGAAGTTTCTGCAATTATATGATGTGGAATATGATGATAGGTATGTGCTTTCGGATTAGGTGATTATGTTGATGGAATGTGAGGGCTTCTGGCCTACCGTTTCATCCATTCTGGGCTGGGTGCTTGCAACCTATTCTGGGTTTTGCCCTGAACGCTACTGTGCCACCTTTTTATTGCTCTTATGAACCAAACATTGTAAACAATGAGAAACCTTTTTCTTCTTCTTTTCAGTACGCTGTGGCCCCTGTGCGTCGAGGCCCAAAATCTGCAGTTCAGGGTGGGGGGCGGACTGGCCACCCATTACGGACATGCAGAGAACGTGGGAGCGTTCAAGGTGGGGCTGGGCTGTGAATTCGAGTTCGACCAGCATTGGACACTTACGCCCGGCATCGCCGTATATGGCAAGGGCTGGAAAGACCCCAACCAGAGGGTTTACGTGTTTGACGACAACGGGAACCAGCTTTTTGACGAGGAAACCGGTGAACCACTGCAGGGGCTTCGCCGCCGCAGCGCAGCGGCCAATTACCTGCAGATACCCTTGTTGCTGACTTACTATTGGCGCACCGGCGAAGCCCGGTATGTCGTGTTGTCTGCCGGGCCATATGTGGCTTACGGCATCAGCGGAAAGCAGAAGACCAAGGGCGACACCGAACAGGCGGGAGCGCAAAAGCTCTACTACGAACATAAAACCTTCAACGAACCCGGGACGCACCGGTTTGATGCCGGGGTGGAAGCCTTTGCCGGTTATCAGTTTCCCACGGGCATCACCCTCGGCGTGGAGGCCGACTTCGGCTTGGCCCGCTTTAACACGGCCGGGCGGCGCAATCTTTCCGCCCTCGTCACTCTGGGCTACCGGTTGTAATTCCGCGCTCATGGTGTGGGGCAGAAGAACAATCCTTAAACGCCCCCCGAAATACCCCAAAGTAGGTATTGGCTGTGCCCTGCGCCCCCCGTACCTTTGCACCGAGTTAAGTAGAATGACGGGGTGTTCGATGAATCAGGTCTATCAGCGTACGCTATGACCGTATCCCCCTAAAAGAGATTGTTATGTTCTTGCAGAAAACGAGGCTGTACGTGTGGCAGCTTCGTTTTTTTCGCTGCTCTTTCCAAAAAATCACAAAAAGAAATGAGATTTTGGCGCGCGAAAAAAGAAAATAGTATATTTGCCGCGAAAACTGCCTTGTATCTTACCTGTGGGCAATTTTCCGGACAGTCCTTCTGGCAAGGACGAACCTTAGTCTTTTGAAAACCATTTATTGTTTCACTTTTTACTAATCTTTTACGCAAATGAAAAGGTTCTACAATTTCCTTTCATTGCT
>SFQP01000149.1 GCA_004562975.1 bacterium
CTCGGCCATATCTTTCGCCCGTTCCAAGGGCTTGCCCGGACTGAACACGGGAACGACACGCGAGAAGCAGGCTTCCGGACCCCAGTTGACCATTTCGCGGGTGAAGGCGCGCAGTTCGTGATAGCCGGCGTAGACAGGCGGACGGAGTGAGAAGGCTCCGCAGGCCGTGCCCAGGCTATCGAGCTTTAATGTCTGCTTTTCTACCTGTTGGCCGTCGGCATTGAGCAATTCCACGTAGAGCACACGGCTCAGGGTGGTGGGCTGGAGAGAGGAGGCGCGCACTACGTAGGCTTTGTACCAAATGGTGTCGCCCGTGAGGTAGGCGGACTGGTCCAGGTGGAGGTACACTTTCTCGCGGGGGTAGGTGAAGTCGAAACGGGAGGCCGACTTGAAACGCTCAAACAGCTTTTCGGCAGTGGCTTGCTGGGCTTCGACCGTAAGAGGAAGAAGGAAAAACAATGCGAGAAGTACCTGGAGCATGGGCATGGCCGGAAGCGTATTGAAAAAGGGGGGAGAAAAGGCAAAGCCGGGGAGTGGTGCAGCTTTGGCCCGAAGGGATTGTACAAAAAAACCGGGTACTATTGCTGCACCTGCGGTTTCAGATAGGCCGTGATGGCATAATGGTCTGAATAGTCGACGGCATTTTCCACCATGGCTGCGAAGGGTTTCCAGTGGTCGGAACAGAATATGTTGTCAATGCGGACGTAAATGGCATCCTTGTTGAACGTGCGGCCGATGCCGTTGCCCGTGGCGCGGTAAACGTCGTTGAGGCGCGAACATACCTGCCGGTGGGCGTAGGAAATGGGGGTATCGTTGAAATCTCCCATGACAATGACGGGCCGGCCTTTCAGCTGGTCGAGAAATTGCGTGAGCGAATCGGTTTGATGGGCACGCTGGTGGCTGGCATCGGCAATTTTCCTGAGAAAACCAAGTCGGCTTTTCACGGAGTCGGCGGCTTCGGGATTGCGCACGAGGAGGTGGTAGTTGGTGCGGTCCTCTTTGCTCAGGTGCATGGACTCCAAATGCACGTTGACGACGACCACGGTGTCGCCTCCGGGAGGCAGCACCCAGAAGGCGGCGGCACCGTTGGCCTTGGCACAGAAGAGGAGCCGGCTCTTGGCGATGGGGAAACGCGAGAGCAGCCCCACTGCGCTCTGGCCCATCTGCTCCTTGCGGTAGTGGTAGCCGTAACGGCTCACGGTGCGCATCAGGGTGTCCTCATAGGCTGGGGTTTTATACGTGGCCTCTTGCAGACAGGCCAAGTGCGGCTTTTGGGCACAGACGTACTCCATGACGACGAGATTGCCCCGCTCGTCGGTTTTCCAGTTCGAGAAGGAGCAGACATTGTAGGTCATCACTTTGAGACAACCCTTGGGCGGGGGGGAGCTGAGGTTGATGGGGAGATAGTCGCGCAGGGCTCCGCAACAGCCCAGCAGGCCGACGGCGGCAATCCATGCCAAACGGGGCTTGATAAGCAGGCATACCATGCCCATTCCTACCACAGCGGCGGCACAAAAGGGAAAGCACAAACCGAAGAGGCCCGGAATGCCCCACCATTCCGAAGGGTTGGCATAAGGACTGGCGGCACAGGCCCAAAGGAGCAGTACGGCTGACCAGGAAAGGATGGCGAGGATTTTGGAAAACATACCGGAGAAGGGTTTATTGGCTGTGGATGTGAATGGAAACGCGGTGGCTTATCGCCGGCTGATACGGAAGAGTTCTTGTTTCTCTTCCTGCGTGAGGCTGTCGTAGCCCGACTGGCGTATCTTGTCAAGCAGTTCGTCCATACGCTGCTCTTCCTGACGGCGGCGTATGTTGTAGTCGTAGTCGTTCTGCCGGGTGGCAGTGTGATGGGCGTTGCCGGGTTGTTCCGTGCGGCGGTTGCGAAGCCGGGAAGTTATCCGTTCCCAGAGCGAAGGGGTGCGGGGTGGCTCGTTCCAACGCGTCCAACCGTTGGCGGCGGGACGGCGGTTGCGCGAGGTGCGCCAGTAGCGCAGGAGCAACCAGCCGAAAAGCATACCGCCCAAATGGGCAAAATGTGCCACGTTGTCGTTGGACGCATAGGCGGAAATCAGTTCAATGGCTGCATAGCCTGCCACAAAATATTTGGCCTTCATGGGGATGGGAGGCAGCAACAGCATGATGCGCTCGTTGGGGAAGAGCATTCCGAAGGCGAGCAAAACGCCGTAACAGGCTCCCGAAGCACCGATGGTGGTCCAGAGATTGAGATAGTCGCCCATGGGGATGATGGCAGTGCCGGTGTTGACCATCGGATAGTTGTTCAGACCTTCCATAAAGTATTGGCCGGTTTGCCAAAACTCTTGACATATGCCGGCACCTATGCCACACACCATCCAATACGTCAGAAAGCGTTTGGCACCCAGTGTGCGCTCTATCAAACCGCCGAACATCCACAGAGAGAACATATTAAAAAACAAATGGGTCAGGCTGCCGTGAAGGAACATATAACTGACGAGTTGCCACACCCGGAAGTCATCGGCCAAAACGAAGTGAAGGCCGAGCAGGTCGGTGAGGTCAATGCGCAGACTGCCGGCAAGCAACTGCAACAGGTAGCACACGACGTTGGCTATCAACAGGTTGCGGGTAATAGGGGGAAGGGAGTTCATAAGGATGGTTGGTTGGGATAAACAATCGGTATTTGCAGCATTTCCACACTCCGATAAGGAACAAGGGAGGGGCAGACTTGGCGCAAGACCGGTGAACTTGGGAAAAATCGTTTACTTTTGCAGGCCGGTTATCCGTTGGTATAGTGGAAGATGGTGGCACCGAAGGCTTCTTCTGTCTGAAGCAGGATGCCGACGGGCATACGTGGCTCGGGCACTCCGCTGCCCAGTTCCGTGGTGGAAAGCTCTACGTAGGCTTCTTCCCAAAGTCCTTGGTCGATGAAGCTTTGCAGCGTTTGCTGTCCGCCTTCCACCAACAGGGATTGCACACCCTGACGGAAAAGTTCGCCCAGCATGGTGGGAATATCGGCGTAGGCTTGGAAACCTGTGGGCATATCGCCTTCGGCCACGCGGCCCAGCACAATGCGCAGAGGGTCTTGGCCGGTCCAATGGCGGACAGTGAGCGCGGGATGGTCTTTCAGCAATGTGCCATGGCCCACCAGAATGGCCTGATGCAAGGCCCGGAGCCGATGGACACGCATCTGGGAACAGGGGGTGGAGAGCCGGGCCGGCTCCTCGTTGTCTGTTTCGCGCCAGCGGTCAATGAAACCATCGGCCGAGCGCGCCCATTTCAAAGTGATGTAGGGGCGGTGAAGGGTTTGGGCAGTGAAGAAACGGCGGTTCAACGCTTTGCA
>SFQP01000150.1 GCA_004562975.1 bacterium
CTGGAGTTCGATGCCGTGTTCGTGACGGGCATGGAGGACGACCTCTTTCCCAACGCCAATGCCAAGCTCTTTCCCCGCGAAATGGAGGAGGAGCGCCGCCTGTTCTATGTGGCGGTGACCCGTGCGCGCCGTCATTGTTACCTGAGCTACGCCCTGAGCCGCTTCCGTTTCGGTTCGCTCCAGGTGTGCGAGCTAAGCCCCTTCCTCGCCGAGATTGACGAGCAATACCTGCTGCGCCGCGATGCGCCGGCTGCCCGGCAGAGTTTCTACGGCGGAGGCGGTTTTTCCCGTTCCAACGACTGGGGCGGTTCCGACCGCGCCAAGGGGTTTGACGACTTCTTCGGCAGTCCGAGCGACGACGAGTTGCGCCACACGCCCCCGGCCACCGCTTACAGCCGCCGCACCTCCGGGTGGGGCAGCCAGCCCGACACCCCCCGGCGCGTAGTACCCCCCACGCCGCCAGCCGGCTTCAAACGCGCCGGTACCAGTGCCAAACCCGCTGCCGGCCAGCCACGTCCGCAGGCCGCTTCAAAGTGGAAGATTGGCACACGCATAAGCCACGAGCGTTTCGGCACGGGCACGATAGTGGGCACCGAAGGCGAGGGCGACAGTGCCAAGGTCAGGGTCAATTTCGACCAGGTTGGCGTGAAAAACCTCTTGGTGAAATTCGCCAAGTTCCACGAAATATAAGTGACATCCTGGAATTCATAAGTGACATCCTCCATTCCGAAAAAACGACATCCCATGATTTCTGTCTGCATGGCCACATACAACGGCGAGCGTTACCTGCTGCCGCAGTTGGAGTCCATCCTTTCGCAGCTCGGCCCCGACGACGAGCTGATAGTTTCCGACGACGGTTCGACCGATGCCACCCTGTCGATGATCGAAGGGCTGGGCGATGCCCGCATCCGCCTGTTCCACAACGAGCGGCACGGTTTCGTGTACAATTTCGAGAACGCGCTGCGGCAGGTGCGGGGTGACTACGTGTTTCTTTCCGACCAGGACGACCTGTGGATGCCCGGGAAAGTCAGCACCTGCCAGAACCTTTTGCAGCGTTACCTGCTTGTGACCCATAACGCCCGGCTGATTGACGGCGAGGGCAAGGACCTGGGCACTGACTTCTTCACGCTTCACCATTCGCAGTCCGGTTTCTGGCACAACCTGCTGCGCAACTCCCACGTGGGCTGCTGCATGGCCTTCCGCCGCGAGCTGTTGGACCATGCCCTGCCGTTCCCCGACCACCTCATCACCCACGACATCTGGATGGGGCTGGTGGCCGAAAAGGTGGGCAAAACCTGTATGTTCCCCCAGCCTTTGATATGTTACCGCCGCCACCACGGCAATGTGTCCTCCACTTCGGAAAAGTCGCGCCTCTCCGTCTGGCGGATGTTGCAGTACCGCTGGCACATGTTCCGCCATTGCCTGAAGCGGTGACAGGATTTGTCCGGTTTTCCCGCAGCAAAAAGAGAATGAAGTATCATAGAGCTTACGAGGGATAAGGTTGTGAGGTTATAAAGTAACTGTTGGAACTTGAAAGTTCCGTTACACAGTAAGTTACTTTATAACCTCACAACCTTTTCCCTCGTAAGCTCTTTAGCTTCCCCTCCGGTTTTTATGCGATATAGTCGGGTAGGGGAGTAGCCTTGTGGAAGCGCGACGTGGCCAGCTCCCAGGCCTTGTAAAAATAGCGCAGGACCAGCAGGGCGTAGCACGATCGCACGCCGTGGTGGCGGAGTGCGCGCAGGTGGTCGCGCATGATGGCCATGCGGCTGTGGAATGAAGCGTTCGACGCACCGCCCGTGCGCATCGTGACGCAGTCGGTACGGACGTAGCGCGTGCGGATGCGGTGGATGAAGAGCAGGCGGAGCAGCAGCTCGAAGTCTGCCGCTATTTTATATTGTGTGTCGAACAGACCGTAGCGGCGGTACACTTCCATGCGGCAGTAGAAAGTCGGATGGGCCGGCATGAAGCCCAGGCGCATCATCCAGGGGCGGAACACGGCGGAACTGTAGTAGCGCACGGAGCGCGAAAGGTCGTTGTCGTCCACATAGTGAACGTCGGCATATACCGCATCAATCCGTCCGCCGTCAGCCTGCAATGCGCGCATCATGCGTTCCACGGCATCTGCGCTGGACAGGAAATCATCGGAATTGAGAAAACCGGCCACGTCGCCCGTGGCCATACGCAGTCCTTTGTTCATGGCATCGTAGATACCCTTGTCGCGTTCGCTGACGTACTTCAGCCTCCCTTTGAACTGCGGTTCGTAGCGACGGATAATGTCCACCGAGCCGTCTGTAGAAGCACCGTCGACGATGATGTACTCAATCTCCTTATAAGTCTGAGCCAACACGCTCTGGATGGTGTTGGCCAGTGTTTTGGCACTGTTGTAAGATGTAGTGATGATGCTTATCTTCATTCCTTGCGGTTTAGGCGGCGTTCCGGAGGCCGGAAGGGAGAGCCGCGTTTTTCAGTTCTTTTTAGTATTAACGTAGAAAACGGTGCAATATTGCCTGTCCTGTCGGGAAAACAGGGCTGTCCGTCGTCGGCATCCCTCCATTCCCCGCCCCGGGCAGGACCTTTGCGCTCCGCCGCCCTAATGCCGGGAACGGTCCTGTTCATCGGCATATTGGCACATGATGGCGGCTTGCGCGCTGCGGATTTCCGTCCCGTTTCCGCCGCTACATATTAACTTATTTAACTTTTACGGGGTAAAAATGTGCCAAATTGAAATGCGGCTCGCCGTGTGAAATTTTTCGCACGGCGGTTAGTCCGTTCAACTTCAGGGCTTGTTTCGTCAACTTGCCGTGTGAAATTTTTCGCACGGCGAGTTGTTTTACCAACTCCTGGACTTGTTTTTTCTACTCGCCGTGTGAAAATTTTCACACGGCGAGCTGTTTCGCCAATTCCTGGGCTATAAAAAAGGGAGGAAGCCTTTGGATGAAGACCTCCTCCTTTTCTTATCACAAATGTAAGCATTTTTCGCCGAAAGGCCAAATCGCGAATTTCCGTTTTAACATTTCGCACGTGTCCTCCTGCCGCTTCGATTTCCGGGTCTGCCATTCCTTCCCTCTGTTCTTTCCTTCGTCAGGCTATCACTGCCGCTTGTCATTGCGGTGCGCGGAAGCGAAATATTTCTGGCTGGCTTAAACATTGTGGCACGTCTTTTGCAATAATTGGAGGCGGAATAAAAATAACCATCAATCCAACGTAAAAATGCAAAAAGGAAATATCGGAATTACCACAGAGAACATTTTCCCTGTCATCAAGAAGTTTCTTTACAGCGACCACGAGATTTTTCTCCGCGAGATAGTGGGCGAACTCAAGGTGCGCGTCAGCATTGACCCTGAGGCAAAAACACTGACCGTGAGCGATAACGGTATCGGTATGACCGCCGAGGAAATTGACAAGTACATCAACCAGATAGCCTTTTCCGGTGCTAACGACTTCCTGGAGAAATACAAGGAAGACGCTTCTGCCATTATCGGACATTTTGGCTTGGGATTTTATTCCTCTTTCATGGTGGCCGACCGCGTGGACATCGTCACCCGCAGCTACCGAGAAGATGCCGAACCCGTGAAGTGGACCTGCGACGGTTCGCCCGCATTTGAAATCGACGCTTGCGAGAAAGCCGAACGCGGCACCGACATCGTGCTGCACGTTTCCGACGACTGCAAGGAGTTCTTGGAGAAGAGCAAAATCAGCGAACTGCTCAACAAATACTGCCGCTTCCTGCCCGTGGAAATCGTGTTCGGCAAGAAAACCAAGTGGGAGGACGGCAAGCAGGTGGATACGGAGGAGGATAACGTGGTGAACGACACCACACCCCTGTGGACCAAAACGCCGGCCTCGCTCAAGGATGAGGATTACAAGGAGTTCTACCGCAAGCTCTACCCCATGGCCGACGAACCCCTCTTCTGGATTCACCTCAACGTGGACTATCCTTTTCACCTCACGGGTGTGCTCTATTTCCCGCGCATCAAGAACAACATTGACATCCACCGCAACAAGATCCAACTCTACTGCAACCAGGTGTTCGTGACGGACCAGGTGGAGAACATCGTGCCCGACTTCCTCACCCTGCTCCACGGCGTGATCGACTCGCCCGACATCCCGCT
>SFQP01000151.1 GCA_004562975.1 bacterium
TTCCTTTCTGGCAAACGTCAGGAGAGTGGTTCTAACGACATCTGGTCTTCCATGAACAACGAGGACTAAGATTGCAATTCAACTATATTTCATCAAGGCTGCGCTTCATTTCAAGCGCAGCCTTGATATTTTCAGTACTTTTGCACATACGGCGGCGGAATGGAAGGTCTCCCGACTATCCCCACCGATATACTTATTGACCATCATTTCATCTCTCTACACATCATGACCAAAGTTTATGTAATGGCCACCTGCCCCGACTGCACGCAGGTGAAGGAAGAACTGAAGAACCATCCGCAGTACAGCCTCATCGACATCGGCGAACACGTGAGAAACCTGAAAGAATTCCTGCATTTGCGCGATACGCATCCCGCCTTTGCCGAAGTTAAAGCACAAGGGGCGGTGGGCATACCCTGCTTCGTAACGGACGACGGAAGGGTGAGTTTCGAGCCAGACGAATTTCTGACGAATTATGTGTCCGACGGTGCTGCATGCAGCCTCGACGGCAAAGGTTGTTAGAAAAAGAAAGGGGGGAAGGTTGAAGGGGAAGAAATCAGGGAAAAAGAGAAGAACAGACAGAAAGAGGAAGCTGGGATAAGGACGCAAATAAAGAACGGGAGGCAGACGGGAAAAGAAAATGCGGGACCAGCTCGCTGCCGTTGATGCCGCTGTGGGCGGCATGTTGCTCAACCTAAAGCGGCCGCCGGCCAGTTGACCAAGTAAACCCGCTCGGTGGTGCGGGTAAAGGCGGTGTAGAGCCAGCGCAGATAGGACGCGCCGCCGGCATCCTCGGGCACATAGCCCTGGTCCACATATACCCGTGCCCACTGTCCACCCTGCGCCTTGTGGCACGTGACGGCATAGGCATACTTCAATTGCACCGCATTGTAATAAGCATCCTGCCGGACGGCTTTCATGCGTTCTTTCTTCAAGGGGATATGGGCGTAATCGGCCAACACGGCCTCGTACAAACGGTTGCTCTCCTCGCGGGTGAGGGAGGGCGACTCGGATTGCAGCGTGCTGAGCAGCACACGGCAGTCCAGCTCAAAATCATCGTAATCGGCAACACCACCTCGGCAGCGTCGCCATTGGCCAAGAAACCCATGGGCAGCCGCTCATCCTTGCCGAGTTGCGCCGCCAGCTGCTCAATCCAGAAATAATTGTTTTTCACTGCCATCACCAAGTCGCCGCGCGAGAGTTCTTCTTCGCGGTCGAAGATGCGTGCCCGGATGCCCTGGTTGTACACATTGGCGCGCTTGTTGGAACGGGTCACCACGATGACATTATCCGTACCAAACTGGTGATAATCGCCTTCAAGGCTCTCGATCAACTCGTTGCCCGGCATCACACGCACCTCGCCCCGAGGGTCGGTATGGATGGGGGGCACTCCGTCAAACCCTTCGTGCAACAGGTTGCGCAGCAGGGTGGCACCGGCCAGCACATCGCTCTCGCGCTGCTGGCGCACCACCTGCGTCAAGTCTGCCGCACCGACCAACAGGCCGTAGCGGGCCAGCACCTCGGGCTGGAGTGCGGGACTTTCCTCCTCTCCCACCGGGGGCAACTGCGCAGTGTCGCCCACCAAGAGCAGACGACAACCTTCGCCGCTGTAGACATAGCTGATCAAATCGTCCATCAGTTCGCCCGAACCGAAGGGAGTGTCCATATAGCTGCCCGTGCCGATGGAAATCATCGAAGCCTCATCCACGATGAAGAGGGCATGACGCAGTTTGTTAAATCCCAAACTGAAGCGCGTGTTCTCGCCTTGAAATGTTTCCTGCCGGTAAATGGCGCGGTGGATGGTAAACGCCGCTGTGCCGGCATGGCGTGCGAACACCTTGGCAGCCCGTCCTGTGGGAGCCAAGAGCACCACTTCGCGGTGGAGTCGGCGCATCACCTTCACCAATGCGCCGACGAGCGAGGTCTTGCCCGTACCGGCATAACCGCGCAACAGGCAGGCGGCACGGTCGTGGGGGGTACAGACAAAACGGCTGAGCAATAGGGCGGCATGCTCTTGGTCGGACGTGAAAGGGAAACCGAACTCGGCACGGAGCAAAGGGAGGACTTCTTCGGAGGACATGGCTGAACGGTAAATGGGTTTTCGGAAGGCTGGCTGAGGGACAAAGGTCGGTGGAGGATGCCAAGACGCGCCCCAGACCCATCACGACGCACTACTGCGCCCGAGACACTTTCAGGGCATAGGCACTGATGAACAGGAAGCAGACCAAAGGTATGGCGAAGGCGGCGGCAATGGTACAAGTGTCGGCTATCAGACCCATCAGTACGGGGGCAATCGCACCGCCTACGATACACATGATGAGCAACGACGAGGCCATCTTGGTGTGCTCTCCCACGCCACGCAGCGAAAGGGCGAAGATGGTGGGGAACATGATGCTTTCACAGAGGTAGCACACGAAGAAGGCCACGATGCCGGCCTGCCCCATACCCGTGAGGAGCACGGCCATGGCAACCGAAGCCGATAGGGCGCAGCCCAGCAGGACGCGGCCGGCGGCAATGCGTGCCATGAGCCAACTGCCGCCCATACGGCCCAGCATGAAGAGTCCCATGCCGCCGAAAGAGAGGTAGAGGGAAGCCGTGGCGTTGCTGAACCCGGCATTCTCCGTGACATAATTGATGAAAAAGCTATTGATGCCGGTCTGAGCGGCCACATAGAGGAACAGGGCAGCCATGCCCCACACGAAGGGGCGGTGGCGGAAGAGCTGACCGAGGGCGTTGCGGTTGGATGTCCCTGCCGGGGCGGAGGACTCCCCGGCCACTTCGGGCAACTTAATGCGGGAGAAGAGGCAGGCCACGGCGAGCACCACGAGGCCGATGATGGCATAGGGGGTGGAGATGTCTGCACTGCCTTCCTCGCCCATGAAGAGGAAACAGCCGCCCACAAGGGGACCGACAATCCAGCCCAGACCGTTGAACGACTGTGCCAGGTTGATGCGCCGCTCGGCACCGTCGGCCCGTCCCAGCACGGTCACATAGGGATTGGCCGCCGTTTCCAGACAGGTCAAGCCACAGCCGATAATGAAGAGGGAGAAGAGGAAGAAGGGGAAGGAGAGCAACTGACCGCCGGGAATGAAGAGCAAAGCTCCCAGACCGTAGAGCAACAAACCGGTGAGCACACCGGCGCGGTAACCGTATCGGCGGATGATGAAGCCGGCGGGGAGTGCCATGAGGAAATAGCCGCCGTAGACCACTGCCTGCACCAGTGCCGACTCGGTTTTGGAGATGTGCATACTGTCCTGAAAGTGTTTGTTGAGCACGTCCAGGATGCTATGGGCAAAGCCCCAAAGGAAGAAGAGGGAGGTAACGAGTACAAAAGGCCAAAGGTAATTGCGCCCTTCGGCGGTCCGGAACAAAGAGATGCGGTTTGTTTTCATCAGCTGTAAATTGAAAAATCCGGCATGACGGAATTGTCATGCCGGATTGTTGGCGGAAAGGATAGGATTCGAACCTACGAACCGCTTTAGGCGGTTACACGCTTTCCAGGCGTGCCTCTTCAACCACTCGAGCACCTTTCCTTTTTGACGTTCTAAGCGTCTGTGGCTGTAAATCGAGTGCAAAGATAGGCCAATGCCCCTTTTGAACCAAATAAAATGCTGAAGTTTTTTAAACTTTCCCATATTTCTTCCGCATTTCTGCCTCAAATCCGCCTCATCCCTGCCGGCCGGAGGCACTTGCTCCGTTTTTTCGGGAAATGAAACGGCGGAAAAAAGTCGGATAAAGACGAACTATGGCGAACTATACTGGACTATAGCTAACTATGGCGAACTATAGCTAACTATAGCGAACTATAGCATACTATAGCGAACTATAGCTAACTATGGCTAACGATGCCAGCCAAGGCTTCCTTACTTCAGGGCGGCCTCGAGTTCCTCCACCTCGCGGCGGAACACCTTGTCGACACTGATGCGGCGGGCAGTCTGGTTGCAGGCGTAGAGCACGGTGCTGTGGTCGCGCTTGCCGAAGAGGCGGCCCAGCTGGCTGTAGGTGGTGTCCGTGTACTTGTGGATGAGGTACATGGCAAGCTGCCGTGCCTGCACGATGGTCTGTTTCCGGCTTTTGGACGCGAGTTCCTTCTGCTTGATGCCGTAGCGTTGGCAGACGGCTGCGCTGATGTCGTCCGGGGTGAGTTCCTTTTTCTCCAGGTTGACGTGCACCACTTCCTGCGGTATGACGAGGCCGTCCTTGCGGATTTTGGAGATGAGGATGTCGCGGCGCAGCTTCGTGTCGGGCTTTTCCATCTCGGCGGTCATGCCCCATTTGAAACGGGTGAGCATCCGTTCCTCCATGCCTTCGAGGAGCACGGGCGGACGGTCGCAGGT
>SFQP01000152.1 GCA_004562975.1 bacterium
GCCGGAGGACTTCGTCATAGCCACGGGCGTGCAGCACTCGGTGCGCGAATTTTGCCAACTGGCGTTCCACCACGTGGGCATAGAACTGGAGTTCAAAGGCGAAGGGGCTGAGGAAAAGGGCATCGACAAGGCCACGGGACGCGTGCTCGTGGAGGTGTCGCCGGACTTCTACCGCCCCACGGACGTGGTGAACCTATGGGGCGACCCGTCGAAGGCGAAGGCGGAACTGGGATGGAACCCGGGAAAAACGCCCTTCGAGAAACTCGTGAAAATCATGGTCGACTCGGACATGGAAAAGGTGGCGGTGGAACGCGCTTCGGACCACATCCGCACCAACCTGGCCGAATACCTGGAAAAGGGCATCGTGAAATAGGACGCTCCCCAACTATCTGTTTGGAAATATCAGAAAAATGGAAAGACACGACAAGATTTACGTGGCCGGCCACCGGGGCATGGTGGGCTCGGCCATCGTGCGCGAACTGCAACGGCAGGGCTACGACAATATCCTGACACGCACGCACCACGAACTGGACCTCACGCGGCAGGCCGACGTGGAGGCGTTCTTCGCCGCCGAAAAACCCGCTTACGTGTTCCTGGCTGCGGCCAAGGTGGGCGGCATCGTGGCCAACGAAAGCGCGCCGGCTGACTTCATGTACGACAACATGATGCTGGAGATGAACGTGATACACGCGGCATGGAAAAACGGCTGCCGCAAACTGGAATTTCTCGGCTCGTCGTGCATCTACCCGCGCCTGGCGCCGCAACCCATGCGCGAGGACTGCCTGCTGACTTCCGCGCTCGAACGGACGAACGAGGCGTATGCGCTGGCCAAAATCTCGGGCCTGAAATACTGCGAATACCTGAACCGGCAGTACGGAACGGACTTCATCAGCGTGATGCCCACGAACCTCTACGGCCCTAACGACAACTACCACCCGACGCACAGCCACGTGCTGCCGGCCCTCATCCGGCGTTTCCACGAAGCGAAGCAGGAGGGGCTGCCCGCAGTGACGTGCTGGGGCGACGGCAGTCCGCTGCGCGAGTTCCTCTACGTGGACGACCTGGCGAACCTCTGCGTGTTCCTCATGAACCACTACAGCGGCAACGAAACGGTCAACGCGGGCACAGGACGCGAACTGACCATCCGCGAACTGACGGAACGGGTGGCACGCATCGTGGGCTACGAGGGCGAAATCCATTGGGACACCTCGAAACCGAACGGCACACCGCGCAAGCTGCTCGACGTGTCGAAAGCACGCGCCCTGGGATGGGAGGCGCGCACGCCGCTGGACGAGGGCATAGCCCTGGCCTACGCGGACTTCCTGAACAATCCCATGCGGGCGGAACGCTGACACGCCACCACGAGTCGGCGCCCCCTTACGAACAAGTCCTGGACTATTTTTTCCTACTCGGCGATTAGGAAAAAATAGTCCAGGACTTGTTCGTAAGTATATGTACGTGCGGCAAGGCGGTGCCGTGCCCAGCGGCGACAAGGCGGTGCCGTGTGGTTTCAAGGCGACACACAGCGGCGGCAAGGTGGCACACAGCGGCTTCAAGGCTCAGGCCGCTTGTCCCTCACCAGAAACACCGTGCTCGGTTCATGCACCTGCACGGAGTGCCAAGCGCCGGGCGGAACCTGCACCCCATACTTGCCCTCGCGGGGGCAGAGCCTCACGCGGTACTGCTCAAAGACATTCGTTTCCATCCCTTCGGCAATGACCGTGCCACAATCGCCCATGAAAGGGCCGCCGCAGTCGTCGTTGGGCCGGAGGTCGTAGACTACCACGTCCAGACATCCTTCCAGACACAGCATGGTTTCCGGCAATTTCAGGTGGCGGTGAACGGGCACGCGCGCCTCCGCCTCCAAGGCAGTCAGCATCCGCCGCCCCTTTTCTTCCGGCATCATGCAGAGGTCGTATTCCGTCCGTCCGCACTCCGTTACCGCCCGCAGGTGGAGCGCCGCCAGCAGGTTATCGTTGATTTCAAACAGGTCCGTCATGGAGAAGATTTTTTCAGTTTATGGGTCCAGGGCAATAGATTCCGAGGGTAAAGGGGGTAAAGGGGTTAAAGCATAAGGTTCAGGGCTAAATAATGCAAAAAGCATCATCATAAATTGGCATTTACACCATTTTGCCATACCTTTGCCATCAATCAAAACTTGTTTTTCACTCAAAAATACCCAGAACTATGGCACAGACAGCAATGACCGTCCGTTTGGACTCCGTGCAGAAAGCGAAATTCGACCAACTCTGCGAACAGTTTGGCATGAGCGCCAACACCGCCATCAACATCTTCGTGCGCACTGTCATCCGCACCCGCAGCATCCCCTTCACCATTGCAGCAGACCCCGACGACAGCATACGCGAAAAGGCGATAAAAGCCATCCGTGACATCAGAAGAGAAGCAGAATCCCGACCGGAACCAGAACTCACTCTGGAAGAAATCAATGCAGAAATCAACGCTGTAAGAGAAGCCAACGCGAAGAAAAAAGGATAACACCCCTCTGCCGAAATGGTGGGCATCATGGAGCGGGCACTTTAGGCTCCTTTTCTTCAGGCCACGCTAAAAGTTGCGAAGGATGACTTCAAAACTTTCAGCGTAATTGACTCCCCATTGTCCCCCTCTCACAGCTGCCAAGCCGGTGATATACTCCGCAGAACGGGGATGCGGATAAGGGCGCATCACGCCACGGTACATTGCCAACGCCTTGATTTTGGCATCCACGCCCTCCTTGCCTACCTCCACATAGCAGTTCGGTTCAAAGCATTTCATGGCGTTGTTGATTTTCCACTCCGTACATGAAGGGACTTCCATATACCAGAACTCCTTCACGCGCTTCACCTCCGGCCTGCGTTGGAACAGACGTATCGCCTCCTGACAAGCCATTGACGTCTGCAGGTGGTCGTTGTTCGTGTCGGCAGGATGGTGGGTGATAATCACATCCGGCTCGCTCTCGCGTATTGCTGATTCAATGAACTGCACCAGCTTCAGATGGGGCACCGTGTTCATCTCAATATTCGGGAACGTACCCTCATATTTCTTCTTTACGCCGAGATACGACACAGCAGCATCCGTGTCACCCTCTAACTCTGCATCCGAAGGGCGGAACGCACGCGCCTTCGCCTCCGTACACATGATGCACACTTCCACTTCGTCGCCATCATGCGACCATTTCCACATTGACGCTCCAGCCCCAAGCACCTCGTCATCGGGGTGAGCCACTACAAGTAGATATTTCATACTTGATAATCTTATAAACAACTCGTTATTGGGTAGCTTATACTTCTGCTCTACCTCACCAATGATTCTAATAAACTCTCGTTCTTTTTCTAATGAATTATTATAAGGAATGCGTCTTCCAAACTTACACCAAATTGTCTCGTCATTCTCTTTGGGAAATTCCGTAGTAAGAACCAATTTGAGATAGTCAGGGTCTTTGTATGCCCAATAGTACGCAGAATCGAGAACTCTTTTCTGATATAGCCTCATACGAGGCAAAAGAATCTCAAAGATGCTCTCCATCACTTTTCGGACAACGTTGTAGTCAATCTCTCCTGAATTTGTAGAATTCTTTATGGCTGAGAAGTCAAAGTACGTAACTAATTTTTTGACATTCTCGTCCCCTGGATATGACTTTATCCCAAGTAATATCCTTGCACTTTCTAAAAAAGACTTGAGCAGTATCTCGTCATCCACAACGCACCAAGGGTCACAATGAACCGAATTCTCATATAGAGCCATAATGCTTATCAAGTTTCTGAGCAACCATTTATGGGCATTCAGTTCATCTCGTAAGCCATATCCGTATGCAATTCTTTTCAGATGCTTTATTACGTCTTTTTCTTCTCGCCATTTACCGAAGTCTATACTTTTCGTTTTGGGGCGTTTATCCCTCTCTGTTGCATCTATCAGACTTATAGCCTGCCAAAACAAGTTATCACTCACGTATATCTTTTCCTCTGCTAAGTCAACAGCTATTGCCACCACTGGTACATTATAAGATAATTCAGCCCAATAATATAAAGTGGCCTGCTTGATGCCACCTACTTTAGCATGACCATCTTTGCTGACCTTCAGTTTGTCCGAGGATTTTACCTGTACTTTGATGCAGTGTCCTTCCACCTGATTTCCATTTACCACCTCAATCTCAAAATCAATGCCATAGTCATTTTCCGTGATGTTACGAAAAATCCCTATCTCTTTGAGCTTATAAAGAATAACGGCAAACGAGTCAGACTCGTGCTTGTGTTGTTCAATCCTCTTTGGGAAATTCATACTACCTATTTATGTCCATAACCTCTTCGATTCTCTCAATATAGTGAAGGGAAATCTCTTATCCGCCCTCTGCTATATTCGTTTAGCCACCTAGATTACACCTTAACACCCTTCATTTCTCAATTATCTGGTCATCCGTCATTTTAGGGGCACGCACACTGTCATCTGGTCTTTGGAACCCGAGTACGATTTGGAAGGTCTTGTAGAAGACAAGCCAGTCGAGTTTTAGGCTCCAATTTCTTACATAATACAAATCCTTTTCTGCCATTTCCCTGCGAGTGCTTGATTCTCCCTCATGTACCGCCTCCCAGCCAGTAATACCAGGCCTCATCGACTGCCGCTCTTGTTGTTCCTCAGTAGTCATTACCAACATCTCCTTGGCAAGGATGGGACGAGGACCAATAAAGGACATCTCACCTTTCAGGATATTCCAAATCTGGAACAACTCATCCATGTTGGTCTTGCGCACAATCTTTCCCCATGTCTTCAGACGCACCTCGTCAGGAAGCAGATTACCCTCTGCATCCCTCTCGTTGGTCATCGAGCGGAGTTTGTACATAGTGAAATGCTTGTTCTTGTAGCCCACACGCACCTGCTTGAAGATAGGTGATGATTCGGGCGAAACAATCTTCACGAACAGCATTCCTAAGAGCAAAACAATGGCACCAGGAATAAATAGTATAAGAGCTAATATTAAGTCAAAAAGACGTT
>SFQP01000153.1 GCA_004562975.1 bacterium
CGAGGAGAGCAACCACTTCTTCATCAGCCTGCTGAGCAGCATCATCCCCATCCTGATCCTGGTGTTCCTCTGGTTCTACGTGTTCCGCCGCATGAGCGGCGGTAGCGGTGCCGGAGGGGTGTTCAGCGTGGGCAAGAGCAAGGCCCGGCTGTTCGACAAGAACGGCAAGAATTCCACGCACATCACGTTTAAGGATGTGGCGGGACAGGAAGGGGCGAAGCAGGAGGTGCAGGAAATCGTGGACTTCCTGAAGAACCCGCAGAAGTACACCGAGCTGGGCGGAAAGATTCCCAAGGGCGCACTGTTAGTGGGGCCTCCGGGAACGGGTAAGACGCTGCTGGCCAAGGCGGTGGCGGGCGAGGCGGACGTGCCTTTCTTCTCCATGGCCGGGTCGGACTTCGTGGAAATGTTTGTGGGAGTGGGTGCCAGCCGTGTGCGCGACCTCTTCCAGCAGGCCAAGGAGAAAGCGCCGTGCATCGTCTTCATTGACGAAATCGACGCCATAGGCCGGGCGCGCGGCAAGAACCCGTCGCTCGGCGGCAACGACGAACGCGAGAACACGCTGAACCAGCTGCTCACGGAAATGGACGGCTTCGGCACGAACACGGGAGTCATCGTGCTGGCGGCCACAAACCGCGTGGAAATCCTCGACCCGGCACTGCTCCGTGCCGGACGTTTCGACCGGCAAATCCATGTGGACCTGCCGGAACTCTCGGAGCGCGTGGCAATATTCAAAGTACACTTGGCTCCGCTCAAGGTGGACCAGTCGCTGGACATCGAAATGCTGGCACGCCAGACTCCGGGCTTCTCGGGGGCCGACATCGCCAACGTGTGCAATGAGGCGGCGCTCATCGCAGCGCGCCACAACCGCCGCGAGGTGGGAAAGCAGGATTTTCTGGATGCCGTGGACCGTATCATCGGCGGACTGGAGAAGACCTCAAAGGTGATGACAGAAGACGAGAAACGCTCTATCGCAGTGCATGAAGCAGGCCACGCTTCCGTTTCGTGGCTGCTGCAATATGCCAATCCGCTGGTGAAGGTGACCATCGTGCCGCGCGGCCAGGCCCTCGGTGCGGCATGGTACTTGCCGGAGGAACGCACCATCATCACGAAGGAACAGATGCTCGACGAAATCTGTTCGTTGCTGGGCGGACGCGCCGCCGAGGAGGTGTTCCTCGGCCATGTGTCGAGCGGCGCGCTGAACGACCTGGAGCGCGTGACGAAGCGCGTGTATGGCATGGTGGCCTACTTGGGCATGAGCGAGAGCCTTTCCAACCTGTGCTACTACAACGTGCAGGGCGATTATAACTTCACGAAGCCGTACTCGGAAAAGACGGCGGAACTCATCGACGTGGAGGTGAAGCGGATGGTGGCAGAGCAGTATGAGCGTGCCCGCAAGTTGCTGCTTGACAATGCCGCGAAACACAATGCACTGGCCGACCTGCTGGTGGACCGCGAGGTTATCTTCACGGAGGACGTGGAACGTATCTTCGGCCCGCGTCCGTGGAAGAGCCGTGCGGACGTGCTGATGGAAGAGGAGGCCCTGAAACTGGCCGAGGAACGCACGCGCAAACTCGAAGCGGAAGCGGCGGCACAGGCTTCCGGCACGGAGGGTACGGACGAAGCGGCTGCTGATGACACGGCTCCGGACAATGCGCGCAGCAGAGAGCCAGAAGCATCGCCCCGTTCCTGATACGATTTTGACGCATAGCCGTAGACAAGATGAAAGCCTCAGCATCACCTTGCTTACGGCTATTTGCGTTTTCCCTTTCTGTCTTGTCAATCTGATATAATCATTTACGTATGAATAACCTGCTTCTTCGCGCTGCCACGGGCTGCATATTCGTGGTTGTCCTGGTGGGCGGCATCCTCTATTCCCCCCTCACCTTTGTCCTGCTGTTTGCCTTGATAACGGGACTTACCGTGTGGGAGTTTTCAGACAATGTGAACCGGTATGCCGGCGCATCGGTCAACCGCTTCATCAACACGGTGGCGGCGGTTTACCTGTTCCTGGCCATGTCGGGCTACTGTGCCGACTATGTGCCTTCAAGAGCCTTCATCCCCTACTTGGTTTCGGTGATGTACCTGCTCATCAGCGAACTCTACCTGCAAAAGGCGGATCCTTTGAAAAACTGGGCCTATGCCTTTGCCTCGCAGGTATATGTCGCCTTGGGCTTCTCCCTGCTCAGCGTGCTGGCCTTCCGCTACGACGCGCTGACTAACACCACGCTCTTTGAACCCGTCTACCCCCTCAGCGTGTTCCTCTTCCTGTGGACTTCCGACACGGGTGCCTACGTTTGCGGCTCGCTGCTTCACCGCCGTTTCCCGGCCAAGCTGTTCGAGCGCGTGTCGCCCAACAAGTCGTGGGTGGGCAGCATAGGCGGCGGCGTGCTGTGCTTGGTAGTGGCAGCGGTGCTCGCCCATTTCTTCCCCGACAAGCTCACCCTGCCGGGCTGGCTGGGGCTGGGACTGACGGTTTGCGTGGCCGGCACGTGGGGCGACTTGGTCGAAAGCCTTTTCAAACGCCAGCTGGGCATCAAGGACAGCGGCCATCTGCTGCCCGGCCACGGCGGCATGCTGGACCGTTTCGACTCTTCCCTCTTGGCCATCCCCGCAGCGGTGCTTTACCTATATACGCTCATCAGTTTCTGATTTATGCTTCATCCTGCCGACCTGTTGCGACGCCGCCGTTTCGTGTGGCGTGTGGTACTCATCGTCACCATCCTCGTTTTGTTGGTGGGCAGTGTGGCCTATGTCGTCGTGGGGCGTCCTTTTGTGGATGATTTTGAGGTGGTGGACCCGCTGGGCGGCAATCTGTTCCCCTCTGCCCTGCTCTCTGTGGCCACTACCGACGCGCAGATTATCCAGCCCATGGAGGGGAAGTGTCTGGGTAACCCGAAATCAAGCATTGCCATCCGGCTGAAGGCGCGCAGGGCAAACGCCATGGTGCGTATCGAGCTGGACGAGACTCCTTTCTATGCGCACTCCGTTTCGACCTTCGTGTTGCCGCAAAAGGATGAAACTTACGTGATTTACTCCGACATCCTGTGGCGTTACGAGGTGCTGCGCGCCAATGAACAGGCGGAACCGGTGAATGTCGTGGCGAAGGTGGAGGTGGACGGGAAGGACTGGGGACAAAAAATGCGCACTTTCTCCATGCGCAGTGTGAACGAATGCCTTTTGGGCTATGTCAGGCAACTTCCGGGCGGCAAGACGCGCTACGTGAGCACGTTATCAGGTGGCTACGGAAGCCGCCGTGGACCGCCAGGTTTACGCATTGTGGTACGTGTTGCAGAAACGCAAGTTCCGCTACAGCTCGGTGAGCTACTCCAGCCTGTCGAGCAATGTGGTATATGCCCAGAGAGTGCGTACGTTCGAGGACGCGCTGAACTCCTCGCAAATCAACTGCGTGGACGGCAGTGTGCTCTTTGCTTCGCTGCTGCGCGCGATCAACATCACGCCGGTGCTGGTGCAGACACCGGGCCATATGTTCGTGGGCTACTACACAGACTCGGCGCGCAAGAACCTGACTTTCCTTGAAACGACCATGATAGGGGACGTGGACCTTGACGATTATTTCCCTGATGAAAAACTTGACTCTACCAAAACGACCATGACGCAGGCCGAAATCTCGCGCACCACTTTTGACAAGTCGAAGGAATACGCCCGGCGTGAGTTCGCCAAGGTGGAAAAGCAGGTACGGGCCAACAAACCGGGCTACCTCTTCGTGGAAATTTCCAAGGGCGTGCGCCGGCAGGTGCAGAGCATTGGCCGGTAGCTTGGCATTTTATTTTTTATTTCCCCTTCCGCCGATAATGGGCAAAGGTGAAGGCTTCGGCGTTTTTCTCGTCTGCCTCGTGCCGTTCGCAGCTTTCCATTTCCCACTCCTCCATGTGGCAGGGCGGGAAGAAGGTGTCGGCCTCTGACGGCGTGGCGTGGATGTAGGTCAGGCAGAGCCGGTCGGCCAGGGGCAGTGCGGCGGCGTAGACGCTCTCGCCCCCAATGACAAATACCTCGGCATCGGAGGCACAAGCTGCCAGGGCTTCCTCCAAAGAGTGGAACACCTCAATGCCCGGTGCCGAAAAACCGGCCTGCCGCGTTATCACCACATTGCGGCGGTTGGGCAACGCACCCTTGGGCAGCGACTCAAAGGTCTTGCGCCCCATCAGCACGGTGTGTCCCGTGGTGAGTTGCTTGAAATGTTTCAGGTCGGCCGACAAATGGTAGAGGAGTCCGCCGCGAAGACCTATGGCGCGGTTTTCGGCCAAGGCGCAAACAATGTTCAGGTTCATGTGGAAAATGCTGTTAGGGGATGAATGAAATGCCGCACCGGAGAGCCAGCCGGCACTTTTCGGAGGGATGGCTTCAAAGCCAGCTGCTGACCGGCAGCAAAGCACTTGACGCGGCAAAAGTACGTTTTAATACTTTTAAAAGACTTACCTAATAGTTTAAAAGCACTACTTTTGCCCCACAAACCGACCAAATCCCGCACCATGCAACAATATCTCGACCTCCTGAGCCGCATCCTTGACAAAGGGACGGTGAAGGGCGACCGCACGGGAACTGGGACAAAAAGCATCTTCGGCCACCAGATGCGTTTCGACCTGTCCCAAGGTTTCCCGCTCCTCACCACCAAGAAACTCCATCTCAAGTCCATCATCTACGAACTCCTCTGGTTCCTCCGGGGCGACACGAACGTGAACTACCTCCACGAACACGGCGTGAGCATTTGGGACGAGTGGGCTGATGCCGACGGAAGCTTGGGCCACATCTACGGTTACCAGTGGCGTTCGTGGCCCGATTATGACGGCGGCCACATTGACCAAATCCAAGAGGTAATCCGCCAAATCAAGGAAGAGCCCAACTCGCGCCGCATCATCGTTTCGGCCTGGAACGTGGCGGACTTGAACCGCATGAACCTGCCTCCCTGCCACCTGCTCTTCCAGTTTTATGTGGCCGACGGAAAGCTCTCCCTGCAACTCTACCAACGCTCGGCCGACACCTTCCTTGGTGTACCCTTCAACATTGCCAGCTACGCCCTGTTGCTGCAGATGATGGCGCAGGTAACAGGCTTGCAGCCCGGCGACTTCATCCATACCACCGGCGACACCCATCTCTACCTCAACCACCTGGAACAGGCCCGGCTGCAGCTCACCCGCACGCCGCGCCCCCTGCCGCGTATGGTGCTCAATCCGGATGTGAAAGACCTTTTCGACTTCCGCTACGAAGACTTCCATTTGGAAAATTACGACCCTTGGCCTCATATCGCCGCCAAAGTGTCTGTGTGAAGTCCATCGGTGTCATCTTCCCCCATTTCCCCTCCCTTGTTG
>SFQP01000154.1 GCA_004562975.1 bacterium
AAAACAGGTGTCGCATTTTTTGATTCTGAAACGGAATTGCTGCGGAAACAAAGCGGCGGATGTGCTTCACAAGTCCAGGAGTAGAATTTACAAGTCCGGGATTTGTAAAAACTAGTCGGCGAGTGGGTGGAAACAGTCTGCCACCTGTGAAGGACAAGCCGCCCAAGCCTCCAACGCCCTTGCTTCCCTTACTCACAACTCCCTTACGTGCGTGTGTTATATACGTTTGTTTGTCTTTCAAAATATGTTTCAATCTTTCAGGAATGGACATTCTCCGCTGAAAATCAGGAATTTAGGGCATGAACGATTGACTCTGGCTCACGACAGACGGTAACGGTTGCCGGGCATCCGCCTGACGGCTTGCAAGTCCTCCAAATCGAACAACAAATCGGACAAGACGGACACGGGGATTTGGGTCATCAGCGACAGGCGGTCGATGGTAAGCCCGTCTGCTCCGCGAAAGGCTTCCAACACCTTGTTTTGTTCCGGCGTATAGACGGGAAACAGCTGGGGTTCAGTCGTTTTCTTATTCTTCTCGGGCATCCAGTTGAGCTGTAGCAAGAGTTGTTCGGCCGAAGTGACGAGCACGGCCTTGTTCTCATGGATCAGCCGGTTGCAGCCGGCCGAATAGGGGTCTGTCACCCTGCCCGGTACGGTGGACAGCCCGGCCACGATGCGGTTGCGCCGCACAAAGTTTCCCTTGTCGGGCACCGTGCCGGTGAAGTACTCGGTCAGGAGTCCGCCGTGCTGCACCATCTCGCGGGCCGTCTTCCGATGGAGCGAGGGGTAGATGCGGTCCAGTCCGTGTGCCAGCACCGCCACGGTGTCAAGCCCGTTCGCCAAGGCTTCCCGGTGGGTATGGATGTCCACGCCGTAGGCCAGGCCGCTGACCACAAATACTTCGGGCTTTAGCCGGGCCAGTTCGGTCAGTATGTCGCGGCACATTTGTTTGCCATACTCGGTGATGTGCCGGGTGCCCACCACGCTGAGCGTATAGCGCCGGTCGATGTCGCCCGTTCCGCAGTAAAAGAGGGCCAAGGGGGCATCGGGCACATCCTCGGCCTGGAGCAGACGGGGATACTGCCCGGAAGTATAGGGAAAGATGCGGATGTGGTGCTCGCGGCAGAAGTCGCATTCGCGCCGGGCACGGTCGCGGGCCTCCTGCACGGCTGTCCGGTCACTCAGCAGCCGGCTCCAGAGTTCCAGCGCGGGGTGTGGGTCGGACAGGGTTGCCCGGGCCGAACCGTAGTAGCGCAACAGGGCGTGCGCCTGCATCTGGCTCAACCCGCGCAGGCTGGTCAGCGTGAGCATGGCTTCTTGTTCTTCGGCCAACTCGTCGGGTGAAAATTCGGTGGTCATGGACAAGGGGAAAAATCGGTTCAGCGTTTCCGAAAACTGCATGGGGCGGACCGTTTCCTCCGGGACGTGGTCCGTGCCATGGTGGGGATAAGGGTGTTACAGGTTCACAATGCGGTTCAGCTCTTCGCAGTCGGACAGTTTGCCGTTTACCAAGCAGACGGCCTCGACGGTTGACTTGAGCACGGGCTTGAGGTCGGGCAGGCGATAGATGTCCTGCACGAAAACGTACTTGATGCCTTCTTTGCGCAAGGCGAGTTTCGAGACGAAGCGGTCGGTGCTGCGCAGCGGGGTCTTGAACTGCAGCTGCATCCGGGCCACCACGGCATCAATGCCGCGCTCATGGAGTTCGGCAAAACTGACGCCGTGCGAACGCAGGAACTCGTGGCGCGTGTGCTCGGTGTAATGTTGGTAGTTGGCGTTATTGACAATGCCTTGCAAGTCGCACTCATAGTCGCGCACCTGCATCTCGAGTGAGAAAATGTAGGAAGGGTTCATTGATATTGAAGCTATGGATAAGGAACAAGCACTTACCTGTGGCGTGCATTGCTCCGAGGATTTTCACTGACCGGCTTTGTTTGGACGACGACAAACATGACAACTGCTGACTACTGGTGACACCCCTATGAGTTGTCCCACATTGTTTCTGGTTGTCGTCAGGATCTGCTCAACGGCCTTTGCGCAGATATTCCATACCGAAGCGGCAGCGCAGGCAGTCCTTGCGGTCGCAATAGTGTTGCCGCAGCTGGATGAGGGCCTGGCTGTCGGCAGCGTGCGCCACGGCCACACCCGCTCGCTCCCAGCAACGGGTGATGTAGTTGCGCTCCGGCGGCATGGCCTCCAGCAGGTTGAAAGCGCGCTCACACAGCGTTTCGTCCATCCGGCTGCGCCCGTAGGCGAAGAGCAGGGGCACGGCGGTGTTGATGACCAGCAGGTTGAGCGAAGCGGTCTGCAGCACCTTGTCGGCCTCCGCCGATGGCGCGCCAAAGGCATAGTGCGTGCGCCAATAGGGCGTTGCCCCCACGCGGAACAGGGCATGCAGCGATTTGAGGTCCGTCGCTTCCAGCAATCGCGAGAAGTCCAGCTTGCGCTCCACGTAAAGGCGCGTCAGTTGCGACAGCCGCAGATAGGGAAAGTTCTGCGGACGCAACCGGCCGAACTTCCACAGTGACCGGCTCACGGGCTGCAATCCGAACTTGTGTTGCAGAAAGCGGTATTCCCGTTGCAATCGGCAGAAATAGTCATCGCGTTGGTCGGACTCCAGCCGCTCGTCGTCCAGCAGCCCGGCCTGTCCCATGAAGAAGGCCTCCACCTGAAATTCCGAGTCGCGGTGCTTCCCGATGTCCGAGGGCTGGATGGTGAAGGCCCATTGCTCGAAAGCATCGGCATTGGTGCCGAAACCGAAATTGCGGGCCAGGGTGATGAAGAAGGCTCTTTCCCAATCGCCCCCGGTGCGCTGCAGATAGTTTTCGATGCGCTGCATCTTCGTTTCAAGCCTTTCCACCGTCAGCCGGCTCATCCAGCTGTGGATGGTGAGGGGTGCTATTTGGGGAATGACGCGATAACAGGGCGGATAGGTTTCCTCGGCCCGCAGCTCGCGGTAGTTGGCCATCAGCTGCGGCGGCACTTCCAGGGCGAGCTGGGGCGGCAGCTTGCCGTCGGCGGTACGTGCCGCCGCATCGACCTTCCCCACCACATGGAGTATCACGTTGTTGTAAGCGGGGTCGTGCTCATGCCGGTGGCGGAACCAGTCGGAGGCCAGCTCGTGGACTTCCACGTTGCCGGCCCACAGCACGCCGTCTATTCTCACCTTGGCATTGAAAAAGTCCGGCCCGGCGTTGACGAGGTTGTGTACGCCGGGATCGATCACTTCGATGCGCGTCCCTTGGTCGCTGAGGAGGGGCGGTTGGCCGTAGAGGCGGTGTTGCCATACGTAATGGAGCATGTATTCCATTTGTTCTTCCATATTGGTGAAACGGACAAAGGTAGGGCATCTTCCCTGAATTTCCAAGGGTGTCTTCCACTTTCTTTCCTGTGCTTCACCGACAGAACAGACGGGGCAATGTCGGCAAATCAGTTGAAGAGAGCAACGGAACAGGGGGCATAGCTGTCAGGGAGAAGTGGATTTCTGTTGCAGCAAATTGGAGGATGGAGGGTGCAACTCTGCCAAAAACTCGTACTTTTGCCGCCGACAACCCGACCGGGGTACCGGGGCGCGCCTTTTGTGCCGCACTGCCCCACCCTGCTGCCGGGATTCCTTTTTTCATCAGTTATGAGTACAGTTTTTAAATACGACGTGGTGGTGGTGGGTGCCGGCCACGCGGGTTGCGAGGCCGC
>SFQP01000010.1 GCA_004562975.1 bacterium
CAGTTGCAGGTCGGTGCGCGCCTCCGTGTAAAGGCGAAGCCGGTAGCGGGCGGCGGCCCTCACGAAACGGGCACGGCGGTACACGTCGTCGGCCACCCCGAGGGCGGTTTCGCGGTTGAGCAACACGCTGGCATCTTCCTCGGCCTCGCGCAGCAAGCCGGAGCGCAACTCGGCCTCGGCACGGGCCAACCGCGCGTCATAGTACAGGGGATAGTCCTTGATGAGGGGATTGAGCTGGGCTATGGCATCGGCATACTTTAAGCGAGCCAGTTCTATCAGGGCGAGGTTGTAGCGCACCACGTGGTTGCCGGGTGCCTCGGGGCGGAGTTTGAGTGCGAGGCGGAAACGCCTTTCGGCCTCATCGAGCGAGTCGGTGCTCAAGGCGTTGAAGGCCCGGCGCAAGTGGTCGACATAGGCCAGCGAGTCCTTGCGCGCCACTTCGGCCATGCGCTGCTCATCGCGGTAGTCCTCCACGGTTTTGCCGCGCACGCCTCCGCCGGGATTCAAGCCGATGATGGTCTGAGCCGGAAGGAGGGAAGCGCACAGCGAAAGGAGGAACAGAAAAAGGAACTTCATGAATCGGGGATTACAGAAGACAGAGAGAAAAGGAGTGTCGGGGAAAAAAGAATCCGGCTCCTCCTGCACCGCACGCCACCCTGACGATGGTTGCCTGAGAAGTGGGTGTGCGGGACACGAGTGCCGGTGGAGAGGCGGGCCTTCGCCCTTTCGGGAAAAGGCCCTGCACTCCCGAGGGTCAGGATTTCTTTACTTGTTCCACGATGGCATCGATGACAGCCACGGCGGTGATGTTCACGATGTCGCGGACGGAACATTCAAAGTCGGTGAAGTGAATGGGTTTGTTCAGTCCCATCTGGATGGGACCGACCACCTCGCCTTCTTCGTAAAGGGCCTTGATGATTTTATACGAAGAGTTGGCTGCCGACAGGTTGGGGAACACCAGTGTGTTCACATCCATGCCCTTGATGGTGTTGAAGGGATATTTTTCATCGCGCAGCTCTTTGTCCATGGCAAAGTTGAGCTGCATTTCCCCGTCAATGGCCAAATCGGGAAATTCGCGGTGCATGCGCTCGATGACGTGCTGCACCCGTTCGGCACTGCCTTCCGTGTCGGTACCGAAGTTGGAGTAGGACAGCATGGCAATGGTCGGTGTGCGGTTGAAGAAGCGCACCGTAGAAGCCGAAAGGCGGGCTATGTCGTAGAGCGTGTCCTCGTCGGGATGGCGGTTGATGAGTGTATCGGCCACAAAGAGAATACCTTTTTTCGTATTGATGAGGTGCATCGTGCCGAAGTGCTTGTAACCCGGGCGAATGCCGATTACTTCATTGGCCACCTTGATGGTGTTGGAGTACTTGGTGTACAGACCGGTGATGAAGGCATCGGCCTCACCCGTCTCGACCATCATCATGCCGAAATAGTTGCGTTCGTACATCTTGTCCTCCGCCTCCTGCGGCGTGTAGCCCTTGCGTTCCATCTTCTGGGCAAACAGTTGTGCGTAACGGTGGCGGCGTTCGTTCTGGGTGTCGTTGCGGAGATTGAGGATTTCGATGCCGTCGAGGTTGAGTTTGAGTTCTTCGGCAATCTTGTGGATTTGCACATCGTTGCCCAGCAGCACGGGGAAGCAGATGCCCTCCTCTTTGGCGCGTACGGCGGCTTCGAGCATCGTGGGGTGGGTTCCTTCGGCGAATACCACGCGCTTGGGGTTGGAGCGTGCGGTGTCGTAGAGGTTCTGGGTGAACTTCGACTCCTGTCCCATGAGCTCGCGCAGCCCCTGACGATAGGCTTTCCAGTCGGTGATGGGTTTGCGTGCCACGCCGCTGTCCATGGCAGCCTTGGCCACGGCCATGGAGACCTCGGTGATGAGTCGGGGGTCGACGGGCTTGGGTATGAAGTAGTCGGGGCCGAAGGTGAAGTTGCGCACGTGGTAAGCGCGGTTCACGATGTCGGGCACGGGACGGCGGGCCAGGTCGGCGATGGCGCGGACGGCGGCCATTTTCATTTCCTCGTTGATGGCGCGTGCAGCAGTGTCAAGTGCGCCACGGAAGATGTAGGGAAAACCGATGACGTTGTTGATTTGGTTGGGATAGTCGGTGCGCCCGGTGCTCATCAGCACGTCGGGACGGGCGGCCATGGCATCTTCGTAAGAAATTTCAGGCACGGGATTGGCCAGGGCGAAGATGATGGGGTTGGAAGCCATGGAGCGCACCATGTCCTGCGTCAGTACGTTACCCTTCGACAGACCCACAAACACATCGGCCCCGTTGACGGCCTCGGCCAGGGTATGCACGTCGGTGCGGTGGGTGGCAAATTCGCGTTTCTGTTCGTTGAGGTTTTCGCGGTCGGCGGTGATGACGCCCTTGGAGTCGAGCATGACCACGTTTTCGTGCTTCGCACCGAAAGCACAGTAGAGGCGGGTGCAGGAGATGGCGGCTGCGCCGGCACCGTTCACCACAATTTTGGCATCTTCTATCTTCTTGCCGGCCACAAGGAGGGCATTAAGCAAGCCGGCCGCCGAGATGATGGCCGTGCCGTGCTGGTCGTCGTGCATGACGGGTATGTCGAGCTCTGCCTTCAGGCGACGCTCTATCTCAAAGCACTCGGGTGCCTTGATATCCTCGAGGTTGATGCCGCCGAAGGTGGGCGCAATGGCCTTGACCGCTGAAATGAATTTCTCCGGGTCTTTCTCGTCCACCTCGATGTCGAATGCGTCGACACCGGCGTAGATTTTGAACAAGAGGCTCTTTCCTTCCATCACGGGCTTGCCGCTCATAGCACCGATGTCGCCCAGTCCGAGCACGGCAGTTCCGTTGGAGATGACGGCCACGAGGTTTCCCTTGTTGGTGTAGCGGTAAGCGTCCTGCGGGTTCTGCTGTATTTCAAGACAAGGCTCGGCCACGCCGGGGGAATAAGCCAATGAAAGGTCGGTTTGGGTGCGGTAGGGCTTGGTGGGCACTACTTCGATTTTTCCGGGCTTGCCCATTTCGTGATAGTGAAGGGCAGCCTCTTTTGTTATCTTGACCATGGAGTAATATTGAAGTGTTTTGTTGTTTGTTTTTGGTTTGGTTTCGGCAGCAAAAGTACGTATTTCTGCCAAGGGAGAACGCAAAGGTCTCAGAAATGTCAGAAGCGATAGGTCAGCGTAACGCCGATGTTGCGGAAGCCACGGTCTATGATGTCGAGATCATCGCCGAGATTGAAGGCCACCATGGGGCGGTAGTCCACACCGAAGGTGAGGGGGATGTCTTTCAGGGTGAAGCCGAAGCCCAGGGTGCCGACCGGCCCCAGAAACATGCCGTCGTGTTCTTGATGGTCGTAGAAGCCTACGCCCGCACCGAAGCCGCCCCAGAATTTCCAGGTGGCAAAGTTCGGTGTCCAGTTGGGCCACTGCCGAATATTCCAGTTGTATACGCCTTGAAGGGCGAAGCCTTCGTCGAGGTTGAACAAACCGGCAGTGATGTCGAGGAAGTTCTTTTTATTAAAGTGGTACTGATACTCCAAATCGGAAGTTGATCCGCCAAAGTGTATACCGATGGCGTGCGGAGTGCTTTGTGCCTGCGCCGAAAGGGAGGCAAAGCACACAAAAAGGGAAAACAAAATTTTTTTCATACGTGTAAAGGATTGTCGGTTAGACTGCAAGAATTATGAAAAGCGGCTGTCGCACGGGGCACAGTCGGCGATGGGGCAAAAATACGGGCTTTTCGTGATTTTATCGGCATGAATAAACGTAAAGAATGTTGATTTTGGTTTCAGAAAGGGCGTATAAAAGTCAAAAAAGCCGGATTTCGTGGGTGAAATCCGGCTTTAGAAAGTATGGTTGCGCCTTTCAGGCTTGTAGGCGGCGGAGTGCCTCGGCTGCCTCGTCGAGCGTGAGCGTCAGGGGCGGGAGCAGGCGCAGGATGTTGGTGGATGCGGCACCGGTGAACACGTGCTGCTCATGCACTAGTCGGTTTCGGAACTCCTTGATGGGCGCATCGAACTCCACGCCTATCATCAGTCCTTCGCCGCGCACGTCGGTGATGTGCGGGTTGTGCTGTTGCCACTCCCGGAGACCGTCCAGGAGGAAACGTCCCACGGTGGAGGCGTTCTCCACTAGCTTTTCGTTTTCCATCACGTCGAGCACGGCCAACGCTGCCGTGCAGGCCAGATGATTACCGCCGAAGGTGGTGCCCAGCATGCCATAAGTGGCTTCAAAATGTGGAGCTATGAGCACAGCTCCCATGGGAAATCCGTTGCCGATGCCCTTGGCACAGGTGATGAGGTCGGGCTTCACGCCCAAATGTTGGTGAGCGAAGAAACGGCCTGAGCGACCGTAGCCGCATTGTATCTCGTCGCAGATGAGCACGGTGCCGGTTTCGTCGCACAGGCGGCGGAGTCCCTGCATAAACTCCGGGGTTGCCATGCGGATGCCGCCCACTCCCTGTATGCACTCCACGATGACAGCGGCCACATCGCCCTTCTGCAACTCGGCCTCGAAGGCTTGCAAATCGTTCAAGGGAAGAAATGTAACGTGTCCGTTGTTGTTGATGGGTGCCACGATGCGCGGATTATCGGTGGCCTCCACGGCGAGCGAGGTTCGGCCGTGAAAAGCTTTGCAGGCCGCCAGCACGCGCTTGCGCCCCGTGAGGAAAGAGGCGAGCTTCAGGGCATTTTCGTTGGCCTCAGCTCCGGAATTGATGAGAAAGAGCTGATAGTCGGGGTAACCGCAGAGGCGGCCCAAGCGTTCGGCGAGTTGTTCCTGCAAGTCGTTGACCACGGAGTTGGAATAGAAGCCCAGCGTTTGCAACTGCTGCTGTAGTTTCTCCACATAGTGGGGATGGCAGTGGCCGATACTGATAACGGCGTGTCCACCGTAAAGGTCGAGATATTCTTGTCCTTTGTCGTCCCACACATGGCAGCCCCGGCCTTTGACTATGTTGATGTCGAAAAGAGGATATACGGGAAATAAATTCATGGAATGGTAGTTTGAGAAGCGTTACGGGAAGTGGGAAAACAGACTCGGCTCAGAAGGCAACGGGCTTCAGGCGCAGCCCCGTGTCTTCTTCCAGCCCGAACATGAGGTTCATGTTCTGCACCGCCTGTCCGGAAGCTCCTTTGAGCAGGTTGTCGATGCAGGCCGTGACGAGCAGCTTGTCGCGATGACGCTCGGCGTGCAGCAGACACTTGTTGGTGTTTATCACCTGCTTCATGTCGAGTGGGCGGTCTACATAATGGGTAAATGCGGCCTCACTGTAGAAGTCGCGATAATATCCTTCGATTTCCTCCAACGGTGCGTCGCAGGCAATCACCTCTGTGGCGAAGATGCCGCGCGGGAAGTCGCCCCGGTAGGGAATGAAGTCGATTTCGCCCGCAAAGCCGGGTTGGAGTTGTCGCAGCGACTGTTTGATTTCGGGCACATGCTGATGTTCAAATGCCTTATAGATGCTCATGTTTCCCGAACGCCAGGAAAAATGCGTGGTTGCGCCGGGTTTGACACCCGCTCCCGTTGACCCGGTGATGGCGTTGACGGCTATGTCGCCCTTGAGCAAGCCCGCTTCGGCTAAGGGGAGGAGCCCGAGCTGGATACAAGTGGCAAAGCAACCGGGATTGGCCACGTGGAGCGCGCCGCACAGCTGTGAGCGATTGAGTTCGGGCAGTCCGTAGACGTAGTCGTTGTCCTCAGCCTCCAGCCGGAAGTCCTGCGCCAAATCGATGATGCGTACGTCGGCCGGAATGTAGTGTTGGCTCAAGAACTGCGTACTCTTGCCGTGTCCGAAGCAGAAGAACACCAGGTCCACGTCGTCAAAAGGCAACTGGTCGGTAAACCGCAAGTCGGTTTCGCCGTACAGCCCCTCGTGAACGTCGGTCAGCAGGTTGCCGGCGTTGCTTTCGCTGTTGACAAACACGATTTCTGCTTCCGGATGGTTGAGCAGGAGGCGGCAGAGCTCGCCGGCGGTGTAGCCGGCGCCGCCTATGATACCTATTCTTATCATAATAAGTTTCAGAGGTTATGAGAGATTAGGTTATAAGGTTATAAAGTATCTCGTCAAGAGGACTAAATCCGCCGCTAACAGTATCATTATAACCTCATAACCTGAGAGCGAAGCGAGCATCACCTTATAATCTTCAACTTTCTGAAGTTCAGAAAGTTGAATCACCATATATATTAAGGAGTCAGCGGATGAGCGGAAATCAGTCTTCGGAATGGTTGGCGTAGAACACTCGGAGGGGTGTGCTGAGCACCTTGATGAACCCCTTGGCATCGTCTGCCGTCCAGCCCTTCTGCGTTTCGCCGTATTCGCCGAACTTCGTCTTGACGAGGTCGTCGGGACTGTCCACGCCCACGGTGCTGAAACCGAGGGGGCGCAGCTGCAGGATAGCCGTGCCGTTGACATGGCGCTGCGAGCTGGTGAGCATGGCCTCAATGTCGCGCATCACGGGTTCGAGGTACTGGCTTTCGTGAAGGAACATGCCGTACCAGTTGGCCACCTGATCCTTCCAATATTGCTGCCACTTGGACAGTGTGTACTTCTCAAGGAAGCGGTGTGCGCCGATGATGAGTGCGGGTGCGGCGGCCTCAAATCCCACGCGTCCCTTGATGCCAATAATTGTATCGCCCACGTGCATATCACGGCCAATGCCGTAGGCTGCGCCGATTTCCTCCACCTTGCGGATGGCCTCGATGGGGTCGTCGTAGCGCACCCCGTTGATGGCCTTCAACTCGCCGTGTTCAAAAGTCAGCCGCAGTTCTTCCGTGCCGTCTTTGGTCACTTGTTTGAGATAAGCCTCCTCGGGAAGTCCCTGAGTGGAGTCCAATATCTCACCGCCGCAGATGCTGGTGCCCCAGATGCCTACGTTGTAGGAATATTTCAGCTTGGCGAAGTCGGCATTGAAGCCATGGGCGTTGAGGTAGTCCACCTCTTCCTTACGGCTCAGATTGCCGTCGCGCGTGAGGGTGATGATTTCCATGTCGGGGCACATGACGAGGAAAGTCATGTCGAACCGCACCTGGTCGTTGCCGGCTCCCGTGGAACCGTGGGCGATGGCATCGGCTCCGATTTCCTTGGCGTAACGCGCAATGGCCATGCCCTGGAAAATACGTTCGGACGACACGGAGATGGGGTAGACATTGTTGCGCAGCACGTTGCCGTAGACCATGAACTTGAGGCTCTTCTCGTAGTATTCGTGGGTAACATCGAGCGTCACGTACTGCTTTGCGCCCAACTTGTAGGCGTTTTCTTCGTTGGTCTTGAGTTGTTCTTCGCTAAAGCCACCGGTGTTGGCACAGGCGGCATACACTTCGTAGCCTTTTTCCTTGGCCAAATACATTACGGTGTAAGAGGTATCCAGACCGCCGCTGAAGGCGACCACAACTTTCTTTTTCATGGGAATAATTTGTTGGGATGGAGATGGAGGGGATGATGGGAAATGGGGGATGGCGACGTGGCCGCAGGCCGGGCTTCGCCGCGCGGCTCACAGGGCCTAAGGCTCGCTATGCCTGCTCGTTTTCGCGGATAAAGTCGAGCACGTCCTGTGGGATTTCCACGGGTAGGGGCTTGCCGGGATGGCGTTCGGGATCGAAGAGCATACCGGTGCAGACGCAGTACTTGCGTCCGGTGCGCGCCAACACGTCGCAGTTGATGCAGCAGGGATCTTCGGGGGTGCCGCAGCCTTTCCAATACTCTTCGTCCTGCGTCAGTTCGCTGAAAGGCACTGGCACGTAGCCCAGGGAGGTGTTGATGCGCATCACCGCGCCCGAACTGGTGAGCCCGAATATCTTGGCGTGGGGCCAGCGCACACGGCTCAGCGAAAAGGCCAGCCGCTTGATGCGCGTGGCCAGGTGATGGCCACGGAACTTGGGCACGACAATCAGACCGGAGTTGGCCACGTAGTGCTTGTTCTCCCAACTTTCTATGTAGCAGAAGCCGGCAAACTCCTCACCGTAAAGGGCGATGATGGCCTTGCGCTCCTTCATTTTGGTAGCGACGTACTCGTGCGTACGGCTGGCAATGCCGGAGCCGCGCACCTTGGCGGCGTCGGTAATGGTCTGGAGTATAGTGTCAACGTATTTCTCATGACTTGCATCAGCTACGATAACGCTGATTCCATCGTTGTATTCTTCCATGCAGGGGGTTGATTTGATATAGGGTATGTAATATTTGTGTCAAATTGTCTGTCGGCAGGTGGCGCACAGGCCGCGACGGTCAGAGCAGCAGGCTCTTCACGGCGGGTATCACCGTGGCCAACTCGTCGATAAACTCCTGCCTCTCGGCTTGCTCGCGGATAACAACCATGATGGTGTCGTCGCCGGCAATGGTGCCCGCCACGGTGGACAGCTGATGACTGTCGATGTCCGATGCCAAACCGCCGGCATAGCCCGGACGGGTGTGGAGCACGGCAAGGGGACCGGAAAAGTCAATGGAGAGGAAGCCCGTGTTGCGCAGGTACTGGGGCACCACGTCGGGGCTCACCGTACGCCGATACAGGGGATGGTCGGGCAGGATGTAACGGTAGCCGTTTTCGCTCAGCACCTTGGCCGCGTGCAACTTGCTCAAGTCGCGCGACAGGGTGGCCTGGGTCACGTCCCATCCGTTGCGGGCGAGTTCTGTCAATATGTCTTCATGGCTGCCCATGGAGCTGCTGGCCAAAATCACGCGCAGCACTTCCAGCCGTTGCATTCGTTTGCTCATAGCTTGGTTTGTTGAGTTTTGAGGGTGCAAATATACAATATTACGCAAATCCTAAAGGGTTATTCACGAAAAATGCCAGTTTATTTTAATTTTTCTGCATAAAATAGGAGGAATATACGAAATATATACATTCCTCCCGGATTTTTGAGCGGATGGGGCGGTGTGTGCCGCCGGGTAATGAGGTGCGCCGTTGCGCCGGTTGATCCCGCCAGTGTCAACCGGCATTTTTGACCAGCTTGATGCAGGCCCAACCGTCCAGCACGTGCTGGTCAACGAGCGTCAGCCCCTGCGCTTCGGCCTCGGCCAGGAGTTGCGGCACGTCGGTGTCGTAGAAACCGCTCATATATATATAGGCGTGCGGCTTCATGACGGGCACGTAGTATTTCAGGTCGCTGAGCAGGATGCCGAGGTTGATGTTGGCGATGACCAAGTCGAACGGGCCTTTGCCAGCCAGCGACGCGGCATTGCCCAACTCCACGTCGATGCCGTCGAGGTGGTTGAGGGCGATGTTTTCGAGGGAGTTCTTCACGCACCACTCGTCCACGTCGATGGCCACGCAGTGGCTCGCCCCGCGCATACGGGCCAGGATGGCCAGGATGCCGGTGCCGCAACCCATGTCGAGCACCTCACGACCTGCCATATCGTCGGCGAGCAAACGGCTTATCATCTGCGAGGTGGTGGCGTGGTGGCCGGTGCCAAAGGACATCTGGGGATTGATGAAGATGCTGTACTCGGCCTGCGGCACGTCCTTGTGGAAGGTGCCGGCTATGACGCAGCGATCATCGACCACGAGTGGCTGGAAATAGTTCTTCTCCCACTCTTCGTTCCAGTCCTTGTCCTCGGCCTCGGCCATGGTGTAGGAAATTTCCACGTCGGGCAGGGGGAAAGCGTCCAGTGTTTCGTCCAGGGCTTCGCTGCTGAAAAGCGACTGCGGAATGTAACAACGGAAATGGTCCTCGCCTGTCTTTTCGGCCAGCATGGGCTCTTCGGGGTTGGGGGAACGCTCTATGGCCGGACGGTCCAGCTCGTCGGTGTGGACAAAGCTGTCGAAACCTATTTCCGCCAACACGGCAGCCAGCACGTCCTGCACGGCTTCCGTGGCGGGACTGGTAGTGAAAGTGAATTCGAGATATTTCATGGGACAACGGAAAAGGAAAGCGTCACGGCCGGACTGCCCGATTCGCCCGTAACGGACGGCGGCGGAATGGCAGCACCCGACACGAGCCAGGCCGCTGCTGAGGGACCGATGGCGGCAAAGGCCGCGCAAAGCCCTCGAAAAGACCCTGCCGGACGACTTTCAACATTAACATTTTTAACCTTTCATAATATTCTTCGCAGCAGTAAACGTCACGGCTCGGCGACTTGCCGTCACGACTCGGCGACTTGAAAAAACAACTCAAGGAGTTGTCATCACAAGTCCGGGACTTTTTTCTGCCGGAAAAGGGTATAAAAAAGAGGAAGATGCCGGCTTTCGGGGTCTTCCTCCTTCTGTGTTGACAAAGATAGGCATTCGCGCGCAAAGAGCCAAATCGGGATTTTTCGTTTTAACATTTCGCCGACTGCCCTACCCCACCGTCTGACACTGTTCTACAGACGCAACAGCCAGCCGTCCGGCAGCCGCCAAGAAACCAGTCCGATGCACGCATGTTCCAAAAGGCGGAATTTTAAAAGAACGTAAAAACGCTGCCGGATAGGCCATATATGACAATTTATACCTACTTTAGCAGACCGTATGCCCCACTGCAGCGCATCCCATGCGCTCGCGAAGAATGGGCATCACTCCTCTTTTCATCACAAGCACAAAATAAAAATGATATATCAGCATGAACTACAAATGGCACTACGAAGCACCCGATGCGGCCACCGCAGCGGCTCAGGCTTCCCTGGCCGGCGAACTGGGCATTCACCCTACATGCAGCAGGCGGTGGACCGCTTGAATCTGGCCATGGGACGCAAGGAAAGAATCATGGTGTACGGCGACTACGATGTGGACGGCTGCACGGCAGTGGCGCTCGTTTACAAATTTCTGCGACAGTATTACTCGAACATTGACTACTACATTCCCGACCGCTACGATGAGGGGTACGGCATCTCACGCAAAGGCGTGGAATTTGCCGCCGAAACGGGCGTGGGCCTCATCATCGTGCTCGACTGCGGCATCAAGGCCATCGAGGAAATTGCCTACGCCAAGGAGCTGGGCATCGATTTCATCATCTGCGACCACCATGTGCCGGACGAAGAACTGCCCTGCGCCGTGGCCATCCTCAACCCGAAACGGAAGGACAACCGCTACCCGTACACCGACCTGTCGGGATGCGGCGTGGGCTTCAAGTTCATGCAGGCTTTTGCCCTGAACAACGGCATCGAGTTCAACAAGCTGAACCAGCTGCTTGACCTCTGCGCCGTGAGCATCGCGTCGGACATCGTGCCCGTGATGGGCGAAAACCGCATACTGGCCTACCACGGACTGCGCTGCCTGAACTCCAACCCGGACATCGGGCTGCAAGCCATCGTGGAGGTGTGCGGACTGGCCGACCGCGAACTGACGATGAACGACATCATCTTCAAAATAGGGCCGCGCATCAATGCCTCAGGACGGATGCAGAACGGCAAGGAGGCCGTGGAACTGCTCGTGGAGAAGGACTATGCCGCCGCCCTGGAAAAGGCGGGACGCATCAACCTGTACAACGAGGCACGAAAGGACCTGGACAAACAGATGACCGAGGAGGCCATGGAACAGGTGAAGGACCTGCCCGCACTGGACGAACGGCGAAGCATCGTCATCTACAACGAGGCGTGGCACAAGGGGGTGATAGGCATCGTGGCTTCGCGACTGACGGAACAGTACTACCGCCCGGCGGTGGTGCTGACGCGCTCGGAGGGCATGGCCACGGGCTCGGCACGCTCGGTGTCGGGCTTCGACGTGTACAAGGCGGTGCAGAGCTGCGAGGACCTGCTCGAGAACTTCGGCGGACATACCTACGCGGCGGGACTGACGCTGCCGGTGGAGAATGTGCCGGAGTTCAGCCGGCGGTTCGAGGACTACGTGACGGAACACATCCTGAACGAACAGACCGAAGCGACACTCGAAATCAACGCGGAGCTGGATTTCAAGGATGTCACCTTCCGCTTTTACCAACAGCTGAAACGCTTCGCTCCCTTCGGGCCGGGAAACCCGAAACCGGTGTTCTGCACCCGCAAGGTGTATGACTACGGCACGAGCAAGGTGGTGGGACGCGGACAGGAGCACATCAAACTGGAACTGGTGGACAACAAGAGCAACAACGTGATGAACGGCATCGCCTTCGGCCAAAGCTCGCAGGCACGGTTCATCAAGACGAAACGCGCCTTCGACATTTGCTACACCATCGAGGAGAACTCGCACAAACGGGGTGAGGTGCAACTGCAGATTGACGACATCCGCCCGTCGGCAGACTGATGCCGACGGCGCATTTCCCGACCGGCCAAAGCTATGCTCCGCAGCCGGGATGAAGGCTGCGGAGGACGGGACGGGAACAGCGCACAGGCAACGAACGAACGGCGAAGCAGCCGGCACTTTTCATGGAGCAATTCAAGTCTATCCTCAGACAATATTGGGGCTACCCCGACTTCCGGGGCATACAGGCCGACATTATCCGCAGCGTGGCAGCAGGCCACGACACCCTGGGCCTGATGCCTACGGGGGGCGGCAAGAGCATCACCTTCCAAGTGCCAGCCATGGCGATGGAGGGGCTGTGCATCGTGGTCACACCCCTGATTGCCTTGATGAAGGACCAGGTGCAGCACCTGCGGCTGAAGGGTATCCAGGCGGCAGCCATCTACTCGGGACAGACACGCGAGGAGATTTTGCGCCACTTGGACAATGCCATATTCGGTGCCTACAAGTTTCTCTACCTGTCGCCCGAACGGTTGGCCACACCGCTGTTCCTGAACAAGGTGAGCCGCATGAAGGTGTGTCTGATCACGGTGGACGAGGCGCACTGCATCTCGCAGTGGGGCTACGACTTCCGTCCGCACTACCTGCGCATAGGGGATATGCGCCGATTGCTGCCGGAGGTGCCCGTATTGGCACTGACCGCCACTGCCACCGAGGAGGTGGTGAAGGATATCTGCCTGCGCCTGAATTTCACTGACGGCAAGGTGTTCCGCATGAGCTTTGCACGGCCCAACCTGCACTATGTGGTGCGACAGACCAACGACAAACACGGGGAACTGCTGCATATCCTGAACCGGGTGGAGGGCTCGGCCATCGTGTACACCCGCAACCGGCAGAACACGGGGGAACTGGCGGAGTGGCTGCGCCAACAGGGTATCAGCGCGCTGAACTACCACGCCGGACTGACGACGCTCGACAAGGATATGCGCCAACAGGCTTGGCAGTGCAACGATGCACGGGTGATGGTGGCGACCAACGCTTTCGGCATGGGCATCGACAAACCGGACGTGCGGCTGGTGGTCCACATGGATGTGCCGGACTCGCCGGAAGCCTATTTCCAAGAGGCCGGACGCGGCGGACGCGACGGACTGAGGGCTTACGCGGTGTTGCTATGCCAAAGGGGGGATGCCCAAAAACTGCAAACAAGAATTGCACAGACTTTTCCCGAAAAGGACTATATACGCAAGGTCTATACGGACCTTTCTTCGTTTTTCCAAATCGGCGAGGGGGAAGCCGAAGGACGTACTTTCAACTTCAACACGGAACGCTTCTGCCACGTGTTCCACCACTTTCCGGTGCTGCTGGAAAGTGCGCTGAACCTGCTCACGCAGGTGGGATATATCCACTATAACCCCGAAGGGGAAAACACCTCGCGCGTGATTTTTATCCTGCAACGCGACGAACTGTACAACGTACACTACCTGAACAGAGAGGAGGACTCGGTACTCAACGCGCTGCTGCGCATCAACGGGGGCTTCTTTGCCGACTATGTGCCGATTGAAGAAGAGCGGCTGGGGGAACTCTGCAACATGAGCGGGGAAAAGGTGTACGAACTGCTGCGCAACCTCAACATGTACCGCATCCTGAATTACATTCCACGTAACCACACGCCGCAAATCACGTACACGATGCGGCGGGTGGATACTTGCTACGTGGAAATCCCGCACAACGTCTACGAACAGCGGCGCGAGGTGTACCGCAAACGTATCGAGGCCATGACGGGCTACATGACGCAACAGGATATGTGCCGCAGCCGCTACCTGCTCCGCTACTTCAACGATGATGCCGGCGACTGCGGAGGATGCGACGTGTGTCTGGCGAACAAAAAAGGCACTGCCACTCCGGCCCCGAAGAAGGCGGTGAAGCAGTGCGCGGAAAAGATGTTGCAAGTGCTGGCCGACGGGGCGGCCCACAGCCTGAAGGATTTGCTGACGGAGGACTTTCTGCCACAAGTGCGCGACAAAGCGTTGCAAATGCTGGTGGCGGAGGAGAAAATCCGTATCGACGGCCTGCAAGTTTCGCTCCCGGAAAACGGATAGCAGGCTATCGGCACAGAAGGGGGACGTTGCCTATGTACTAATAACCAAACGGCATCAGGACTCTACCTCACAACCGTTGAAGTGCATATCGTGCGCGGCTTTTTCGCGGGGGAAGGTGAAATAGGTGCAGACGGCCTGACTGCAGATTTGGCCGGAGGAGTCGGACAACGTGGCTTCGATGGTCACGATGTTGCGACGCTGCGAAGTGATGTGTGCCCGCAGGGTGAGCTGCGGCTCGTCTGTGCTGACAGGACGGAGGAAACGGGTTTCCATCTTGGAAGTGACACCGGCTGTTTGCAGTTTGCGCATGACGACCCATCCGCATATTTCGTCGAGCAACACGCTCTGAATGCCGCCATGAAGGGTGTTGAGCCAGCCTTGGTACTCGGGGCGCGGCTGCCACAGGCTCACGATGTCGTCGCCGTCCTCAAAAAATTCCATTTTGACGCCCAGGGGATTGCCGGGGGCGCAACCGAAACAGTTATAGCCGTCCAAGTGGACGAAGGGGTTGATGATTTTCTTCATATCTTGATGTTAGAATGGCCAGAACAGGGGGACGAACAGCACGGTGATGACTAATGTCAGCAGATTGAGAGGAAGACCGATGCGGACGAAGTCGGCAAAACGGTAGTTGCCGACACCTTGGACGATCAGGTTGGTCTGGTAACCGATAGGGGTGCTGAAACTGGCGGAAGCGGCCATGCAGATGGTGACAAAGAAGGGCATGGGGCTCACGCCCATGTGTTCGGCAATGGAAAGGGAAATGGGAAACGCCAAGGCCGCCGCAGCATTGTTGGTCATCAGCTCGGTGAACAAATTGGTGATGACAAATACCACGGCAAGCAACACAACGGGGCTGTAATGACTGCTCAGCCCGACAGCAAACGTGGCCACAGCATCGGCCATGCCGGAATTTTGCATGGCGCGGCTGATGGCAAAGGCGGAGGCTATGGTGACAAGGATGTCCCACGAGATGAATTTGGTGTACTTGCGCGCCGGAAACATATTGAGCCACGCCATCAGGATGGAAACAACACAGACGCTGAAGAACATATCCAGACGTATTCCGGGAAGGGCACGCTGGACGGTAGGAAGCTCGCCCAAAGTGGCCCCGATTATCATGAGTGCCAACAGACCTACGGACAGCCACCGCTTCCACACGGGCATTTTCACCTCGGGCTCTTTTCCGTTGGACACCATGAGGAAGAAGGAGGAATCGCCCCAGTTCTGCATGAAGGAGTCGTCTGCCAGCAGCACGAGGGTGTCGCCTTCATGAAAACGCTCGCGGCGCATATCATGCATGATTTTCGTTTCACCACCGCGACGCAACGCCAGTACCAAGGCTCCGTATTTTTGCTTGAAATCGAAGTCGAAGATGCACTTGTTGATGGCGGGGAAACGCGCGCCCAGCACAACTTCGATGCGATGAAGTCCCTTGTCGCGCTCGGCCTCAAGGGTTTGTTCGTCGGAGCCTTTGCGCTGGTCGGGCAACAGTTTGCCAGAGAAAAGCCAAACGTAGGTCAGGCCCACCGCAGTGACGATGATGCCGACCTTGCCCAACTCGAACATACTGAAACCCTGGAAGCCTGCATCGATGACCATGCCATGGACCACCAGGTTGGTACTGGTGCCAATGAGGGTGCAGACTCCACCAAGGATGGTGGCGTAGGAAAGGGGGATGAGCAACTTGGTGGCGGACACTCCGTGCTTCTCGGCCCAACGCTTGAGCATCGGGGCGAAAATGACAACGACCGGGGTGTTGTTGAGGAAGGCTGAAATGAAGGAAACGGTGGGCAACATCCTCAACTGCACGGCACGGACACCGCTGGCTTGCTTCCCGTGAGGCAACAGGCGGCGCAGCATCTCCTCCAACAGGCCGGAACGACGCACACCCTCGCTCACCAAGAAGAGCATGGCCACTGTAATCATGCCTTTATTGGAAAATCCTTCCAAAAGCTCCTTGGGGGTGAGTATGCCGGCACAAAGGAATGACACGGCACCGGACAGAAGAACCAATCCGGGACGCATCTGGTCCTTCACTAAGGCGAATATCACCAAGGCAAGGACTATGAGCACAAATATTACTTGAAATGTCATGCAAATGTAGTTTAGCGATTTGTGTCAAGTAAACCGACTGGAAGAGCACGGGTGGAGTTAACGCTCAACAACGAACCAGGGGTTGTGAAGGTCCTCCTTATTATATAGGAGTGGCAATCCGGTCTGCGCATCGGTGATACGGCATCCGGCTGCCAAGGCGATGGCGTGCCCGGCCGCCGTGTCCCACTCCATGGTGGGAGCCAAACGCGGATATACGTCGGCCCGTCCTTCGGCCACAAGGCATATCTTGAGCGAACTGCCTGCGCTGAGGGTTTCCACATGGGAATGGGCTTGGCGAAGGCGGTAGATGAATTGCTCTGTCTCAGGTGAGAGATGGGAACGGGAGGCTACCACGCGGCAAGTGGCAGTTTGTCGCTCCTGATGCAGGGGTAATCGCTGCTCCGGGCGGATGCCCATATCCTCAGGGTCAACCTCTGCCATGAAAGCCCCTTCTCCTTGTACTCCCCAATAGAGTCGGTACAAAGCTGGAGCATAAATAATGCCGAGCGTCGGCGTACCGTTTTCCACAAGGGCTATATTGACGGTAAACTCGCCGTTCCGCTTCAGGAACTCCTTGGTTCCATCCAGCGGATCGACAATCCACAGTCTTGTCCAACTACTCCGCTCCTCGTAAGGCGGGATTTCCCCCTCCTCACTGAGTATGGGGAAGGGACTGGCGGCGAGTGCTTCGGTTATCACGTCGTGGCTGCGCCGGTCGGCCAGGGTGAGAGGTGAATTGTCGGCCTTTCGTTCCACCTGCCAGTCGGTTTCAGGACTGTTGTATATCTTCATGATTTCACAGCCGGCTCGCAGGGCGGCCTGAATGAGTTCTTCGAGCATGGAAAGAAGGTAGTTGAAATCAAACATTGTCGGGTCCTCGTTGTAAGACTCCGTTTGTGTCGGGCAAAAATAAGGCTTACCACGCATTTGGCCTTGTTTGGGTTGTTAAAAAAGGCAAGCCGGAAAAACACGGCCAGGTCCATGAGGAACAGAAATTAGTCTGTATGACCAAAAAGGAGCATATTTCCCGACAGACAGGGCGATAAAAAGTACAGACACCTCTTCTCCCGAAGAAGTGCCTGCCCCAACAACTAATGTGTTTGTTACCTAAAACACTTAAACTGCTCTTTGAAAACTGTCAAGAACAGCCTATCCAATCTTAATTACCTAATATAAAACACTTGAAAGTACCTAAAATTCTAAAACGTAAGTGGTTTGCGACCGAGGCGGGCAGCACTTCCGCATAACGGCCAAGGCTGAGGTTCACAGGGTGGTCTGTTCCGTTCAAGATAACGGTGACTGTGCGCCCTTTGTACTGCCGTGCATACACATAGACACCTTGGTTGATGGCATAGTGCTTGAAACTTCCTTTGGCCACGGCTTCATTTCCCTTTCGCCACTGCAGCAACCGGCGTGTCAGGTCCAATGTCTGCTGCATGAGCGGTGTGAGGTTTTCTCCCTTGAACGCATTGACAGCATCGCCGGGAAATCCGCCGGGGAAGTTCTGCCGTAAGGCACCATCGCCCTTAGATTTGTTGCCGGCCATGGCCAGTTCGTCGCCATAGTATAGCTGAGGGATGCCACGCAGGGTGAGAAGCAGCGTAATGGCCTGACGGTAACGGTTGGTCTGGGCTGCCTGTTCGGGCACCCGGGCAAAGCGGTCGGTGTCGTGATTGGTGAGGAACGTGAGCAGGTGCATGGGGTCAGCATAGACGATGTCCTGACTCAGATACTCATAGATGCGCGCCAAGCCCTTGTCCCAATCATTGGTTTCCTCGTCCAGACAACTGTTGAGCAGCCCCATAAGGGGGAAGTCCATCACTGTGGGCAGCTGGGAGTTATCCTTGGCCACAGGAGAGTCCTTCTGCCAATAGCTCACGCCGACGTTGTGGTTTATCCACGTTTCTCCCACTATATTGAAGTGGGGATATTCTTTCAGTACGGCCTCATTCCACCGCGCCATGGCTTCACGGTCGGCATAGGGGTAAGTGTCTTGCCGTATGCCGTCGATGCCGGCGTATTCCACCCACCAGATGGAGTTCTGGATGAGGTACTGCATCACGTGGGGGTTACGTTGGTTCAAATCGGGCATGACCTGGACAAACCATCCGTCTTGGGCATTGACGCGGTCGGATTCCACAGCGTGAGAATCGCCCACAGCGGCAATGCGGTAGCCTGTCTGAACATACTGGCTTTGGTTGTTGAACCACGAGTCGTCGGGTCGGTCGGTGAAAAGGAAGTTCTCGGAGCCGCAATGGTTGAACACCATGTCCTGCACTACCTTCAGCCCCTTGGCATGTGCCTGCTGCACAAACTGGCGGTAAGCCTCGTTGCCTCCATAGCGGGGGTCAATTTCGTAATAGTCGGTGATGGCATAACCATGGTAGGAGTGCGAAGGCATATCGTTGACTTGCAACGGCGTGGGCCAGATAGCAGTTACACCAAGGTCGGACAGATAGTCCAATGCCGCCGTCATGCCTTCCAAGTCGCCACCATGGCGAGCATCCGGCTCTTGTCCTGCCGTTTGCTCCTTGAGTCCTTTCACTACATCGTTAGAAGTGTTGCCATTGACGAAGCGGTCGGGCATGAGAAGGTAGATTACATCAGAGGCATCGAAACCCTGCGCTTTCACGGCCTGGTCTCGCTGGCGGAGTTCGTAAGGAATGGTCTGCACTTTCCCGTTACGCCGCAACTGAATGTCAAACTTGCAAGGAGCAGCCTTGCCTACATTTAAATATATAAATAAATAGTTTGTGTTGGTCGGACGGAATATACTGTCAATCTGTATATCTGCCGCTTCTATGCTCACCTCGCTCTTTCCTACTCCTTCAGCCCGCAACATGATTTGCAAGGAAGGGTTTACCATGCCGCTCCACCAAAAAGCGGGCTGCACCTGTACGGATTGCATAGTCCTGCGACTGAAGCAAGATACCGTAGATAAAATGAGCAAGGTTAGCAAAGCGTATTTTTTCATGGAGAAATCTTTCGCATTTTTGTTTCGATGCAAAATTATGCCGTGGAGCTACAGCCTGCAAGCTCATGAAGATAAAATATAAAGTATTTTATGGCTAAAACTTATGATTTCCAATAGGAATAAATATACTTCTATATCAAAAAATATAAATGGTTTCAAAGCAAACAAATGAAAAAACAACCTAAGGGAACGTGTTTTTCCCCAATCATTCTTCAATAATAAAAACATCTATTTGTTAACAAAAACTTCCATGAATTCTTTTCCCTGCACTCGCCTTGCGCTATCTTTGCAGTCAAACAACAACCCATTTCGGCTCCATTCTCTAACCTTTCCGCCTGAAATCTGCTTTATGAAACACGTCTTATTGTATATTGTCCTGCTGTTATCACCTCCCCTTCATGCCCAAAATGCACCGCTCGACCAAGCTACTGAAGTTCAGCTCAAACAACTCGACTCTATTGTTGAAAATAAAGCTACATACCATGACGGACGCAACGAACAAATTGAACGATTGAAACAACAATCGCAGCAGGCAAGCGGACAAAACCGGATTGCTATCTACAAAGAAATCTTCAGCCTGTACTCACACTATCAGACGGACTCGGCACAAGTATATCTGGATTTGATTGCTGCCACGCCGGAAGCTATGGAGAACCCGGAACTGGAGGCTTACCTACACATCGGACAAGCAGAAATATACTCTGTATCGGCTCTTTACGGAGAGGCGGTTAAAGAACTCCAGCAAGTCAACACGGAACTGATTTCTGCACAAAACCCTGCATTGCGCCTATATTACTACCGTACTTGGCGTACCCTGTGCGGCTGGATTTGCTCTTACGTGAAACTGTCAAATCCCCGAAAAGTCTGGGGACAGCGAATGGCACTTTACCGCGATTCTCTCATCATTATCGACACCCCCGGGGAAACACGCAGTATCGTAGAAGCTGACAAGGCCATCGCCAATGGGAAACCGCAACAGGCTGTGGAACTGCTATTGCCCCATGCCCGCAAGATGAGCGAGGATATGCCTGACCCCTACATCTGCTTTACCCTCTCTATGGCCTACGATGCCATGAACAAACAGCAAGAAGCCATTCACTACCTCATCATGGCGGCCAAGGCGGACATCAAACGGGGCATCACCGAGTATCAGGCGTTGCCCTTGCTTGCACTCAAGCTCTACGAACAGGGTGAAGTTAAAAGAGCATACAGCTATCTCATCTGCTCCATGGAAGATGCCAACTTCTGTCGGGCTGCCCTGCGGGCGGTGGAAATATCGAACATCTTCCCCATCATCGACAAGCAGTACAAAGAACAAGAACGGGAACAGCACGAACAGGAACGCCTCTTCACGTACATCCTCGCAGGCCTGCTGCTGGCACTCAGCATAGGCATACTCTACTTGCGGAAACAGATGAAAAAACTCAGTCTGCTGCGTCAGCAACAGGCTGAAACCAACGATGAACTCGCACAGACTAACGAAAAGATGCAGCACACCATGCAACAGCTGCAAAAAGCCAATGAAGAGCTACAACAAACCTATGCCGAATTGCAGCTGACGGACAAGGTGAAAGAAGAATACATCGCCCGCTACCTGAACCGCTGCCGCAACTACCTCGAAACACTTATAGGCTACCGCAGAAATACGCTCAGGTTACTGAAAGAACATCGTACAGAAGAACTGATAAAAAATCTGAAAAGCGAAGCTGTCATCAAAGAAGAGCAGGATAAATTCTACGATGACTTTGATCAGGCTTTTCTCACGCTTTTCCCCGATTTCATCCAGAAGTTCAACAATTTATTGCAACCGGATTACCGCATACTGCCCCGCCATGACAACAGGCTTACAACAGAATTGCGCATCTTCGCCCTCATCCGGCTTGGGGTTACCGACACCTCGCAAATAGCCCATTTCCTGAACTTCTCACTTGCCACAGTCTACAATTACCGCTCGAAGATGCGCAACAAATCGCTGAATGACCCGGCTGATTTTGAACGCACTGTCAGCGAACTGTAGCCATCAGAACAGGAAACGGCGGTTATCCACGGCGTACCACGGCTTGATAACGGTTGTAAAAAAGGAAAGCTGCCACAAACAGTCCACAACTGAACGCCAGAAACAGCCCTTTCGAGCCAAGTCCCAGAGAGAACGCCAACAAATAAGCCACGGGGAGGTTCACCACCAGATAACTGAAGAAAGCTATCCACATCATGGGCATCACATGGGCTGTTCCGCGCAAGGCATTAGCATAACATATTTGCATAGCGTCGCCAAGCTGATACAAGATGAGGGGCGGTATCAGCCCCATGCAGAGCGTTATCACAGCCGGGTCGGTTGTGAAAGATTGAATCAATGTTTTACCCAACAGGAGGAAGGTCAGCGACGAGACAGCTGCCATTCCCAACAGGATGTGCCGCCCCGCACGAGTGGTCTGGCGGAGCTGCATCGCGTCGTGCCCACCATAGAAAGCCGCCACACGGATGCTCAGTCCCGCTCCAAAGCTGTAATAAAGCAGGAAACCAAGAGTACCGATGGTCACCATCACTTGGAACGAAGCCAAGTCCACTGCTCCCAACCACCCCGCCATGATGCCGCTGAAGGTGAAAGCACCGCTCTCCGTGCCCATTTGCAAAGCAATGGGTAAAGATTGCCGGTTAATGTGGCGGAGTGCAGCCGAAGAGTAGCCAGCCATACGGACACCCTTACGAAAGGAAGCATATCGAGGGCGAAACCAAAGTACCGACAAGAGGATGGCCGCCGTCACCACACGCGAGCAAAGAGTGCTAAGCCCCGCACCCGTCAGTCCCAGTTCAGGGAATGGACCGATGCCATAAATCAACAGGAAATTGCCCACCACGTTCAGAGCATTACCGGCAAGCAGTGCCCACATCGCCGTGGCTGTGTCGGTAATGCCATCTGTGAACTGGCGCATCACGTTGAAGAAGGCAAGAAAAGGAATGGAATACATCACGCACTGATAGTAGGGACGGACAATAGGCAGGAGATGGGGAGGCTGCCCCATGAGGTCCAGCCCAAAATAGCCCGCCAACATCAGCCCCATGAGCAGAAAGGCAAAAAGGAGGTTGCACACCACGGCGTGGGCCAACGTAGTGCCGGCCTCACGATGCTCTCCACGTCCGAAAAGGGAACTGATTAAAGGAGTCAGCCCGTAACTGTAACCCATCAAGAGAAAGGCGATGAGGTTGAAAACGCTGTTGACAAACGAGGCGGCCGCCAACGCATCGGTGCTGTAACGGCCCACCATTACCGTGTCGGCAAACCCCATTACGATAACGCCCAACTGTCCTATGGCAATGGGAATGCCCAATTTGAGTATGGCTTTATGGTGTGAAAACATTGTAGAATGTGGTAAACTATTAACGTACAAGCAGGTGTGTGACGAATGTGCAAAATGTTCTGACTTCAAATGTAGCCAGAAGTCCCCACCTGCATTTGTACACTTTTGCAACTACCAGTTGCCCGCCATCCGTACTGTCTCGGGCAACGAACAGCTGCCACACAGAAAAACAGCTTCCATCATGTGGACAGGGTATCCGCACAATGGAAACTGTTTCTCACTTGGTGGGAAAGAGCTGTACTACCTGCCAGTCAGGATTTTGAAAGTCTTGGCCTTTACCGTCTGCTTGCCCGAACCAAAGTTTACATAGAACAACACAGCCTCGTCCTTCAGCCGCCGGTTGGCCTTCACCGAGGCGCGGTAACGAATGCCCTGCCCTGGCTGCAAACTGTTCACGGTGGCGGCAGGTGAGATGCAGACGCGGCGACTGCTGCACGTGATGGTAGGCGTTACGTTGTAGAGCGTGCGATTGCCCCGGTTGTAAATGTCCATCACGATACAAGCCTCCTCATCCAAGTCAAGCCGGGCATTGTTGTTGACATCCAGAAAATGCACATTGCAAATCTCCAATTCTGACAAATCAACTCGGGTGGCAGCCGGAGCAGTGTACTTCGGACTACGGTAGGTTCCGTAACGCACCTCCTCCGTTTCATATACATCATCGGCGGTCGAAGTCCGGGAATCGCTCTCATTTTGTTTAGGTGCCGTAACGGCAGCCCCTATGGCTCCACCAATCACCATGCCGGCCAATGTCCCCGAGTCGTACCCACGTGGTCCGCCAGCCAAGCCACCTATACTGGAACCTAACATGCCACCCACGGAACTGCCGGTTGCCACGGCATTAAACTGCCTGTAACTGCATGAACTCAACAGCAGCAACATAGCAAGGGGAAAAGCTAACCACTTGTGCATTTTCATATATAGGGTTTTGGAATTTATATCAGCTGTCTACAACCGGTCTGAAGCGGGAACTCTGCCTGACGAAAAGCGATTACTTTACGGTGATGACCAAATACTTGCTCACACTCCAGAAATTTTGCGGGTTGGTGATGCGCAACACATATTGTCCCTGAGCGTCCTTTTCGAGCGAATAAGAACCGGCGGGATGGTTGGTCATGAGTTTGGCACTCTTGGAGTAAAGTTTGATGGTTTTCGTCACGCGCAGGTCGATGCGAGTGAAATAATCCTTGTTAAAGTCCTTGTTCTGCAGCACATCGCGTCCATCGATAATGCGCTGCTCGCGCAATTCCTTTTTCGTGCCGAACACATAGTAGGCAGTATGCAGCTCTTTGTCCTGCGCCTCCACTTTACGAGCTTTCTCCTCGTTCTTTTTGGCGAGCTCATTCACGTCCTCATTGAGTTGGTTGATTTGCTCGCCCTGTTCAGCTATCTGGATATCTTTTGCAGCGAGCTGTGCCCGGAGTTCTTCGATTTCCTTGCTTTTGTCCTCCAGTTGTTTGGTGAAGTTGGCCACCATCTCCTCGAGTTTAGCCTTGGTTGCGGCATCCCGTTGGTTGGAATTGCGGAGTTGCTGCCTCAGATTGGCAATGAGTTCGCGGTTAAGTCGGAGTGTACGTTGGATAAACGCCATATTTTCCACGATGGCCTGCCTGTTGCCGCCCTCTCCCTGCCGGTTCTCCACGTTCACGCGTCCCTCAGCCTCATTGATTTGGTCGAAACCGTCCTGGATTTGCGACAATGTGGCGATGAGGTCATTCGATTCGTTCTGCGACTGAGTAAGTGCCTGCCGGAGAGAGTCGATGGTGGCTGCACTGGTGTCAACACTTTCCATTTCTTTCTCCTTCTTCGTGTTGCAAGAAACAAACGTTGCACACATAGCGCAAGCGGCAACAAACATCAAAACAATTTTTTTCATACAGGTAATTCTTAAATCACAAAGCGGAACTGAGTCGGAAGCACCCCCCGCCATGCGAGCGTTATTCATCAATATTTTTTCTTTTCTTCACGGGGACAGCTCCTTCCACCACGAGAACGAACTCGCCGCGCGGTTCCTGCTCCTCAAAATGAGCCTTGACATCGGCCAATGTGCCCCTGACGGTTTCTTCATGGAGCTTGGAAATTTCGCGGCAGGCAGCACAGCGGCGTTCCTCGCCGAAGACTTCGGCCAACTGCGCCAGAGTTTTCACCACGCGGTAGGGAGATTCATAAAAAATCATGGTACGCTGCTCATCCCGCAGGGCCTCGATGCGAGTGGCACGACCTTTCTTCTGGGGCAGAAAACCCTCGAACGCGAAACGCTCGCAGGGCAGTCCCGATGCCACCAAAGCAGGCACGAAAGCCGTAGGCCCCGGCAGGCACTGCACCGTAACCCCCTTTGCCACACAGGCTCTGACAAGCATGAAACCAGGGTCAGATATGCCGGGAGTACCGGCATCGGAAATAAGGGCCATCACCTCGCCGGCCGCCATACGGGCAGCAAAGGCATCGGCCGTTTGGTGTTCATTGAACTTATGGTGGGAGAGCAAACGGTTCTTGATGTCAAAATGCTTGAGGAGCATGCCCGAGGTGCGTGTGTCCTCGGCCAGCACGAGGTCTGCCTCCTTGAGTATCCTGAGTGCCCTGAGGGTGATGTCCTCCAGATTACCCACCGGTGTAGGCACCAAATAAAGTATTCCCATGATGTTTGTGGTGTAAATCACCGTGCAAAAATAGATATAAGATGGGATTTATACCATGCTATTAGCAGAAATTACTACTTGTTATCTTTTGCCAGTGGCATCCATAAGCTGATTTTCGAAAGCCCGTCTGAATGCGTCAACACTCATCGGAGTATATCCGGTTTAGTTCTCTCGCGTCCCTAAATCACGACACGAACAAACAAAATAGAAGTGGCGAAGTGGTGAAAAACAAGGTATCTATACGTATTTTTCACCCTATAAAAATCATTCAAATATTCATCAAAGTGGGGAAAATGGCTGGTACACAGGGATATAAGTAATGAATTATAGCGACACAAAAGCATTCATAAAAGTTCATTCGTGAACATGTACACGAAAGACAATAAATGGAAAAATATAAACAGGATTTGCGTATAGGGAAAAGGGATTTTTGGGGAGGGTAGAGGGGATGAAACGCACTAAAATGGAATTGAAAGTCTCTAACGCAAGTATTCACCAAATTCGGGTGATGTGAATGCTTGAAGGATCAATCATTCACCTGTTTTCCTTCTCATTCTCAATGGATTAAATACTATTGGTGAAAGGGTGAACGATAAAAAAGGAACTATTTTTCCGTATAGTGAAATGCCAACGGGTGATAGGATAACGATCAGTGAACGGCCTGAAGGGGTGGGGTGAGGGGAGGATATCAGCAATTTGGCTGATGCCCGAAACCAGACAGCTATGCAATGGCACGACCTTGCATGGAAAGAATGCCCTAACCCACCCCTTCATCTGCACGCAGAGGAAAATGTGACAGCAAGGTCCGCATCCATTGACAAGTCCCGGACTTCTGTTTACAACTCGCCGACTAGTTTTTCCTACTCGCCGACTAGAAAAAAATAGTCCAGGACTTGTGGCATACGGTATCACGTACTGGTCAGCACAAACGGAAACATCATGTAATTACAGCCGTATTAAAAAATCCTGAAACGCGGAATTACATCCACACATTACACTTGATAAAGTACATTCAAGTTGACAAAACAAGCGACTAAGACAACTTTTCACTTCACTATGAATTTATATTTTTATTCAACAATTCAAACTGTTTTAATCTGATTTTCAGATGGTTTTGTTTACCACCTTCTTTATATTTTTTACTATTTTATTATATCGCTTGCCTTTCAAACTTTCTTCATGGTACTTTTGTAACGTCGACCGCTCAAATTGCCCTGTTAGAAAAAGCGTGTCACGCAACATTCATCATACCTGCAACGATGTCTTGCGGCGCTACAACCAGCAAAATCTCATACTATCTCCAAATACAAACGAACATCACAATGAACAAGATTCTTACAGCCCTGTCCTTGGCGTGCCTGTCGCTGACAGCTTCTGCCCAGGAACTGCAATCGCCCAACGGGAATCTCAAGATGGAGTTCTCGCTCGATGCACAAGGTCGTCCTACCTATTATTTACAATACAAAGGTCAGGACATCATCAAGCCCTCACACCTGGGACTGGAACTGAAACAGGAAGACCCCAACAAAGCACAAGACTTTGAATTCAAAACACGTGCCGATGCTTCCAAACTGGCCCAGAAAGCCAACCTCACCACCGGATTTGTGGAGAAGGCACACGAAAGTACCACCTTCGACGAAACGTGGCAACCCGTATGGGGTGAGGAAAGCAGCATCCGCAACCACTACAACGAACTGTGCGTGACGCTGAGCCAGCCCGTCAACGACCGCTTCATCAAAATACGTTTCCGCCTGTTCGACGACGGTCTGGGATTCCGCTACGAATTTCCCGAACAGAAGAACCTCACCTATTTTACCTTAAAGGAAGAGCACACGCAGTTTGCCATGGCAGGCGACCACACCGCCTGGTGGATTCCCGGCGACTACGACACCCAGGAATACGAAACGGTTACCTCCAAGCTGAGCGAAATTCGCGGCAAGATGAAGGACGCCGTCACACAGAACTCCTCTCAGACACCCATTTGGGAAGGGGGCGTACAGACTGCGCTGATGATGAAAACCGCCGACGGCCTGTATATCAACCTGCACGAGGCTGCCTGCATCGACTACTCCACGATGCACCTCAACTACGATGACAAGACCATGACCTTCGAGAGCTGGCTCACCCCCGACGCTCGCGGCGACAAGGGCTATCTGCAAGCTCCCTGCGTGTCGCCCTGGCGTACCGTCATCGTGAGTGACAAAGCCACCGACATCCTGGCTTCGCGCATCACCCTCAACCTGAACGAGCCCTGCAAAATCAAGGATACATCATGGATCAAGCCCACTAAATATATAGGCGTATGGTGGGACATGATCACGAACAAAGGCACCTGGAGCTACACCAACGACTTCTCGACCGTGAAGCTCGGCGAAACCGACTTTGAACACGCCACACCCAACGGAACGCACTCTGCCAACACGGCCAACGTGAAACGCTACATCGACTTTGCCGCCGAACACGGGTTCGATGCCGTGCTGGTGGAAGGCTGGAATGTGGGCTGGGAGGACTGGTTCGGACACGAAAAGGACTATGTGTTCGACTTCGTCACCCCCTACCCTGACTTCGACGTGAAGGAAATTCACCGCTATGCCGCATCGAAGGGCGTGAAGATGATCATGCACCACGAAACCTCAGCCTCGGCACGTAACTACGAACGGCATCTGGACAAGGCTTACCAATTCATGGTGGACAACGGCTACCCCGCCGTGAAGAGCGGCTATGTGGGCAACATCGTGCCGCGCGGCGAGCACCACTACGGCCAGTGGATGAACAACCACTACCAATACTGCATCGAAAAGGCTGCCGACTACCGCATCATGGTGAACGCCCACGAAGCCACCCGCCCCACCGGCATCTGCCGCACCTGGCCCAACCTCATCGGCAACGAAAGTGCGCGCGGCACGGAGTATGAAAGTTTCGGCGGCAACCCCGTGGACCACACCACCATCCTGCCCTTCACCCGCCTCATAGGCGGTCCGATGGACTACACGCCAGGCATTTTTGAAACCGACTGCTCGAAGATGAATCCCTCTAACAACAGCCGCGTGCGCACCACCATTGCCCGCCAGCTGGCACTGTACGTCACGATGTACAGCCCCTTGCAAATGGCAGCCGACGTTCCCGAACACTATCAAGAGCACCTCGACGCTTTCCAATTCATCAAAGACGTGGCACTTGACTGGGACAAGAGTGTGTACATTGAAGCTGAACCCGGCGACTTCGTCACCATTGCCCGCAAGCAGAAGGGAAGCGAGAACTGGTTCGTGGGATGCACCGCCGACGAGAACGGCCACGATGCCAACTTCGCCCTTGATTTCCTCACCCCCGGACAGAAATACACGGCCACCATCTATGCCGATGCCAAAGACGCCTCGTGGGACAAGAACCCCAAGGCCTACACCATCAGCACCAAGACCGTAACCAACAAGACACGGCTGAAGCTCCACGCTGCCAGCGGCGGCGGATTTGCCATCAGCATTGTGCCTATGAAATAAGCACGGGCGCACAGGAAACGGGAAAGTACGGATTTTTTAAAGGGACATGTCCCTTTTCAGGAGGTTTCCTCCTGAAAAAATCCCGTTTTGCTGCGTCAGCCCCTCTCTGAACAGACAATTTTTCAACCAAGTTCTAATAACATGAACAAAAAGACTCTTAATTCCAAGTTCCTGTCGGTGATGCTGGCAGGAGCTTGCATGTCGCTCGGTGCTAACGCCCAAAGCGTTAGGGTGAAGGGACATGTGCAGGACAAGTCGGGCGAACCCGTTGTCTTTGCAACCGTATCTGTTCCGGGTACGAAAACCATGACCCAGACCGATGCGAACGGTAACTTTACCATCAATGTGGCAGCGGGCAGCAACCTGCGCGTGGCCTACATTGGTTACAAAACAGCCACGGTCAAGGCCGACGGCACCATGACCATCGTGCTCGAGGACAACTCCACGCTGAACGAGGCGGTGGTAGTGGGTTACGCCAAAGTGAAAAAAACAGATGCCACCGGCTCTGTCACGGCCATCAAGCCCGACGAAATGACAAAAGGTATCACCACCAACGCACAGGATATGCTTGTGGGTAAGGTGGCCGGTGTGGACGTAGCTACAGGCGGCGGTACGCCGGGTGCCGGTGCCTCCATCCGCATCCGTGGCGGTTCGTCGCTGAACGCTTCAAACGACCCGCTGATTGTCATCGACGGACTGGCCATGGACAACGAGGGCGTGAAGGGTCTTTCCAACCCCCTGGCCATGGTAAACCCCGAAGACATTGCCAGCTTCACGGTGCTGAAGGACGCTTCGGCCACGGCCATCTACGGTTCGCGCGCATCGAACGGTGTGATTATCATCACCACCAAGAAAGGCCGCAAGAACAGCCGCCCGCAGGTTACGTACAATGGTAGCGTGAGCGTGGGTACAAAAGCCAAGACCTACGATGTGATGAGCGGCGACGAATACCGCAAATATGTGCAACAGACTTTCGGCGACGCTGCCACCCTGCCGCTGGGCAACGCCAATACCGACTGGCAAGACCAAATTTACCAGACGGCCATCAGCCATGACCACAACGTGTCCATCAACGGTGGCTTGGGATGGTTGCCCTATCGCCTCAGCTTTGGCTACACCAATGAAGAAGGTATCATCAAGACCTCAAGCTTTGAGCGTTATACTGTGGCCGTAAATCTCGCCCCGACTTTCTTCAACGATCACCTGAGCGTGAACCTGAACGCCAAGTTCATGTCGGCCAAGAACCGCTATGCCGACGGTGGTGCCATCGGCGCCGCGCTGAGCATGGACCCCACCCAGCCCGTATATTTTGACGCCAACGACCCCTATGCCAAGTTCACCGGAGGCTACTACCAGCACATGACACCGGCCTCCTTCTCCGACCCCAACTGGACGGCACAGCCCAACACGAAGAACACGGCGAACCCACTGGCTATGTTGGAACTGAAAAACCATCACTCCAAGAGCCAGTCGGTCATCGGCAACCTGGAGCTGGACTATAAGATTCACGGCTTAGAAGATGTGCATATCCACGCCAACGTGGGCGGCGACTACTCCGAAGGCAACGAATGGAACATCATTTCGCCCTACTCTGCCTCAAACAACTATTTCGGCAACAACTGGCGTGATGTGAAATACAAATATAACCTCCAAGGTAATATCTACGCCCAATACCAACACATCTTCGGATACCACAACGTGGATATCATGGCCGGTACGGAAGCACAGCACTTCCACAACAACGGCTATGGCGAAGGCGGAGGCTGGGACCCCTACACGGAAGAACGCAAGGACTATCAAGGACGCGCCACCACGGCTTACGCCACCCGCAATTCACTGCTCTCCTACTTCGGTCGCCTGAACTACATCTACAACGACCGTTACCTGGCCACTTTCACCATGCGCTGGGATGGTTCGTCGCGCTTTGCCGACGGCAACCGCTGGGGCACCTTCCCCTCTTTGGCATTGGGATGGAAAATCAAGAACGAAAAGTTCCTGCGCACCGCCGACTGGCTCTCCGACCTGAAACTCCGTCTGGGATGGGGTATCACCGGCCAGCAGAACATCGGTATGGACTTTTACTACACCCCGCTCTACAGCGTGGGCGATGACTATGCCCAGTACCCCATCGGCGGCGACTACATGCACACGCAACGCCCCAATGCCTTCAACAAGGACCTGACGTGGGAAAAGACCACGACCTGGAACGCCGGTCTTGACTTTGCCTTCCTGAACAACCGCATCGACGGTTCGGTGGACTACTACTACCGCGAAACGAAAGACCTTATCTCTACCGTTGACGTGGAGGCCGGCACGAACTTCAACAACCAAATCACAAAGAACATCGGTAAACTGAAGAACTACGGTCTGGAGTTCACCCTCAACGCACGCCCCGTACAGACCCGCGACTTTACTTGGCAGATTACGTACAACGCGATGTGGAACCGCAACAAGATTACGGAACTCTACGGCGATGCAGGTTATGTGGCAACGGGTATTTCTCCCTCCAAACTGCCCGCTGGCGGTACGGTACAGGTGAACAAGGTGGGCTATCCGGCCAACTCCTTCTACGTTTACCAGCAGGTGTATGATGAAAACGGCAAGCCCATCGAAAACATGTTCGTTGACCGCAACGGTAACGGCTACATCGACGATGGTGACCGCTATATCTACAAGAAACCCACCGCCGACGTACTCATGGGCTTCACCTCGAAGTTTATGTACAAGAACTGGGACTTCAGCTTCACGCTCCGTGCCAGCTTGAACAACTATGTTTACTATGACTACCTCTGCGACCGTTCCGACGTCAGCCTGAGCGGTATGACTGTCCAGAACGAATGGACCAACCGTACGATGGAACACATCAACCTGGGCTGGAGCGGACAAGGCAACTACGCCCTGAGCGACTACTTCGTGCGCAACGCCTCTTTCCTGCGCTGCGACAACATCACGCTGGGCTACAGCTTCCGCAACCTGTTCAAGGCCAACAAGTACGAAGGCATCAGCGGACGTGTTTACTTCCTCGTGCAGAACCCGTTCGTCATCACCAAGTATGACGGTCTTGATCCTGAAATCAGCAATGCCGACTACAAGGGCATCGACAAGAGTTTCTATCCTCGTCCCCGCACCTTCATGCTTGGCTTGAACCTGAACTTCTAATTGCTAAAACTTCTTTCAAACAACTTAGATTATTGAAGCCATGAAATTGAATTTTCTGAAATATATGGCACCGGCAGCCGTAGCGCTCGGTTTGGGTTTGGGTGCGGCTTCGTGTGCTGACGACCTGAACCAGTCGTCAATCGACCCGCAGACTGAAAGTGCCGCCAACCAAGACGGCTACTACGCCAAAATCTACGGCTTGCTCGTCCTTTCCGGACAACAGGGTGCCACGGACAAGGCCGACATCTCGGACGACCCCGGTAAGAACCCCTTCTTCCGCCGTATGTGGGAGCAGCAGGAATTTCCTACCGACGAATGCCTCTGGGCATGGCAGAACGACCCGGGACAGCCCGAGTTCCTCAGCTTCAGCTGGGGCTCGCAGCACCTCTTCACCCGTATGCTCTACAACCGCATTGGCTACAACATCACCCACTGCAACTTCTTCCTCGACCTCTACAAGAACAACGAGGACGAGAAGAGTGTGCGCCAGTGTGCTGAGGTGCGCTTCTTCCGCGCCATGTACTACCAGTACTTCCTCGACCTCTTCGGCAAAGCTCCTTTCAAGGAAACTTTCAACCAGGACAAGCCCAAGGAAATCGCAGGCAAGGATCTCTTCAACTACATCGAGAGCGAATACAAAGATGTCATCGCCCAACTGCCCGATGCTGACCCCACAGGACAGTACTTCGGCCGGGTGAACAAGGTGGCCGCCTACATCATGCTGGCACGCCTCTACCTCAACGCCAAGACATACACCGGTGAAGCCAAATGGGGAGAAGCCGTGGAATGGTCGACCAAAGCCATCGAGAGCGGCTACTCGCTGAGCACCGCCACCAGCACGGGTGGCTTCAGCGGTTACCAACAGCTCTTCATGGGCGACAACGACAGCAACCCCGAAGCCATGAAGGAAATCGTCCTCCCCATCCGCCAAGACGGCACGAAGACGAAGACTTACGGCGGCACCTGGACCGTCATCAGCAGTTGCTACGCCAGCGGTTGCCAAAACTTCTACGGCACCAACGATGCCTGGACCTGTATCCGTGCCCGCGCACAAGTGGCTGACTTCTACTTCGACAAACGCGAGGATGTGCCCTTGACCGACGGACGCTACGACATTGCCACCGCAGCCGGTGACGACCGTGCCCTGCTCTACGGCGGCGACGGACGCAAAATCGAAACGGAGAAAATCGGTACCATCACCAACGGCTTGGCCATCATCAAATGGACCAATGAACACTCTGATGGCACCGGCGCACAATACGCCCATGACCCCTATATTCCTGACACGGACATTCCCTTCCTGCGTCTGGCCGAAGCTTACCTGACCCGTGCAGAAGCCAACTGGCGCAACGGGGCTGACGAGCAGACGGTGCTGGCAGACGTGAACAAACTCCGCGACCGTGCCCATGCACGCCCCTGGATCGGCTCTGACCTGACGGAGATGAACTTTGTAAAAGAATGGGGCCGCGAGTTCTATCTCGAAGGCCGACGCCGCACCGACCTGCGCCGCTTCGACATGTTCACAACTAACAAGTATCTCTGGGAGTGGAAAGGCGGCGTTTATGAAGGAACGGGCGTGGCTTCTTACTGCAACCTCTTCCCCATTCCTCAAACGGACATTACCAATAACCCCAATATGCACCAGAACACTGGCTACTAATGCCTGAAATGTTGATAACACAGCGTGCATATTCCCTCATTGAATAATGTCTTTCTATCCCAATTTTAAAAGAAAAAAATCATGAAAAAGATATTTAGCTATTTGCTCCTGGCGCTGGCACTGCCCTTTGTGGCTGCCTGCGACAGTGACACGGACAGCAATCCCGTACTGCAGGAGCCGGAGTCGTTCGTGCTGAACGTACCGCCCTATGCTACGAACAACGTGTTCGACCTGCAGTATGCCCAATCGCTTGAACTAACCTGCTCACAGCCTGCCTACGGCTTTACCGCTGCCACAACCTACACGGTACAGGTTACACTGGACGAAGCTTTCGTGGAAGACGCTGAAGCTACCGAAACGACCGAAGCTACGGTGGCCAACTACGTGAGCCTGCCCACTACCTACCGCACGGCCAAGATGAACGTGGACGCTTACGAACTCACCGAAGCCATCATCTCACTCTGGGATGCCGCCAACCCGGGAGCTGACCTGCCCGCTGAAATGCCGGTTACCCTGCGCCTGAAAGCAAACGTGACCGACTCACAACGCGGCATCTGCTACTCCAACGCTGTGCTGCTGCCCCGCGTTCGTGTAACGAAACCCGAACAGACCCTGACATTGCCCGAAAGCATGTACATCGTGGGTGGCATGCCGGCCTCCAACTGGGGCACCTGGCTGAAGTTCGCACAGGTGAACGGCACGCCCGGCATGTTCTTCAACGTGGTTTACTGCCCGGCCAACGCTAACTTCAAGATTGGCCCCGAAGCAAACGACTGGGAGCAGGCCCGCACTTTCGACCAGCTCATCTTTACTGACGAAGCCGTGAACGATGCCGGTGCCGAACCGGGTACCGACAGTGGCAACAGTGCCGTGCGCAACGGCGGCTGGTACACCTTCGTCGTAACCGCCAAGATTGTGGGCAAAGCCATCAACTACACCGTAGATATCCGCCCGGCCGAAGTTTACCTTATCGGCGGCAGCATGAACGACCTGTGGGCATTCGACGATGCCGGCAAGTTTACCGCTCCCGAAGGCGAAGGCGAATTCGTATCGCCCGCTGCTCTCTCCGGTGGCGAAGCCCGTATGTCGGTGAAAGTGCCCGATGCTGAATGGTGGCAGACAGAGTTCACCCTGCAAGACGGTGCCAACATCTTCTACCGCGAGAACAATGCCGTAAACAGCAACTGGAATGATGACATGGGCAGCAACTACTCTGTACAGCTTGCCCCCGGCAACAAAGTACGCCTGAACTTCAGCACCGGCACCGGCACTGTGGAGTAAGTATTAACCCCGGCGTGAACAGGCGGTATCCTTGATAGCTGAAGCCTATGGCCCACCCGGCACAAGGCTACCGCTTGTCCCCGCCACGACAAACAAGATTATCCATGAAAAAAATAGCTTTATATGCAGGCGCACTGCTGGCCGCTTGTGCCTTTACTGCCTGCGACGAAGACTTTACCGACTGGGCTGCCCCACAGCAGAACCAGCAGGAAGAAGCTGCCGAAACCGTCAACATCACGGTGCAGGCAAAACCCACCACCATCGACCGCGAACAGGCCGCTGACAGCGTTGACCTCGTGGCTCTCGGCAGCATCATCAACGCCCCCGAAGGCTCTGTGGCCAAATTCTCCAAACTTTTTGTCAACGGCAGTCACTCCCTGCCTTTCGTTGACAACGACGGTACGCTCCGCGTGGCCGTGGCACAGCTCGACAGCGTGGTAGAACAGGCTTACCTCAGCCGTCAACGAACCGAACGCGAACTCACACTGTCTGTAGACGCCAGTGTGGTCACCCCCGACGGACAGTCGCTCAAGGCATCGCCCAACAACGTAACCGTGAAGTATCTGCAAGTAACGCCGCCCAGCGTTGAAAACGAATACTATGTGTTGGGCGACTTCTGCGGCTGGACTGCCGATGCGGCTGCGCCGATGACGGACAAGGGCAACGGCGTTTTTGAACTCGTGTTCGAGACCACCGGTGCTGCCTGGTTCAAGATTTTGCCGAAATCGGGCATCGTAGGCG
>SFQP01000155.1 GCA_004562975.1 bacterium
AGTCATTGAGCGAAGCCAGCTTTTCGTCGGTCCGGTCGGGCAGCGAGTCGGCAATGGCCGCCATCTGTCCCTCCGGTCGGGGCGTGCCGGGTTGCAGCGTGTCGGGTTGTGCTGTCGGAGCCGGAAATGCGTCATCGGGCATATCGTTTGCAAAAACGGGTAAAGCCGAAGCCCTTTCGGAGGCTCCGACTTTCGAGGCTTGGGCCACAGTTTTTGCAGGTTGTCCGGCGGTGGGACGTTCAGGCAATGCAGCCCGTGCGTCAAGGCCGGCGCAGGCAATAGTCCAGATGAGGAAATGCCAGATATAATGCCAATTCATCAAACTTTTTTAGTGGTTTGTGGGCGGCACCTTCGTGTTGAACACCTGTGCCAGTCTGTTGCGGAGTTCGGTGTACTCATCGGGCAAGCTTTTGCCCGCCGCTTTGAGCGTTTTGCGGCCGCTTTTGAGCGTTTCGCCGTTGTTCAGGGCTTTCACCATTTCCTCCACCTGTCTGACGGAGTAGCCCTTCTCTTTTATTTCGCCGAAGAGCTTCACCTGCAGCGAAGGTTTGTCCAGCCCCAGCAGCGCCCGGGCATGTCCTTGGTCAATTTCTTTGTTTTGCAGTGCCACCTGCACCAGAGCCGGCAGTTTGAGCAGCCGGAGGTAGTTGGCTATGGTAGCCCTGTTCTTCCCCACCTTTTCCGACAGTTTGTCCTGTGTCAGGTTGTATTGTTCGATGAGGTTTTGGTAAGCCAGGGCAATTTCGATAGCGTTGAGGTCCTCCCGTTGGATATTCTCCACGAGCGCCATTTGCATCATGTTCTCATCGTCAGCCGTCCTGACGTAGGCCGGTATGGAAGTGAGGCCCGCCATCTGCGAAGCCCTCCATCGGCGTTCTCCGGCAATGATTTGGTACGTGCCGTCCTCCATCAGCCGTAGCGTGATGGGCTGTATGATGCCGATTTGCCGTATGCTTTCCGCCAGTTCTTGCAGCGCATCGGTGGCAAATTCCCTTCGGGGTTGGTTAGGGTTAGCCTTTATTTTGAACACCGGCACCTCGCTGATACTGGAAGAGCCACTGGTGTGTACTTCCTCATCAGTTGAAATCAGGGCATCCAGTCCCCGACCCAGAGCCGGAAATTTCTTGTGAGCTACCATGTGTCTTTTGCTGTATATATATAATTAAGGAGTGTTTGTGCCGGTTGCCGTTGCAGAGAGGTGTTCCGGCAGCAGTGCGTTGCGCCGCCCCTTATGCTTTGTTTTTGTTGATGATTTCCTTGGCCAGTGCCAGGTGGTTTTTCGCGCCGGTCGAGTCGGCGTCGTAGAGTATGGCCGGCAGTCCGTGGCTCGGAGCTTCCGACAGCTTCACGTTGCGCTGTATCACCGTTTTGAACACCAGTTCCTGGAAATGCCGTTTCACCTCGTCATAGATTTGGTTGGCCAGTCGCAGGCGGCTGTCGTACATCGTGAGCAGGAAGCCCTCGATTTCCAGTTCCGGGTTCAGTTTCCGTTTTACGATTTTGATGGTGTTGAGCAGTTTGGAGATACCTTCCAGGGCGAAGTATTCGCATTGCACCGGAATGATCACCGAGTTGGCCGCCGTGAGCGCGTTGACCGTGATGAGACCGAGCGACGGCGAGCAGTCGATGAGGATATAGTCATACTCATTGTGGAGGGGAGCCAGCATATTCTTGATGATGCGTTCCCGTCCTTCAAAGTTCAACATCTCTACTTCCGCTCCGACGAGGTTGATGTTCGATGGGATAACGTCCAAGCGTTCAATGTCTGTTGTATAGATGGCCTCGTGAACGTCCACGCCGTTGATGACACATTCATAGATGGAACAGTCCACTTTGCTCAGGTCGACGCCCAGACCCGACGAAGCGTTGGCCTGCGAGTCGGCATCGATGAGCAGCACGCGTTTCTCCAGCGTGGCGAGCGAGGCGGCCAGGTTCATGGAGGTGGTGGTTTTGCCTACCCCTCCCTTTTGGTTGGCCAAAGCGATGATTTTGCCCATAAGTGGTGGGTTGGTTAGAAATCAGGGCCTGCCCCTTTGCGCCGTTCCCGCCGTAGGCCGGTGGTGCGAAGCCTGCGCCCGGGCCCGGTGAGGCCTTTGTGGCAGGCATTGCGGGCAAGTCCGCACAATTAGCGTGGCAAAGGTATAAAATTTCGGTGAAACCGACGGTGCTAAACAATTTTTTGTACTTTTGCCGCCTCATAATATATAGGGAGTCAATGTAAAAAACGGTTTGGCCGCAGGAAACCCGAAGCCGTGCGTGCCGTTGTTTTTTCCTGCCTTCTCCCGAATAGCACTTTTTTATCCGTGATGCGTCCCTATCTTCTTCTGTCCAATGATGACGGTGTGCAGGCTCCGGGCCTCAACTTCCTCATCGAAACGCTCCGTCCCTACGCCGATATACTTGTCATGGCTCCCGACTCCGCCCGTTCGGGCTTTGGTTGTTCCATTACCGCCGCCCATCCGCTCACTTACCGCGTGTTGCGCCGTGAGGAAGGGCTTACGGTGTGCTCCTGTTCCGGAACGCCGGTCGACTGCGTGAAGATGGCGCTCAACCTCTTCCCCGAGCGCAAGCCCGACCTCGTGGTGGGAGGCATCAACCATGGCGACAACTCCTCCGTCAACGCCCACTATTCCGGCACCATGGGCGTGGCCATCGAGGGTGCGCTTCAGGGCTACCCCTCCGTGGCCTTCTCCTTGTGCGACCACCGTCCCGATGCCGACTTCACCCCCCTGCGTCCCTATCTTGTCGACTTCATGTTCAAGGCCATAGCCGTGGGGCTGCCCCCCTTCACCTGTCTGAACATCAACTTCCCCCTGGCCCCCCGGTTCAAGGGCGTGAAAGTGTGCCGCATGGCCCGTTCGCGCTGGCAGAAGGAAGTGGAGCACCGCCGCCACCCCTGGGGTGCTGACTACTACTGGCTCGTGGGCGAGAGCGTCGAGCTGGAGCCCGAGGCCACCGATACCGACCGCTGGGCCTTGGCTAACGGCTACGTGGCCGTCACCCCCACCCAGCTCGACGTCACGGCGCATGAGCTGATGGAAGTGTTGCAGGATATACTGTAGAATCCTGCCCGCCCTTTTTAAGGGGTGTTCTATAAATTAGGCCGAGCTGGATGCTGGATTTTTAGAGATGATATTTTGTAAGTGGAGGAAGGAGCATAGCGGGCTATGCGACTGACGTGACTTGCAAAAGGTCGCTCTAAAAAACAGCAGACGGCCGGAATAAGTAAAATCCTAAGGAGCAGAAGCGGCCGGCCATCGTTTAACAAAAGGCAGCTTTTCCTGCCCTTTTGCATTTTTCAGCCAGATGAAATACTTCCTCATAGCCGGCGAGGCCAGCGGCGACCTTCACGCCGCCCACCTCATGAAAGCCCTGCTTACCATTGACCCTTCGGCCAGTTTCCGCTACTATGGCGGTGACTGTATGCAGGCCGTGGGTGGCACCCTCCTGTGCCACTACCGCCACCTGGCCTACATGGGTTTTGTGCAGGTGGCCCTCCATCTGCCCACCATCCTGCGCGGAATGCGCCGCTGCAAGGCCGAGATAGCCCGTTGGCGGCCCGATGCCGTCATCCTGGTGGACTATCCCGGCTTCAACCTCAAGATAGCCAAGTACGTCAGCCGGCAGGCCCTCTGTCCCGTCTTTTATTATATCTCCCCCAAGATATGGGCATGGAAGGAGCACCGCATCCACGCCATCCGCCGCTGCGTTGACCGCCTCTTCTCCATCCTCCCCTTCGAGGTGGATTTCTTCGAGAAGAAGCACCATTATCCCATCAGCTATGTGGGCAATCCCACCATGGACGAAGTGTCGGCCTACCTCAGCGAGCACAGGCCGTGAAGCCCCTTTGCACGGAGGTCGGCGGCAAACCGGCATGGCAAATCCGCATTGCCGTGGCACCCTCCATGCCCCGCGACCTCTACACCGCCATCGTGCAGCGCGCCGGTCTGCCGGACCAAAGCGTGCAGCTGGTGGAGGGGAAGACCTACGACCTCTTGCACCACGCCACGGCAGCCCTCGTCACCAGCGGCACCGCCACGCTCGAAACGGCCCTCTTCCGTGTGCCCCAGGTGGTGTGCTACTTCATCCGCTGCGGTTGGTTGGTGTCGCGCATCCGCCCCTATTTCCTCCAAGTGCCCTTCATCTCCTTGGTCAACCTCATCGTGGGGCGCGAAGTGGTGCCCGAG
>SFQP01000156.1 GCA_004562975.1 bacterium
CATTGTCTTTCACTCCTTACCTTATTTCTTGCCCTTGCCGGCCTTGCCTTCTTTGTGCTTGACAACCTCGCCCTCGTAGCGGATGCCCTTGCCCTTGTAAGGCTCGGGCGGCTTCTTGGCGCGGATCTCGGCAGCATACTGGCCGACCTTCTGCTTGTCAATACCGGTAACGGTGAAGTGGTTGGGATCCTGCCACACGATGGTGCAGTCCTCAGTATCAGGAATGTTCACCTGATGAGAGAAGCCCAGGTTCATGACCAGGTTGGAACCCTGCTTCTGGCAGCGCAGGCCGACGCCCACGATCTCCAGCTTCTTCTCGTAGCCGTTCACAACACCGTTCACCATGTTGGCGATGTTGGTACGGGTCAGGCCGTGCAGGCTGCGGGCCTTGGGTTCGTCATTGGGGCGGGTAACCAAAACCTCATTGCCCTCGACCTTAACGGTCATCAGGGGATGATAGTTGGAATTCAGGCTGCCCTTGGGGCCCTTGACGGCGACAGTGTGTGCTGCCTCATCGACAGTGACAGTGACACCGGCAGGAATGACGATGGGTTTTCTTCCAATTCTCGACATTGTCTTTTACCCCTTTCTTACCACACGTAGGCCAGGACTTCGCCGCCGACGTGCTCAGCACGTGCAGCTTTGTCAGTCATGATGCCCTTAGAGGTGGAAATGATTGCGGTGCCCAGACCCTTCATGACCTTGGGCATATCCTCGCAGTTGGTGTAGATGCGCAGACCGGGCTTGGACACACGGCGCAGACCAGCGATAACGGGCTCACCGTTAGCCTGGTACTTCAGGGTGACAACGATGGTGCCCTGAACGGTGTCATTCTTGACCTGCATGCCCTTGATGTAGCCCTCGTCAACCAGAATCTGGCAGATAGCCTTCTTCATATTGGAAGCGGGGATCTCTACAGAAGGGTGTTTGGCAGTGCTAGCGTTGCGGATGCGAGTCAGCAGGTCCGCGATAGGATCAGTAATCTGCATGCCACTAACCTCCTTAGATTAGCTCTCAGTGTTTTTATAATGATACCGCCCCGAAACGGTCTGCCCCGGGGCGGATATCCGACAAATTATCCGGCGCTCCGGTAAAATTACCAGGAAGCCTTCTTCACGCCCGGAATCTCGCCCTTGTAGGCAAGCTCACGGAAGCACACACGGCACACGCCGTACTTGCGCAGCACGGAGTGGGGACGGCCGCAGATACGGCAGCGAGTGTATGCACGGGTAGAGAACTTAGCAGGACGAGACTGCTTCAGCTTCATAGACAGTTTAGCCATTGTACAAATCTCCTCCCTTAGTTGTTCTCTGCGAAGGGAGCGCCCAGAGCCTTCAGCAGCTCCTTGCCCTCTTCGTCAGTCTTGGCAGTGGTGACAAAGCAGACATCCATGCCGCGGACTGCATCGACCTTCTCGAATTCGATCTCGGGGAAGATGATCTGCTCCTTGATACCGCAGGCAAAGTTGCCGCGACCGTCAAAGCCGTTGCCGTTGATGCCACGGAAGTCACGGACACGGGGCAGAGCCACGTTGAAGAAGCGATCAACGAACTCGTACATACGCTCGCCGCGCAGGGTGACCTTGCAGCCGATGGGAGTGCCCTGGCGCAGCTTAAAGTTAGCAACGCTCTTCTTGGCACGGCAGATCACAGCCTTCTGACCGGTGATCTGACCCAGATCCTTCATGACAGCTTCCAGGATCTTCTCGTTTTCCTTGGCTTCGCCGCAGGCAACGTTGATGACGACCTTGTCCAGCTTGGGGATCTGCATAACGCTCTTGTAACCGAACTTGGAGTTCAGAGCAGGAGCAATTTCATTGACATACTGTTCTTTCAAACGAGCCATTGTTCCTTACTCCTTTCTTACAGCTCAGCGCCGCACTTCTTGCAGACGCGAACCATCTTGCCGTCCTTCTCGACGTGACCCACGCGCACAGCCTTGCCGCACTTGGGGCAGACGGGCATGACCTTGGATGCGTACATAGCACCCTCAGCCTTGACGATACCGCCCTGCTCGCCCTGACGGCGGGGCTTGACGTGCTTGGTAACCATGTTCTGGCCTTCAACGATGACCTTGCCTTCAGCGGGGCTGACCTGCAGGACCTTACCAGTGTGGCCCTTGTCCTTGCCGCTGATGATCATCACGTTGTCGCCGGTTTTAACATGAAGATTATTCATTTTTAAAACCTCCTTACAGCGATTCCGGAGCCAGGCTCAGGATCTTGGTGTAGCCGGCATCACGCAGCTCGCGAGCAACGGGTCCGAAGATACGGGTACCCTTGGGGTTCTTGTCGGCCATAACGATAACGGCGGCATTCTCATCGAAACGGATGTAGGAGCCGTCATCACGACGGACGCCATGCTTGCTGCGCACGATGACAGCCTTGACGACGTCGCCCTTCTTAACGGAGCCGCCGGGGGCTGCCTTCTTGACAGAGCAGACCACGACGTCACCAATGTTTGCGTATCTCTTGCGGGTGCCGCCCAGCACGCGGAAGCACATCAGCTCCTTGGCACCGGTGTTGTCGGCAACTTTGAGATAAGTTTGCATCTGAACCATATCAGATATCTCCTTTCAAACTGTTCAAAGCAGCGGGCAAAGATTACTTTGCCTTCTCAACGATACGGACCAGGCGCCAGCGCACATCCTTGCTCAGGGGGCGGCACTCCATGATCTCAACACGGTCACCGATACCGCACTCGTTCTGCTCGTCACGAGCCTTGAACTTCACGGTACGCTTCAGGATCTTCTTGTACAGGGGGTGCTGCACGCTATCCTTAACGGCAACCACGATGGTCTTATCCATCTTGTCGGACACGACAACGCCGACGCGGGTCTTTCTCAGATTACGTTCTTCCATCGTTTAACCTCCTTACTGCTTCTCAGCCAGAACGGTCATCACGCGGGCGATGTCCTTCTTGACTGCTTCGATGCGGCCGGGGTTCTCCAGCTGGTTGATGGCATGCTGGAAGCGCAGGTTAAACAGCTCAGCCTTCAGATCTGCCAGCTTGCTGGTCAGCTCTGCGGTCTGCATTTCGCGGAGTTCATTAGCCTTCATTGGTGCCATCCTCCTTCACGGAGTCCTCACGGACAACAAATTTGCACTTGATGGGCAGCTTGTGCATAGCCAGGCGCAGAGCCTCGCG
>SFQP01000157.1 GCA_004562975.1 bacterium
TGCCATTTGCCGATTGCGGCGGTGGCGTATCCCGCCCGGTGCATGAGGTCGGCCACGGTGGTCTGTTCCGGTTGGATGATCATGCCGGCATTGCCTGCCGCCACGTCCGTCCCGGTTCTGCGGAAAGGATACTGCCCTGTGAGCAGGGCGTAGCGTGAAGGGGTGGAGGTGGAGGCGCAAGCGTGCATATTGGTAAATCGCACGCCGTGGCGCGCCAGGCTGTCGACCGTGGGAGTCTGGATGCGGGTGGCACCGTAGCACGAAAGGTCGCCGTATCCCAGGTCGTCGGCCACGAGAAGGATGATGTTGGGTTTCACGTTTTGTGCCCACGCCGGGAGGGTCAGGAGGGGGAGTAGCGGCAGGAAGGTCTTTTTCATAGGCCGGGATGTATATTAGATGGAAGGTGAAAGGTTCATCAGCAGGGGCTGCCGGAAAGCATCTATGCGGAGGGGCTTGGGGGCAGGGATGAACCGCAGGGGGAATGCGTAAAGGATATGAAAAAAAGCGGAGTGGCAGGAGCCACGTCCGCTTAGTACAGGAGGCAAGGGTTATACCCGTGTTGCCTCGGTGATGTTCTCGATTTCCTTCAGTCGCGTGCAGAGAGCCTCCACGTCGGAGGTGTCGTAAACGGCGATGGTGAGCGTGCCGTCGAAGATGCCGTCGTTCGTGTTGAGGTTGATCTGGCGCAGGTTGAAGTGGGTGAGCTTGTGCAGCAGGTCGGCGATGGAGTAGAGCACGCCCTGTGCGTCGATGCCACGGATGGCGATGTTCACGTTGTGGAGCTGTGTGCGGTGGGTACACCATGAGGTGGCAATAATGTTGTTGCCGTAGCGTGACTTGAGCTTCAGGGCCGTTTCGCAGCTGCGTTTGTGCAGTTGCAGTTCGCCGGCCGGGGTGATGTAGCCCATCACGTCGTCGCCGGGAATGGGGTGGCAACAGTCCGCCATGCTGCAATGTGCGAGCACCTCGTCCGTGATGCGGAGCGTTTCCTTACGGTTCAGCTTCAAGGCCCAGTCCGGTCCGAACTGCTCGTCGGTTCCGGTTTCGTTGTCGTTTTCGGTTGCGTCCGTTGCCTTGCTGCCGTTGGCGTTTCGGTTGGCCATGAAGGGGATGAAGCGGCGCCAGCGCGACTGTCCGTGGCCGTGGCTTGCGGATTCCTGCTCCTTGATTTGCTGCCATAGCGTGGGCGTGAGCACCAGCGTGCCTTCGCCGAGGCGTTGGTAGAGTTGTTCGACGGAAGGCTGGCGCAGCGTTTTGCGGATGCGGTCAATCATGGCCTCGTCGGCAGGTTGCTGCTGTTCGTCGAGGAACTGTTTGAGCAACTGCTGTCCGCGTGCCTGGTTGTCGCGTGCCTGCTTACGGAGCGTTGCCTGGATTTTGGCGCGTGCCTTGGCTGTGGTGGCATAGTCCAACCAGTCGGTATGCACTTGGCTGTTGCGCGAGATGAGGATTTCCACCTGGTCGCCGCTGCGGAGCTGGTAGCTGAGGGGCACCAGGCGGTGGTTCACCTTGGCACCGATGCAGTGCGAGCCGAGGGTCGTGTGGATGGCATAAGCGAAGTCGAGCGCGGTGGCACCTTTGGGCATGGATTTGAGTTCGCCTTTCGGGGTGAACACCATGATTTCCGCCGCGTAGAGGTTGAGCTTGATGTTGTCGAGCAAGTCGAGCGTGTCCGGCTGTGGGTCGTCGAGGATTTCCTTGATGGAGTTCAGCCAGCGGTCCAATTCCGTCTCGTCGTAGGCGGCCTCCTTGTCCTTGTATTTCCAGTGGGCGGCGAAGCCGATTTCGGCGATATCGTCCATGCGGTCCGAGCGGATTTGCACCTCCACCCATTTGCCCTGTGCCGACATGAAGGTGTTGTGCAAGGCTTGGTAGCCGTTGGTCTTGGGGTTGGAGAGCCAGTCGCGGAAACGGGTGGGGTGGGGTTTGTAAATCTCTGTCAGGGCCGAATAGATGCGGAAACATTCATCCTTCTCGTGCTGGCGGTCCTTCGGGGTGAAGATGATGCGGATGGCCAGGATGTCGAACACCTCCTCGAATGGGATATGTTTCTTCTGCATCTTGAGCCAGATGGAGTAAGGGCTTTTGACTCGTGCCTTGATTGTGTAGTTCACGCCGAGCGCGTCGAGGCGTTCCTTGATGGGCGGTGTGAAGCGTGCGATGATGTCGTCGCGTTCGATTTTCGACTGGTCGATTTTTGCCAGTACGGCTTCGTATTCCTCCGGGTGTTCGTAGCGGAAGCTGAGGTTTTCGAGTTCCGTCTTGATGCGGCTCAGTCCGAGGCGGTCAGCGATGGGCGCGAAGATGTAGAGCGTTTCGGCTGCGATTTTGTACTGCTTGGAGGGCAACATGGAGGCAAGGGTGCGCATGTTGTGCAGGCGGTCGGAAATCTTGATGAGGATGACGCGTATGTCGTCGCTCATCATGAGCAGCAGTTTCTTGAAAGTTTCCGCTTGCAGCGAGGCTTTGTCGCCGAAGATGCCTCCCGAAATCTTCGTGACCCCTTCCACGATGTTGGCAATCTTGGGTCCGAAGAGATTGGAGAGGTCCTCGTTGGTGTAGTCCGTGTCCTCCTCCACGTCGTGGAGCAGCGCGGCGCAGATGGAGGTGGAGCCGAGGCCGATTTCGCCGCAGGCAATCTGCGCCACGGCGATGGGGTGGAGGATGTACGGTTCTCCCGAGCGGCGGCGCACGCCCTTGTGGGCCTGTTTGGCAAAGTTGAATGCTTTCGTGATGAGGTCTACCTTGCGGCGGTGGTTCGTGGCAAGGTAAGTGTCGAGCAGGCGTTGAAAAGCTGCGTTGATCATCTCTTCGTCTTTCTGTTCCTGCGTGGTCAGTGGCGTGTGTGATTTTTGTTCGTCCATGGCTGTTTGTTTTGTTTTTAATGAAAAAAAGTGATTTTTGGTGTATGGCCCGCGTCCTGCTCGAGGGTAACGCAGGCATGGAGGAATATGGTGTGAGGTTTGAGAGGTTCAGGTCCTTGTGGCCGGTGGAGAGGAAAAAGGAGTGAGGCGGACGGAACGGCAAGCGGGAAAGTTCCGGTTTCGGGCCGGAAAAGCAAATGACGCTCGTTTGCGCTTGCCATGCCGTCCGCCCCTTGTAAGGGAAATAGTCCTATTTTACGCGGATTTTCTGACCCACA
>SFQP01000158.1 GCA_004562975.1 bacterium
CAGAGAAGTTAAGCCCAACCGCGCCGATGGTACTGCGCAAGCGGGAGAGTAGGTCGCCGCCCCCTTTTTTCAAATCAAGTCGCATTCCCTTCTCCGGGCAAGTCCCGGGGGAGGGATTTGCTTTTTCAAGGGACTGTTGTTGAGCAACCCTTTATTTTTAAGTTTCACACTTGCTATAAATTATCCCGTTTTCTTCGATGGAAATAAGACGCATCCTGCCGTATTCGTTGCCGCACAATCCCTTTCGGCAGTTTCCGTTGTTGCGTTATGTACTCTGTTTGGCTTCGGGTATAGTCCTTTCGCACGCCACGCAAGGAATGGCGTATCATTTGCTTAGTTGGGTCATTGCGGCATTCGTGAGCGGTTTGTTTCTGTTGTTCATGTTGTGTAGCAAGCTTGCGGTAGAGAGCGTAGTCATCAGCGGTCTGTTGTGCGTATTCTTCTGCGGCGGCAGTCTTTGCGCTTTAGAGTATGAGAAGGTGAGAGTCGAATGGCCCACAACCCGTCAGGCGTGGCAGGGACAGATAGAGCAGATTTATAAGGTATATGACGACGGAGTAGGTGTTGAGATACGTTTGATTAGTGGGCAGCCAGCGTTTCAGGGGAAACTCGTCAGGATCCGGTTACGTGAAGATGCAGTAAATGATCACAGTCCAACGGTCAGTGTTCCAGCCGCCGAAAGCACGTCTTATCCATCCCTTATCGATTATTCTTCTGGAAACATCCTGTTTTTCTCTTCCGTCATCAACAAAGGTTACGTGCCCGGAAATCCCGGCGACTTCGACTATCCCAGATATTTGTCCATTCACGGAATCAGCGGAGCCGCCTATGCTCCTTCTGGCAATTGGAAAGTGTATCCTGTAGACGATGAATCCGTCAGTTGGTGGCATCGGCTACGCCGTTTCCGCCAGCTTTTGGTAGAGAGCTACCAGCGTCGTTTCCCCACAGATGCCAGCGGCTTATTGTCCGCCCTCACCTTGGGCGACAAAACCCTGCTCACCCCTTCCGTCCGCAGCGTATTTTCCGAGAGCGGCACCAGTCATGTGTTAGCCCTGAGCGGTTTGCATTTAGGCATATTATTTTCCATTTTTCATTTTCTTCTGCTCAAACGCCTTCGAGGCAAGAAACAGCGTGCAGCCGGAATATTTGCAGTCCTGTTATTCCTTTGGTTTTTTGTGTTTCTGGCCGGTGCCCCCATCAGCCTGTTGCGAGCCGCCAGTATGCTCACCCTGCTGCAGCTTGCCCAAATATTCCGTGACAGCCGCCAGTTATCCATTAACGGTCTTTGTTTCGCCGCCTTGGTACTCCTCCTGTACAATCCCCACTCCCTGTTCGATGTCAGTTTTCAGCTATCCTTTTCATCCGTATTTTCCATATTGTTGTGCAATATCTACATCTGGCAGCGTTATCCTTTACCCTATTTCGAATTAAGCTATGAAGCCTTCCGTACTTTCCCAGGTCACCGTTTCGACCGTCTTTTCCAGTTGACGGTAAAGCGCGTCTATCAGCTTTTTGTCCGCACCATATATCCTTTTTTCACCATATCGTTGAGTGCTCAGTTAGGCACTTTCGCTTTGGTAGCCGTCTACTTCCACAGCATTTCCCCCTATTTCTTCATAGCCAACATCATCGCCATCCCCTGCGCCTATCTCCTGTTGACTGGTTCCCTGTGTTACATCCTCGTCCCGTGGGAAACATTCCGTGAACCCTTGTCCCAGATACTACAGCACATCATAGCCCACATGACCCAAGGATTGGAAAGCATCACCCATTGGCCCGGGGCTGTCCTTTCCGTCTATGCCGGTTGGCTCCTGCTTTTGAGCCTCACCCTGCTGCTTCCTGCCCTTTACGTACTGTTCGAGCCCCGTTGTCGTCCTTGGCGTTTACGCAGCTTTTGCGTGGTCGTGACATTGCTGTCCGTTGGTATATGGAGTGAAGTTTACCGCTTACGTCCCCATCGTCTTCCGCCCCAGATCATCGTCTACAACGTGCCCCGCACCACCGTTGTCCATTTCATCCAGAGTGCCCGTGAGAGCTACCTTTACAGCCCCGAGCCGTCCGACAGCGTATCTCCCCGTCTGGAAACATTGCGCCAGAACTTTTTCCTGCCCCTCCATATGCGTCCTCCCCGTTGGCTCAGCCGCGACAACGAGCAGTACACCCACCTTGTCCGTCGCGGCAATGTACTGCTGTTCGGCAAGCACAGCCTTGTCGTGTTAGACAAAGGCATCACCCCACGTCCTGGTGTGTCCCCCCGGCCCGTCGACATCCTCCTCCTGTCCGGCGGATGCGCCACCTCCCCGGCCGACGTCTTGCGATGTTACCGTCCCCATCATGTCGTCCTCTCGCCCACGTTGCGTCCTTCTCAGCGCAGCCGTTGGACCGCCCATTGCCGTTCCGTCTGCCAGCCGTGCCATGACGTGAGCCAGAGCGGTGCGTTCACGTGGCAAGCCAGCCAGTCCCGTCCCCGGTCCGTTCAGTAACAGCGGAAAACGGCTGCTGAACGCCGAACGTGGGGCGACCAATGTCCCCCTGAGTGCCAACGCATTCCGCCCGCTGCATCCCTTTTTGCAGACAGGGAGATGCAGCGGGCGGAATGAAACGGTGGCAGCCCGAAGGGTAGGGAAAAGGTCAGTGATGGCTGATGAGCGTGCCCGAAGGGCCGATGCCGCGAATGCTGATGTCGAGCGTTTGTTCCGGATGGCTGTTGGTGAAGAAAATGACGTGTGCCTCGCCTTCGGCATTGGTCGTGGCGTGCGGCTCCCACAGCAGGGTGCGCCGTGTGTCGGCTTCGTCGGGCAGGTCGAACCGGCGGTAGTCGGGCGAATAGAAACGCGGCTGCGGCGTGAAGCCCTGCAGGATGCGGTACTCGCGTCCCTTGCCGTTGCGCATACGCCAGGCAAAAGGCTCTTCGTACAGCGCGAAGGTATATTTGAGGTTGCTCACCCGCACCTGCCGGCCCGTGAGGCTGTTGGTCCGGATGTTCTCCTCCGTCATCGTCAGCGAGCGGTAGTCGCTGCACAGGTAGTCGTCGGCAGGCGACGTGTCGGTCACATTGTTCACCCACACGTCCACAGGACGCCCATGGTAAGTGAGTTGGATTTTACCCTCCTCGGCCATGGGGT
>SFQP01000159.1 GCA_004562975.1 bacterium
TCGTGCCATACGGCCAGCTCCATCTTGCGGCAGTTCACACAGCCGTGGCCGGTGAAGTCCACGATGACCGGTTTGCCCATCTGCTTGGCATAAGCCATGCCGGCCTCGTAGTCACGGAACTTCGCCTCGATCTTCACGGGGTCAAGGTTGAAGTCCTGGGTTGACATGGGCGGTGCAAACGCGCTGACGGCCTTGACTGGAGCACCCCATAGACCGGGCACCATATAGACGGCAAAGCTCAACGAGCAGAGTGCCAGGAAGAAACGGGGCACGGAGGTGTGACGCTCGTCCTCATCGTCGTGCGGGAACTTGATGCCGCCCAGCAGGTAAATGCCCAGCAGGGCGAAGATGACAATCCACAAGGCGAGGAAAGTTTCGCGGTCTAGCAAGCGCCAGCCGTAAGCCAGGTCGGCCACGGAGAAGAACTTGAGGGCGAAAGCCAGCTCGAGGAAGCCCAGCACCACCTTCACGGCATTGAGCCAGCCGCCGCTTTTGGGCGCGCTCTTCAGTAAGGTGGGGAAAAGGGCGAAGAGGGTGAAGGGAAGGGCCAGGGCGATGGCAAAGCCCAACATACCTACCGTGGGAGCCAGCGACGAACCGCCCGTAGTGCTCACTTCAACGAGCAGGAAACCGATGATGGGGCCCGTGCAGGAGAAGCTGACCAGCGAAAGGGTGAAGGCCATGAGGAAGATGCTCAACAGGCCCGTGGTCTTCTCGGCCTTGTTGTCGACAGCTGCACCCCACGACGAAGGCAGCGTGATTTCAAAGCCACCGAAGAAGCTGGCGGCGAAGACTACCAGCATGAGGAAGAACAGGATGTTGAACACGGCATTCGTGGACAGGTCGTTGAGCGCGGAAGCACCGAATATGGAGGTGATGGCCAAACCCAACGTCACATAAATCAGCACGATGGAAACGCCGTAGGTAATGGCATCGCGGATGCCTTTGCTGCGGTCGCCCGAACGCTTCAGGAAGAAGCTCACGGTCATGGGGATGATGGGCCATACACAAGGGGTGAAGAGGGCAACAAGTCCGCCCAGGAAGCCCAGGAAGAAGATGTAGTACCAAGCCTTGCCGGTCATGTCGTCGGCACCCAACTGCTTGAGCTCGCCGGTGACGGGTTTCCACCACTGCTGCATGGCTGCACTGTCGGCTTCAGCCACTACGGGTGCGGCAGCCTGGACTGTGTCAGCGGGAGCAGCCGTGCTGTCAGCTGCGGCCACTGCGGGCGCGGCCTCCTGCTGCGGTTCGGCCTCCTTTTCTTTCACGGCAGCAGCCGGCCCGTCGGAACCGCTCAGCTTGCAGTCGACGCTGGTGGGCGGCAGGCAGTTCTCGTCGTTGCATGCACCGAACTTCAGGTAACCCTTCAGCTCGTAATCCTTCTCTGTCAGTTCCACGCGCTGGGTGAACGTGGCGGTGTGTTCAAAGTAGGAAACAGGCATTTCAAAGATGGGATCCTGCATGGTCTTCACGCCGGGGCCTTCCTTGAGCTTGCCCTTGAGCTTCGCTCCTTTGATACGGTCCACACCGAACGAGGCGGGCGTGGGGCCACCCTCGCCAATCTGCGTGGAATAGATGTGCCACCCGGCATCGGCTTTGCCGGAAAATACGATGTCGATGGTCGTGGCGTTGACACGCTTGTACGACACATTGAAACTCACCTGCGCCTGCACTGCCGATACGGCGGCAAGGAACAGCAAGAGGGTGGTGAAAAGAAATTTTTTCATTGGATATGAGGTTGATCTGTGTGGTTATACAGACGTTGAGTGGACGCATCGGCAGAAGATGCCTGAAAATGCGGCACAAAAGTAAGAACTTTTTTAGTTTTAGAGCGGTTCACACCCGTTTTGGGCTGCCGAGTGGCCCTTAATTCATCTTTTTCTCCACAAAATCATACCAAATAGCGGCTCGAATTGCATATTTTATCGACAAATGTGCAATAATCAAATCCCAATTCGTAGATTTGCGCACGTTTATTATACCAGCCCAAAAAAACAACTCATGCAACCTATACATAGTTTCAAGGAACTTACGGCCCACTTGCAGCAACTGGGACGGCGCGTCCGTTTGGCTGTAGTGTGTGGCTCGGATGCGGGAACGGCAGAGGCCGTGGTGCGCGCCGTGAACGAGGGCTTTGCCGAAGCCGTCTTCGTGGGAGACTGTGATGCGGTGAGAGCCTGTCCCCAAGTGGCCGGAGCCGATCCGCTGCACATTAAATATATAGAAGCCTCCTCACATGAGGAAGCAGCCGAAAAGGCTGTACGTCTGGTCAGGGAGGGAAAGGCCGACGTGCTCATGAAGGGCCTGCTCCACACCGCCACGCTGCTGCGCGCAGTGCTCAACAAGGAATGGGGCATCCTGCCGCAGGGAAACGTGCTCACCCACGTCACCATGGCGGAAGTGCCGGCTTACCACAAACTCCTCTTCTTCACCGATGCTGCCGTCATACCTTACCCCACCCACGAGCAACGGGTGGCACAGGTGGGCTATCTCTCCGAAATACTCCACGCCTTCGGCATCGGGACACCGAAGATTGCACTCCTCCACTGCGCCGAAACGGTGAGTGACAAATTCCCGCATACACTGGGCTACGCCGAAATCCGCCAACGCGCCGCAGCGGGGGAATGGGGCAGCCTCATCGTGGACGGGCCGCTCGACCTGCGCACCGCCTGCGACCCCGAAGCCTTGCGCATCAAGGGCATTGATTCGCCGCTCGGCGGCGAGGCCGATGCATGGGTGGTGCCCGACATCGAAGCGGGCAACGCGCTCTACAAGAGCCTCGGCCTCTTTGCCAAAGCCCGGCTGGCCGGCACGCTGAAAGGCACTGCCGCACCCGTGGTGCTGCCTTCGCGAGGCGACGATGCCGAGTCGAAATACCACAGTCTGGCTCTCGCCACCATGAACCTTTGACATCTCTTTATTCCTCACCTGTTCTTTACCTTACCACTCCATGAAATGTACAGAAGACCAAGCCCAGACGGTGGAAACACCGGGATTCCGCATCCTGGTTATCAATCCCGGTTCGACCTCAACGAAAGTGGCCGTTTACATTGGCGATTCTCCGCTTCGGGTATCTACCATACGCCACAAACCCGAGGAACTGAAACTGTTTGAGCAGGT
>SFQP01000160.1 GCA_004562975.1 bacterium
TTACCAGCAATTCGTGCTGAACGTGCTGGGGACTATCGAACACTTGGGCTCACTCGAAACAACCTTCGTGATGGACGAGCTGAAGCATGAGTACGGCGTAGTGCTTTGAGGAAGGGTTCGTGGTCATAGAACAGGCGCAACCGGAATCGGAACGGTGGGACTGAAAGTGTCCGCGTGTTTCGATGCCGGTTGCGCCTGGAGATTATGGCAGGAGGAGTCGTGTGCCGGGAATGATGTTGTTGGCGTCGGAGAGGTTGTTTTTTCGTATGATTTTCTGTACGTAGCGGTCCGATCCGTAGTATCGGCGTGAAATATGCGTGAGGTTCTCGCCTTTGCGTACCGTGTGGAAGTGCGGCTTGGCATTCTGACTGGCCTGCTTGCCGTCGGTTTGTCCTTGCTGTTGGGCAGGTTGTTGGGCTGAGGAAACTGCTTGTGCCTGCTTCGGGCTGTCGGCTTCCGGTTTGGCTTCGGTGCAGGTTGCTCGGGTTTTGTAGCGGGCGGCACGGCTGGAACGGTGGGTCGCTCTTTAGTTTGTGCATCTTTTTCCGGGGCGGTGGGTTGTACTGTGGGTTGCACGGCGGGCATTTCGTCAAACCAGGGGATGCAGGGCAGTTGGCAGGGACAGAGCAGGCGATAGTAGCCGGCAAAGTAGCAAAGTACAAGGAGGAACAGGATACCTGCCGAGGCTGCTGTCCTTTTCAGCCATTTGTATCGCGGACGGGGAGGAGTTTCGCAATAAGTATAGTTGGCCGGCGTGAGGGAATTGTCGGTCTGTTGTTGTGCGGTAAAGTCGGTGGTCTGAGTGATGGCCCGAGGCGCACTCACCCCGATTTCCTCATCGGTGGCAGGGAGTGCTTCGGAGTCTTCCGTTGCATCTTGTTCCTCCTCATTTTGGGCCGGGACGGTTTCTTCCGCTGCATCGTCGGCATCTGCCGGTGCATCATTTTCTTCTGGGATTTCTGCTGCCGGTTCGTCGTCTGTGAGCGGCACGATGATGGTGGTGGCTTGTCCGGCATCCTCCTCCTCTTCACCCTCTTTGTACTCGGTCTGTTCTTCCGGTGTGGGTTCTGTGGAAGCTGTTATGGGAATGTCATCACTTTGGGGGGTTACAATGCTACGAGGTTGTCCGGTAGCGAGTGTTTCCTCCGGCAGGATGTCTTCTTCTTCAGCCAGCTCGTCAGGGACTGCGGCTTCTGCCTCTGCCCTGTCACCGGTGTTGCTGTCGGGTACTTCCGTTTCCGCTTCCTCGCTACGTGCTTCCTGTTCCATCCGTGCGATTTCCTGGTCAATGAGGTCGAACTCCGCCGTGTCGGTGTCTTCGCTCAGGTCGACCGCCTCAAAGTGGGAAAAGGGCCGGTTGACCAGCTCCTTCATGGCATTGTCCGGCGTGAAGGAAATCTTGGTGTGGCCGCTTATTTGGAAGCGTTCGCCCGTGTTGATATTGACGCTCTCGCGGTCGCTGACCGAGACGAGCTTGAAGGTTCCCAGTCCCTTGATTTTGACGAACTGGTCTTCGAGCAACCCTTGCTCCACAATGTCGAAAAAGGCACGCACGAAATTGTCGGCATCCTTTTTGCCAGCATGGCCAGGCTGAACCAGGAGGTCGGAAATATCTTGCAGGAGTAGTTTCTTCTTCATAAAAAGGAGCGGATTAAGGGATATGGGCTTTTTTCTTCATGAAACAGGAGTGTCGGCGAGATGTAGGTGCGCCGTGCGGTGAGGTCGGGGCTGGCTACTTTGCTGCTGATGGTTTGCCAAGAAGGCAACCACGTTCAGCTTTTTATCTTCTCCTTCAGCACCACACTGGGCTTGAAGGCCAGCACGAGTTTGGGCGGGATGAGCTTGCGTTGTCGGGTGTTGGGGTTGACCACGATGCGCTCCATCTTTTTCTTCACCTCAAAGGTGCCGAACCCCTGCACGGAAAAGGAGGTTTCGCTGTCGAGCGTGTCGGCCATGCCGGATATGAGCGCGGTGGCGAGCTTCTGCGTCTCCTTGGTGGTGAGGGAGGTGCGGGCGGCGAGTGCGCTGATGAAGTCTTTGTTGTTCATAAAACAAAACTTAAAAATCTTCCACTTCTCCGTAGAGGTCGAACTCTTCTGCATCGATGATTCGCACGTTGTAGAACTGTCCTATCGTGAGGGGATGGGCTCTGTGGCGGCGGATGAGTACTTCGCAGTCGATTTCGGGCGAGTCGGCTTCGGTGCGGCCGATGTAATAATCACCTTCTTCGCGGTCGATGATGGTGCGGTAGACGTTGCCGATCTTTTCATCGGAAAGCTCGGCGGCGATTTCCTCCTGTAAGGTCATGAGACTGTCAAGGCGTTCCTGTTTCACTTCCTGCGGAATGCTGTCGCTGTAGTGATTGGCAGCATAGGTGCCTTCTTCCTCGCTGTAGGCGAATGCGCCCATGCGGTCGAAACGGACTTCGCGCACAAAGTCAAGGAGTTCCTCAAAGTCCTCTTCCGTCTCGCCGGGGAAACCGACCATGAGGGTGGTGCGCAGGCAGATACCGGGCACTTCCTCACGCATTTTCTTTATGAGTTCCAGCGTTTCTTCGCGGGTGATATGGCGACGCATCCTGTGGAGTACGTTGTCGGAGATGTGCTGGAGGGCGATGTCAAGATAGTTGCAGACGCTGTCGTACTGCCGCATGACGCGCAGCAGGTCGAGGGGGAAGTGGGTGGGGTAGGCGTAGTGGAGGCGTATCCATTCAACGCCGGGTATTTGCGCCATCTGCTCCACCAGCTGCGGTAGCCGTTGTTCGCCGTAAAGGTCTGTGCCGTAGGCGGTGAGCTCCTGGGCAATGACCTGGAACTCTTTCACGTCCTGGGCCGTGAGGTCGCGCACTTCTTGGAGGATATCCTCCATGGGGCGGCTGGTATGTTTCCCGGTGATGAGTGGAATGGCGCAGTAGGCGCATTGGCGGTTGCAGCCTTCGGAAATCTTGAGGTAGGCGTAGTGCCTGGGAGTGGTGATGAGTCTATGCCCGAGAGTTTGCGGGTTGCAGGTGGCCTGCAGATCCGAAAGCAGTTCTTTCCAGTTGAATTTGCCGTAAAACTTATCCACTTGCGGAATTTCCTCGCGCAGTTCCGTGAGATACCGTTCGGAAAGGCAGCCCATGACAAAGACGTGGTTGAGTTTTCTGGCTTCCTTCAGTTCGCAAAGCTCCAGTATCATTTCAATGCTCTCCTCTTTGGCGTCGGCAATGAAGCCGCAGGTGTTGACCACGGCAATGTCGCCATGGGTTTTTTCCGGGTTGTGGTAGACGATGAATCCTTGTTCTTGAAACTGGTTGAGGAGTTGTTCGGAGTCGATGAGGTTTTTGGAACACCCCATGGTGATGATGTCGACCGTGCGCATGATGGTAAGGTTT
>SFQP01000161.1 GCA_004562975.1 bacterium
CTGGAAACCGGGCACCATGATCTACCCCCTGCCCGCACTCCTCGTTTCGTGCGGCAGCTCGCCCGCTGACTACAACCTCTTCACCGTGGCCTGGGCCGGTACGATTTGCACCAACCCGGCCATGTGCTACATCTCCGTGCGTCCCGAACGCCACTCCTACGCCCTCATCAAGGAATCCATGGAGTTTGTCATCAACCTGACCACGGAGGAAATGGCCCGCGCCACCGACTGGTGCGGCGTACGCTCCGGACGTGACTACCGCAAGTTTGAAGAAACGGGCCTCACCCCCGCTCCGGCACAATGCGTCAGCGCGCCCATCGTGGCCGAAGCACCGCTGAACATCGAGTGCAGGGTGAAGGAAATCATCCACCTGGGTTCGCACGACATGTTTATTGCCGACGTGGTCAACGTGCTGGCCGACGACAGCCTGCTGGACAAGGACGGCAAATGGCACCTGGACCAGTCGCACCCGCTGGTCTACCTGCACGGAGCCTACTACGGCCTGGGCAACTTCATAGGCCGCTTCGGCTTCTCCGTGAAAAAACATGACCGCTCCCCTCAACGACCAACAACAAACGAATCATTGCTTTAACAATCAATCTGATGTCAATCATGAACAAAGACACCGAAATCTTCAACCTCATCGAAGCTGAACACCAACGCCAACTGCGCGGCATCGAACTCATTGCCTCCGAAAACTTCGTGAGCGACCAAGTGATGCAGGCCATGGGCTCATGGCTCACCAACAAATATGCCGAAGGATATCCCGGCAAACGCTATTACGGCGGCTGCCAAGTGGTAGACCAGACAGAAACACTGGCCATCGAACGCGCCAAGCAGCTCTTCGGCGCAGCCTATGCCAACGTGCAGCCTCACTCCGGAGCTCAGGCCAACGCCGCCGTGTTCTTCGCCGTGCTCCAGCCCGGCGACACTTTCATGGGACTGAACCTGGACCACGGCGGACACCTCTCCCACGGCTCAAAGGTCAACACCTCGGGCATCCTCTACAAACCCGTTGGCTACAACCTCAACAAGGAAACAGGCCGCGTGGACTACGACGAGATGGAACAGCTCGCCCTGCAGCACAAACCCAAACTCATCATCGGAGGCGGCTCGGCATACAGCCGCGAATGGGACTATGCACGTATGCGCAGCATCGCCGACAAGGTGGGGGCTATCTTCATGGTGGACATGGCGCACCCCGCCGGACTGATTGCCGCAGGACTGCTTGACAATCCCGTGAAGTACGCCCACATCGTGACCACCACCACGCACAAGACGCTGCGAGGCCCGCGCGGAGGTATGATCCTGATGGGCGAGGATTTTGAAAATCCCTGGGGACTCACCACACCGAAGGGGGCCGTGAAGATGATGAGCCAGCTGCTTAACAGCGCAGTCTTCCCCGGCATCCAAGGCGGCCCGCTGGAACACGTCATCGCAGCCAAGGCCGTAGCCTTCGGCGAAGCTCTGCAACCGGAATTCAAGGAATACGCACTGCAGGTGAAGAAGAACGCCGCCAAACTGGCCGAGGAACTCACCCGTCGCGGCTTCACCATCGTCAGCGGAGGCACGGACAACCACTCCATGCTCGTTGACCTGCGCAGCAAATACCCCGACCTCACCGGCAAAGTGGCCGAAAACGCACTCGTGGCTGCCGACATCACCGTGAACAAGAACATGGTGCCCTTCGACAGCCGCTCCGCCTTCCAGACCTCGGGCATCCGCCTCGGCACGCCGGCCATCACCACGCGCGGTGCCAAGGAGGACCTCATGGTGGAAATCGCCGGAATGATTGAAGAGGTACTCAACGATCCCGAAAACGAAGCCGTCATCGCTGCCGTTCGCGCCCGCGTCAACGAAACGATGAAGCAATATCCGCTCTTTGCTTATTAAAAACTTACGGGTGGTTCTAATAATTCTGATGAGGAGGTTTGTGCCCTATCGGAAGTGTATTTTTGTAAGTAGGCGAAGGAGCATAGCGGGCTATGTGACTGAACCTACTTGCAAAAAGACGCTTTCGAGAGGGTGCAAAGCAACCATCAGAATATCAACGCTTCAGCCTGTTTCAAGCCCGAAAGGCCATTTTGCAGGAACAACCCGACGTAATACGCCGGTACTCCCTACGTAATACGCCGGTACTCCCTACGGAATACCCGAGTACTCCCTAAGGGGTACTCCAGTGCTCCCGGCGGAATACTCCAGTATTCCCTATGGGGTACTCCTGTACTCCTCAGCGGGGTACTGCGACAAAACGCTGTTCCTGAGCTATTAACGGGCACCAATTTTTTCGGGAAAACTTGTCAACAGCAATAAAATACGTAATTTTGCGGCACTTTTACGCTGAAAAACTTACAAACACCTATGGAAGAAACCGTAACAACGGAAGGCATGCCTGCAGCTGCCCCACAAGAAAATCCGCAAGGAAAGAAAAAGAAACTGATTATTGCCTGCATCATTGTAGCACTCGTACTCATCGGCGGCGGCGGCGCGCTGGCCTTTTTCATGAACGGCACCTCCGATGCAGAGCAGATGGCCTACGAAGTATTGGAAAACAACGACAACCCGCAAGACTACAAAGATTTTTTGGAAAAATACCCGGACAGCCCCCGGGCCGACGAAGTGCGCAACCGGCTGGAAGTCCTGGAGGCCATGCTCCAAAAGTGGAATTCCATAGTCCTGTCTGACAATGTACGCGACTTCATCGACTTCAAAAACAGCTACACCAATCCGCGCCTGGCGCGTATCTGCGACATCAAGATTGACTCGCTGGATTTCGTCAAGGCACAAACCGTCGGCACCGAGGAGGCTTACCAGCAATATCTCAGCGCGCACCCCGACGGACGCTATGCCTCGGAAGCCTCGATTGCACAAGGCAACCTGCGCGACATGGAAATCACTCCCGAAGACCGCGACCGCATCATCACGGTGGTGAGCGACTTCTTCCAAGGCTTCGAGACACAGAACGAAGCTGCCGTCTGCGCCAACATCACGGCGACGATGAAAACCTTCCTCCACCAAAAGGACGCCACCAAGGCCACGGTGATACAGACCATCAAGGGGATGTTCAACGAACACATCCTGAGCTGCCAATTCACTGTGAACCGCGACATCGAAATCACGCGCGCACCCGGCTCGAACGGCAATTTCACGGCCACCTTCACCGTGGACCAGCACATTGAACGCGACAACGAGGGCAAGACGTTCGGTTCCTACCGCTGCGTGGCGGAACTGACACCGCAGATGCTCATCACGTCGCTCACGATGGATGAGCTTTCCAAGCGATAGGCTGCCTTCACTCCTTCGCCAACCGAGAAATTTTTTTCACATTCTCTTTCACCTACTTTAATTGCTATGCTGACAATCAACTCCTACGAAGAATTTGAACAATACGTGGGTCAGGAACTCGGTGTTTCCGACTGGCTCGAAGTGGATCAGGACCGCATCAACGCCTTTGCCGATGCCACGCTCGACCACCAGTGGATACACGTTGACCCGGAACGCGCGAAGAACGGTCCCTTCGGACAGACCATCGTCCACGGCTACCTGACGCTCTCACTCCTGCCTTACCTCTGGGAACAAATCATCCAGGTGAACAACCTGAAAATGATGGTGAACTACGGCATGGACAAGATGAAATACGGCCAAGCCGTGCTGAGCGGACAAAGCGTGCGCCTGGTGGCTTCGCTCCAAAGCATCGCCAACCTGCGCGGCATCTGCAAAACGGAAATCAAATTCACCATCGAAATCAAGGACCAGCGCAAACCCGCGCTCACCGGCGTAGCCACCTTCCTGTACCATTTCAATAATGCATAATGTAAAATGTATAATGTATAATGTATAATGAAGGCTACGCCAATGGTGGCGGCGGTTCTGCTTCGTCCTGTATGAACGTCGTAGACCTCATGATACATTATACATTATACATTTTACATTATATATTATAAATTGCTCCATGAGCGACAGCTACCAGACCATCAAAGCCCCCTCCGAAGCGCAGCTTACCGAAAAACGCTCGCGTTTTTTGGCCTTCGCCTTCCACGTCGATACCGAAGAGGAGGCCAAACAGCTGGCGGCACAATTCAAGAAGAAATACTACGACGCACGCCATGTGTGCTATGCCTATGTGCTGGGAAATGCCGGCGAAAGCACACGCGCCCAGGACGACGGCGAACCTTCGGGAACGGCGGGACGCCCCATATTGGGACAAATCATCTCGCGCGGACTGACGTATGTCATGGTGCTGGTGGTGCGCTACTTCGGCGGTGTGAAGCTGGGCACAGGGCCGCTCGGCGTGGCTTACAAAACGGTAGCGGGCGAAGCACTCGACGAAGCGGAAAAGAAAACCTGCATCGTGTGCGCCCAAATCAAGGTGGCCGCGCCGTATGCCGAGGCCGACGTGGCCATGCGCTTTGTGCGTGAAGCCGGAGCGGACATCACCGCTCGCGACTACACGGCCACGGAGACCTTGCTCACCGTGAGCGTGCGTTTGGACGACGAGGCGAAACTGCGCGAGCGGCTGGCCAAAATCCTTACGCTCCGATTTATCTCCTGACCTTTTAGCCTCCCCCCGACCATGCTTCAACTCCTTCCTCTCTACCCTGCTTTTCTGCAAGCGGCCTCCAGGCTGTACGAAACGGCATTTCCCGAAGTGGAACGCCGTCCCACGGAACAGTGGACCGGGCTGATGACCGGCAACAAACTGTTTCACGCTGAAGCGGTCTGCCACGACGGTGCGTTCTGCGGACTGCTCACTTGGTGGGATTTTGACTCCTTTATATATATAGAACACTTTGCCATCTGTCCTGACCTGCGCAGCGCGGGACTGGGAGGGCGCGCCTTCGGCCACTTCATGGAGCTGCACG
>SFQP01000162.1 GCA_004562975.1 bacterium
CGATCGGCCTCCGGCGTGTTGGGGTTGGTGATGACACCCTGCAACTGCTGTGCACCGGCCTGCAACTGCTGAGCCAGGGGCGTTACCATGCCGCCCATGGTCTGCTTGATGTCGCAGTAGTCGTCCATCTTGCGCTCGTAGTGCTTGTAAATGGTCTTGAAGTAGGCCACGTTGAGAGCCACACGTTCGCGCAGCTTGATGCGGGCACCCAGACCCACGGAGTTGGAGTTGGTCACGAAACTCATGTCGCTGATAAAGCGGCTGTTGTCGCCCAGTCCGTAGTTGGTGGTTTGCCAACCGGCACTCACGGTAATCCGTTTGCTGAGGTCAACTTCAGCACCAGCCAACACTTCCCATCCGCCTCCTTCGAGCTTCTCCTCGCGGGCACCGTACTGGGTGGCCTGCTTGTCGAAATAGTAGTGGAAGGCGGCCGACAGACGGACGTTATCCTTCACGTCGTACTTCGCGCCGAGGGTGAGGATGGCGGGAATGTCGGCAGGAAGCTTTTTGCCGTCGTCGTATTCCTCCAGCCCGCTGGTGTTCTCGCCGGAACGGTTCTTCAGGCGCAGACGGGTCTTGAATTCATACTTGGCAGCCAGGTTGAGTTTGCCAAGCTGGTAGTCCACACCGATGATGGGCGTAAATCCCCAGCCCGTCTGGTCGCAGTTGAGCTCGCGGTCACCGGCCAAAGCGGCGAAGTGGGGCATATTGGCGTTCTCGAAGAACGTGCCGGCAGGCACCCGTCCGGCAGCGGTCTGCACCTGGATGTTGCGCACATAGCCGTAGTAGTTACAGTCGGCATAAACCACGCGGCCACCTGCGCTGACACTCAGGTTGGGAAGCAGCTTGTAACCTACGCCAAACTGGCCTCCGAAGTAGTACTGGCGACCCTGCATGTACGTGTCCATGGAATAACCTGTCACGGCACCGGGATTGATGGCGTTGACCAGCACGGGAACCATGGCCACCTGGCTCTCGAACGAAGGCAGACCGTCGTCGAACTTACACTTGCCGCCACCACCGGTGATGCCGAAGTGTAAGGTGGCGAACCAACGCTTGCCCACACGTGCCAAGTCGATGGAGGGGATGACAGGCGCGGTGGCCTTGCCCTCGAACTTCTTTTCCTGATTCCGACTGTTGGCTATGCCGTTCACGATGCCGCCCTGAAAGAAGGGGAAGAAGGTCTCGACCGTACGAGTCTGGTAGGCACTCTGGATGTCGAAGCCCAAATGCCATCCTTCGCTCATGAAGCCCACACCGGCGGGGTTGTAATAGCAACCGTCAATGGCGATGTAAGCGTCGCGCGCCGGGTTGCGCAGGAATGCCGCATTCTGGTTGGAATTGGTCAGGAAGCCCCCGGCCCAAGCCGTAGCTGTGGTGCCCAGCACAAGGGCGGAAGTGAGGAAATGTTTTCTCATTTATCGTATTTATTGGTAAAAACTGCGGCAAAAGTAAGGCTGTTTTGCACACAGCCCAAGGGTTTCGTGCAAAAACTACAGATTTATTCACATTTCTTTCCGTTTAGGAGCATTTTTGCTTGTCCCACATTGAAAACGTATGGGAAAAGCAGCCGCCCCACCTGAATGAGGCCTCAAAAAGTGTGGGGGGGACTTTCCCTAAAAGTCCTGTAATTGCAGCGCAGCGCCGTTTAAGAATGCAAACATAGGTTATGAGGGATTAGGTTATGAAGATAACCTCATGATCTGGGAGCGAAGCGACCATCACCTCATGAACTTTCATTATTCATTAGCAGCGCACCCGTTTGCCAATCCATATTCCTTAACTTTGCCGTGCAAACCCTAAACTCTGTCTACTTTGTATGAAAAACCTCCTTTCATTCCTGTCCTTCCTGCTTTTAGCGTTGCCCATGACGGGCAAAGAACGCACCATCAAGCCCGGTGAAATCTGGCCCGACGCTGCCGGCAACCACATCAACGCCCACGGTGGCGGCGTGATGTTCCACAAAGGATATTACTACTGGTACGGCGAGCACAAGGCCGAGAACACCTCGGCTGCCCTGGTGGGCGTAATGTGCTACCGCTCCAAGGACCTCGTGAACTGGACTTACTGCGGCGTGGCCCTGCCGGTAGAAAATCAGGTGGGCAGCGACATCGAGCAGGGCTGCACCCTGGAACGCCCCAAAGTTATCTACTGCCCCCGGACGGGCAAGTTCGTCATGTGGTTCCACCTCGAACTGAAAGGGCGCGGCTATGCTGCCGCCCGGGCTGCCGTGGCGGTGGCCGACAAGCCGGCCGGGCCTTTCCAATACCTGCGCTCGGGCCGTGTGAACCCCTACTGCTGGCCCGCCAACTGGACCGAGGCCGACCGCGCCTGTGCCGACACGCTCAACACCGCAAACTACGGCCAATGGTGGACGAACCCATGGCGCAAAGCCATCGCGCAGGGGCTTTTTCTTAAACGCGACTTCAACGGAGGCCAGATGGCGCGCGACATGACGCTCTTTGTTGACGACGACGGCCGGGCTTACCATATCTTCTCCTCCGAGGACAACCTCACGCTCCAAGTGGCGGAACTTTCGGACGATTTCACCTTCCACACAGGCCGCTATTGGCGCATCGCCCCCGGCGGACAAAACGAGGCACCCGCCATCTTCAAGCACGAAGGCCGCTATTGGCTCATCACCAGCGGCTGCACGGGCTGGGACCCGAACGAGGCGCGGATGTTCACCGCCGAACGCATCAGCGGACCTTGGAAGCAGTTGCCCTCGCCCTGCGTCGGCCCTGGCGCGAAGCTGACCTTCGGCGGACAGAGCACCTACATCCTGCCCGTGCAGGGAAAGCCCGGTGCTTTCATCTTCATGGCGGACATCTGGCGACCCAAGCATCCCATCGATGCCCGCTACATCTGGTTGCCCATCACCTTCAAGGACAACGTCCCCGTGGTAGAATGGCGCGACGAGTGGGCTCCCGAGGAATTCTTTAGAAACGGGTGAGCTGAAGACCTTTGAGCAGCTCGACATGGGCTTCGGTACCGTGGTCTACACCACTACCCTCCCCGCCCTGAACTTGAAAAACACCGGACTTTCCTTGCCATATCCCAGCGCTTGTACTACTTTTGCCTACACGGTTGCCGGCGAACACGCATTCACTCGCCCCACGACCCTGACAGACAGAATGCCACGTTTCACCTTTTTAACTCCCTATTCCCGCAAATTCCTCCGCAGCATCTTTCCGCCTGCGGTCTGGATTGCCACCTACGAAACAGACAGCCCCGATGAACGCACCGCCTCCGCACACCAGCACTTTGGGCAGCGGTCAGGCCATTGAGAGATATAACAACGAGGCACACAGCCTCCCCTCATTTTCACTCCGCGTGCGTTCCGTTCCCTTTGACTTGATATAGAACATACATATTACTGAGCTTTTTGCTCTTGTTCTCTATTCTCGAATACCGCCAATATTCATCGACCGAGAACAAGCAGTATGAAGGTTCACGCCCCAAGGCGTGAGCCATTCTGCGCTTGTTGGTTGTGAGGCCACTTGGCGGTAGCCCGAGAATAGGCAAGCAAACGAATGGTTGCACGCCTTTTCTGTATCCTTTTTCATGAAAAAATTATTCTCACTCCTCACCCTTTTCCTCTGCTTCAGCGCGGTGTGGGCACAAAAAACGATGTACACGGTACTTGACACCAAGACTGGTACAATGACGTTTAAGTATGACGAAAACAAGCCGGCGAGTACGGAAAGCCAGCTGGTGTTTGATGTTCCTACGTCTTCTTCCCAACCCGGGTGGTATGTCAAAAGGTCCAGCATCAAGAAAGTTGTAATTGACACATCATTCGCTGAAGCAAGACCAACTACATGCTATATGTGGTTCTATTTTTGTAGTGCATTGAAAGAGATCCAAGGTATGGAGAACCTCAATACTTCAGAGGTGACTAATATGAGCTATATGTTCGAGTTTTGCTCAGGCCTCACCTCGATTGACCTGTCAAGTTTCAACACCGCGAATGTGACGGATATGAGCTTTATGTTCCAAAATTGCTCAGGCCTCACCTCGATTGACCTGTCAAGTTTCAACACCGCGAATGTGACGGATATGATCTTTATGTTCTGCAATTGCTCAAGCCTCACCTCGATTGACCTGTCAAACTTCAATACCGCGAATGTGACGGATATGAGCTATATGTTCTCTTGGTGCTTAAGCCTCACCTCGCTTAACCTGTCAAACTTCAATACCGCCAATGTGACGAATATGTACTATATGTTCCAGTATTGCTCAGGCCTCACCTCTCTTGACCTGTCAAACTTCAATACCGCGAATGTGACGGATATGAGCTATATGTTCTACTATTGCTCCAGCCTCACCTCTCTTGACCTGTCAAGTTTCAACACCGCGAATGTGACGGATATGTCCTGTATGTTCAGTGGTTGCTCAGGCCTCACCTCGCTCAACCTGTCAGGCTTCAACACAGCCAACGTGACGAGTATGGGCCAGATGTTCTTTTATTGCTCAGGCCTCAAATCGCTTAACCTGTCAGGCTTCAACACCGACAACGTGACGAATATGGAGTGTATGTTCTATAATTGCTCAGGCCTCACCTCGCTCAACCTGTCAGGCTTCAACACAGCCAACGTGACGAGTATGGGCCAGATGTTCTTTTATTGCTCAGGCCTCACCTCGCTTAACCTGTCAAACTTCAATACCGACAATGTGACGGATATGAGTGCTATGTTCAATAATTGCTCAGGCCTCACCTCGCTTGACCTGTCAAGTTTCAACACCGACAAGGTGACGAATATGAACAGTATGTTCAGGAATTGCTCGGGCCTCACCTCGCTCGACCTGTCAGGCTTCAACACAGCCAACGTGACACAAATGATCCAAATGTTCTATGGTTGCTCAGGCCTCGTTACCATATATGCTTCTGACTTGTTCACAACAGAGAGTGTTACCTCCTCATATTCCATGTTTTCCGGCTGTACATCCCTTGTTGGTGCCATTCCGTATGATCCCGACAAAACAGATGCCAACTATGCCAACTATACAACCGGTTATTTCACTTTCAAGCATGACTTTACAGGCGAAATCCTATTCGACAATGGCAAAAAGATTTATTACAAAGTATGTCAGGATGAAGGATGCAATCATAGACAATATTTTGTCGATGCGGCAGGAACTATCGAAGCTGTTCCCAATGAGGATGCGACGGTCTTCAGCGTGGCAAGATACGACGTGCTGGATGCCACAACGTACGACAACCAAGCGGTATTTACTGCGGCTGACTTCACCTACAGCCGCTCGTTTGGCTCGACGGAATGGACTACGTGGTACGTGCCTTTCGACTTGACGCTGACCTCCGAGCTTTGCGACAAATATGCCTTCTCACGCATCAACAACGTGCATCAGTATGACTTGGACAACGATGGCAAGGCGGAAAAGACCGTGGTGGAGAGCTTCCGCCAGCAGCCCGGCGTGACGTTGAAGGCCAACTATCCTTACTTGGTGAAGCCGCTCAGCAGTGACTACTGTGACATGGTG
>SFQP01000163.1 GCA_004562975.1 bacterium
ATCGTTTCGGCAATGGAGCCGGCATCGTTGTAGGCGTAGTATTTCGTGCGGAGGTTGACGATGGAGTAGAGCACGGGGTTGGAGGTGTCTTCGGTGTAGACCACGGGCTGGGGGAGGCCGGTGTTCTCCCAGTATTCCCCTTGGTCGGAGATGCCGGCCTGGCCGGTGAAGGGAACCGTTGGTTTGTCGTCGCCTCCGCCGCTTTCGTCGCTCGTGATGCTGAAGCACTCGTTGTCAGAGCCTGACCCCGTGTAGGTGCCGAGCAGGTAGGTGCCGTCGGAGCGGAGGTTGAACCACTGGGTGGGGTTGCTGACGCTTTTGATGACGTAGTAATCGCCGCGTTTCTCGAAGGTCCAGCGGCTGTCGTCGCTCTGCGCTATGTCGGTAAGTTTCAAGCCTTTCACAGCACCGGGGAAACGCTCGGTGGTGTAGGTAATGTACTGCCGGGAGGAGGCGTTGGAAATGGTATAGCCCGCACCGTCGGCCTTGATGTACCACCAGGCGTCGTCGGTCAGCGTGCCGGAGGTGTCGAAGTAAAGTTCCGGTGTCTGTCCGTGCGCCACGCCGGGCACGACAACGCCCGTGCCGTAGTATTTGCAGCCGATTTTGTATTTGGTGTTGGGGTCAAATTTCTGTGCCCAAAGTGTGGCGGTCAAGGAGTACAGCAAGCCACACACCAGAAGTAAGCAACGTGTCATTGAGTTAGATTATTAGGTTGTCGATAGGTTCGTGTATCTGAAACGAAGGCATTGGATTGCGCGTCAAATGTACAAGTTTTTTTGTTTTGCGTGTAGGTTTGCGCTGTGTTTCCTGATTTTCGGCAAATAAAATGGGGGTGGAGGGTCTGGAAAAGGACAAAATAAGCGGGAAACGGAACCGCAGGCTTGTCGTGGTGGGGAGCCGCCGGCTCCCCACTGCCTGCCGCTTCGTTTCCCGCAGCAAGGGTGGAGGAATGTTCGGGACTTATTGCTTCACGAACTTGAAGTGCTTGAAGTACACCTTTTGTTCGCTGCCGCTGACGTTGGTCAGGCGGAGCTTCGAGGCCGTCATGCCGCCGAGTTCGTTGCCCGTGTGGATGACGGGGTCGTCGGCACTGTAATGGAGCAGGCTCACCGTTTTCCACTGTCCGCCCGAGAAGAGCTCGAGCTTGAAGTGTTTGGCCACGTCGGGCACGCCGAGGTTGAAGTCCATGCCGGCGAAGGTGATGTCGCGGTCACACTCGAGGAGGAGGCTGCCGCCGTTCTGCCAGTTGATGACTTCGAGGGCGGGCGACACGTTGACATCGTTGCCGCGCACCGTTACGGGGAGCAGGGCCAGCTGCGTAACGTCCGAGGTGAGCTTGTAGGGATTGTAGTCCGCCACGTTGAGGAGTGTGGTGCCCTTTTCCTGGTTGTATTTGTCGGTGGCTTGGGTGAAGAGTTTGTTCAGCGTGGGCAGCATGACCTTGGTGGCCACCTTGATGCCCGGTTGCAGGGCGTGGCGCACGTTGGAGTTTTCAAGCTCGTACATCTGCTCTTGCAGCGAGCGGGCCTGTTGGTGGAGTTGCTCGAAGGTGGTTTCGCCCAGCTGGTAGTTGCTCATGCGGGAAAGGCTCATCATGCACACCGTTGCGCCGTAGTCGGCCACGTTCTTGGCTTGCAGGAGCCAGGGGCGGAGTTCGCGGTTCAGTTCAGGGTTCGACTTGTCGCCGAGCAACACGTCGGCAGCGGTTTTCAGCTCGTAGCATTTCTGCAAGAGGAGTGCTGCGCCCTGCACGTCGCCTCCCAGTGCGCTTTCGGCTATGCTTTTCAGTTCATCGCCCTCTTCGCGGCGGAAGCCGTGCCCGTTGGGGCCGAGGTCCTTGTTGTAGAGCGCGAAAGTGCGGAGTGCGGCGGTGTTGCTGGGGAGTACGGCCTGCAACCCCTTCTCCCAGTCGCGCTTCTCGTCGTACGCCTTCATGTTCCAGCAGTAGTCAGCGATGCCGTAGAGCGATATTTTGGAAGCCTCGGCGTGTTCCATGGGATTGGAAACGAAGCCCGAGAGGTCATCGGCTATGTCAAGTCCGTTGCCGTAGGCCGGGCCGAGCAGGATATGGTCGCGCACGAAGTCGCTCACGGGGAAGTTCCACCAGATGTAAGCCTTGCGATCGATGCGCTGGTTGATCCATTCCATGCTCTCCTTGTCGATGCAATGAACCACCGTGTTGCCCGTCCACATGATTTGCACGTCCTTGTTCATCTTGGTGCCTAGGGTGCGGAGGTAGCCCTTCTCGTCGTTGGCCCAGGCGCGGTTGTATTCCGTGGGACACATGATGAGCGGCGAAACGTCCTTGTGCTTGGCGATGAAGTTGTCGTCCACATAGTTCAGGAGTTCAGCCTGCTTGTCGGCCTTGGTGCCTTCGCCCCAGATATCGTCGAAGAACACGGCAAAGGAGCGGATGCCCAGGTTGTACATCTTTTCGAGTTTGGCCATGAGCGCGTCGCGATCCTCCGGTGTCCATTTGATGTCGATGCCCGGGTGGATGGCCCAGTAGAAGTTCACGCCCCATTGTTTGGAGTGTTCGTTCAGTTCCTGAATGCGTTTGGCTTCGGCATCGGGGTAAGCCTCGCGCCAGTGGTCGCGGTGGTAGGGGTCGTCCTTGGGACCGTAGATATAGACGTTCATTTTGTTGCGTCCGTAGAACTCAATCTGGCTCAGGCGTGCCTTGTGGCTCCACGGAGTGCCGTAGAAACCCTCCACGGTTCCCCGGAATGCCACGTCGGGCCAGTCGGTGATGGTGCAGCATTCTATTTTTCCTTTAGCGATGGAGCCGAGCAGGGTTTGTACTCCATAGAAGAGTCCGGCTTCGTCGGCACCTGCAATCACGGCCCCCTTGGGTGTGATTTCGAGGAGGTAGCCCTGAGCGTGTGCCGGTATGCGTGCGGCATATTTCTTCACCGCCTTGTCGCCCTTCACGCCGAGTGTGAGGGTGAAGGCCGCCTTGCTGTCGGTGGCAATGCCGCTTTGTTGCAGTGCTTTGACGGCAAAGCCGTTGAGG
>SFQP01000164.1 GCA_004562975.1 bacterium
GAGGTGTATGTGCAGTACGGCAGCGGCGAGCTGTGGGAGAAGGCGGGCGAGTGTCCGGCCGACTCCGCCGAGATCAGCTTCCGGGTGTACGACGGCATGGACTACGGCTTCTGCGCCTTGGCGGTCGACTCCGCCGGTAACGTGGAGGTGAAGGAAATGGCACGCGAAGCCTCCCTGGGCACGTACCTCAACGGCGATGCCAATGCGGACGGCACGGTGGACATCGAAGACGTGGTGAACGCCATGCGTTACTTCCTCGGGAAGACGGATGTCATCTACCTGAAGGCGGCGGACATCACCGGCGACGGACAGATAGACATCGAGGACGTGGTGGGCATAGGCCGGATATTCCTCACGCAACCCTCCACGGCAGCGAAATCCCCCATCAAACGACAACGACTTAGAGAATCATTGCAACCATGAACAGAAAAATGTTTTTCCTATTCCTGCTGCTCGCGTCCTTGGTGGCGCGGGCACAGGCCCAGACCGAAACGCTCCGTGTGTGGGGCCACGACTTCGGGATGACGGCTGACGGCACTACCGTGACGCACCTGACCGTTTCGGAGAACGACGTGGTGAACTACACGGGTTTCAGCCTTTCCATCGTGGTGCCGAAGGGCATCCACATCGCCCAGGTCCGCTCGGGCCGCGAGTATGTGGACGACATCTCGCTCAATGTGGACCGCGCCACGACGACCCACACCATCGCCTGCAACATGCCGCAGGACGACCTGATCAAGGTGATATCCTATTCCACGCTGAACCAGGACTACTATCCCGACGACCTCGACGGCAATCCGGTGGATGAAATCTTCACCATCGGCCTCATTGCCGACCCGACGATGCTGAACGGGGAGTATGAGGTGAGGATAGTGGACTGCAAGTTCGCCTTTGCTGAAGGCGGTGCGTCGCAGCCTCAGGAGCCTGTGGTGATGAAGATGACGGTGCAGGGCGGCGTGGACGGCCAGCGTATAGACTGCACGCTGGGCGAGGATGGCGTGGGCACGCTGTGCCTGCCTTTCGCTGCGCAGCTGCCGGAGAATATGCAGGCGTTCACCTGTGTGGACGTGGTCGGTTCCCAGGTGGTGACGGAGATGCAGACCTCCATCCCGGCCTACACGCCGCTGCTCGTTACAGGCCAGCCGGGCACGTACAGCTTCACGGGGCTGTCCGAGGGTGGAGTAACGAGCTGTACGGGCGGCCTGCTCACCGGCGTGATGCAGGATACGGAAGTGAGCGAGGGGTATGTGCTGCAGAAGCAGGGCAAGGTGGCCTTCTACCGCATTGACCCGGCACGCCCCGTCACGGTGCCTGCCTACAAGTGCTACCTTAACTACGGCGGCACGGAGCGTGCCCTCGGGTTGGAGGGCGTGTTCACCGCGTTGAAGGAGGCTGCTTCCGGCAGCCGCGAGGCCGACACGCTTTACGACCTGAACGGCCGTCGCGTCAAGCAGCCCGGTGCGCCGGGTGTATATATCCGAGGCAAGCAGAAAATCATTGCTCCCCGGGGAAAATGACAGTAAATCATCGGCTGCGCCCGGCAGGGTGGGAGCTATAGATTCCTATAGTTACCTGTCGTTATCTATAGCCCTCTATAGCTATCTGCCCTCTCTCGCTTCGGGCGCAGTCAATCATCAATCACCAAAAGACTTTTTCACCATGCAAAAAAAGACATACCAGCATCCTGTAGCAAGCAGCATGAGCCTTCGTACGGAAGGCGTGATAGCCGTTTCTTTAGGCGACGGCAGTGCCGACCCCGACAAGCCCGTGATGGCTCCTCCCTTTGAGGACGATGACGAGCTGGACGAAGGTCCCATAAACTATTGGAGCTAATTTATCATACGAAAGCAGCCGCCTGATAGAGGTGGCTGCTTTCGTATGCTTGGTAGCTTTCTATAGAAACCATTTGTTGCCAGTTTCTTGGAAAGCTTTACGCGACTACCTATCCATTATTCATTGTGCTTTCCCTTTTTGAGCCAATCCATTGGTTCAAGAACCGTTCCATGGCGCGATAGAAGTCGAAACGGTTTTCTTGGTTGTGGAAGCCGTGTCCTTCGTTGTCCTTTACCATATATTCCACTTCCACGCCCTTTTGGCGCAAGGCTTCCACCATCTGGTCGCTCTCGGCCTTGTTGACACGTGGGTCGTTGGCCCCTTGCGCAATGAAGAGCGGCACACGGATGTTCTCGGCGTGGAGTGCGGGCGAGGTGGCCGCCAGCTGTTCGCGGTCATTTTCCGGATGTCCCACCTGTTCGTACATCATTTCCAACATCGGTCGCCAGTAAGGCGGTATGGTCTGCATGAAGGTGAACAGATTGCTCACGCCTACGTAGTCGATGCCGCAGGCGTAGAGGTCGGGTGTGAAGCACAAGCCCGCCAACGTGGCGTATCCGCCGTAGCTTCCGCCATAAATGGCAATGCGGTCCGGGTCGGCAATGCCTTTGCTGATGAGCCATTTCACGCCGTCGGTGATGTCGTCCTGCATACGCAGTCCCCACTGCTTGTAGCTTGCTTCAAGAAAGGCGCGGCCATAACCCGTGGAGCCGCGATAGTTCATTTGGAACACAGCATAGCCCCGATTGGCCAGAAACTGTGTTTCGGAGCTGAACCCCCAGGTGTCCCGCGCCCAAGGCCCGCCATGCGGATTGACTATCACGGGGAGTGCTCTCGCCTCATCGGGGTCCAGCCCGTGGGGCAGGGTAAGGTAGGCTTCGATGTGCAGCCCGTCGCGGGTGGTGTAACATACGGGAAACATCTCGTTCATGCTTTCCTCTTTGAGCCAGGGAGCGAGATCGGCCATGTGCGTCAGCTTGTCGGAAAGAGCGTTGTACAACCAGTAGGCTCCGCGTGTTCTGTCGCTGCCAACAAACACCAGATAATTTTCTTCGGCCTTGTCGGTGTCGGCAATGCCTGTTCTTTTCCCGGGGAAATGGGCTTGTATGCGTTCACGCAGTTGTTTCTCCTCTTCGTCAAAGTAGTGGCGCACAGGATTCTTGTGGCCTGTGCAGTAA
>SFQP01000165.1 GCA_004562975.1 bacterium
TGGTCCCGATGGTATGCCATTGCGACGAGGTGACGAGACTTTGCGCGACATCAAACGAGCAGCCAAGCGTCAGGACACGTTCAATCTGGAGAAGATGGCACAGTCGGTGTTGCAGAATATGCCGCAGGAGTATAAGGACGAACAGATACTGAACTACAGCCGCTACTTCCGTGAGCATCCGTCGGAGCTGAAAGGCAGAACGGTGTCGCAAGCTGCAAAGGAAGCCCTGCAAGGCGAGGTGTACCACGCTATGTATGAGCGTGCAGTGCAAGCACGAATGCCTAAGAGTAAGACGGAGTTCCTTCTTCGCAAGGTTGCAGACCAGCCGTTCTTCTCACAGACAATAGCCGACAACATGGCAGCACGTCTATTCTCCCACTCCATCGGAACAGAGGCCGCCGACATGGACGCGATGGGCAGATATGGCACAGATCATCGTGCGCTCGACATCACTGGTACCGTTTTGAATATGGCTATTGACCCGACTACCTATATTTCGGGTGGTGTTGGTAGCTTTGCAGGTAAACAAGCCTTGAAACTGAGTGGCAAGATGGCACTTAAAGTCGCAAGCAAGGAAGCTGCAGAGCGTTACGTCGGTCGTACACTTGCCGGACGTATGGTTGCAGGAGTGGCCGCAGGTTCTGCCAACTTCGGTACATTCGAGGGCTTGAAGAACATGCAGCAGCAGGTGAGGCTGGGCGGAACATTGAACCCGGAAACTGGCGAGTATGAGTTTTCAGCTGGCGACATGTTAAAGGCAACCGGGCACGGCATGTTGCTCGGTTCGGTTACCGGTACCCTATCTCCAGTGTTGGGCAATGTGTCTGACAAGTTGGTGAAGGCCACTGAGAGCACGGCTGGCAAGGTAGGCATCCGTGCAGGAGAGCTTATGACCTCTACTGTTGCCGAGGGAACTATTTTTGCCACTCCCGAATGGATCGAGAACGCACAGTTAGCAGACGACGACCCAAGAAAGCGCAAGGCAATGGACATCTGGACTGACAACATGGCTATGATGTTGGGCTTCAAGGTAAGCCACGGTATCAAGTCGGCACCGCAGGTTATTGCCGGTCTTCGTCCTATAGCTGAGCCTAAGACCATGGAGGAGCGCAACCACAACCGAAGAAGTTTTGCTGAGAGACTACGTAAGCGCATGGATGCGAGTCCGCGTGACCTCGACTTCACCAAGGAGGAACGTGAGGAACTCAGACGTAACGGATATGGTGACCTTGCATCGCTCTTCACTCGCACACCTAAGCAGCCGAACAATCCAAAAGCCAAGCCGACCATGACGGACGGCAAGACCATGACCTTTGACGTTGACTACCAACATGCAGAGGCCGAGCGTGTGAGCAATCCTGAGTTTGACGGCTACGAAGCTATGGAACGCCTCATGCAGGACCCGAACGTCAGTCAGAGTGCAAGAGCGAAGGCATATTATATCCTCACTGGACGTATGTTGCCGATGGGCACCGTCACTGGTTATACAACCAATAAGGATGCGAACGGCGTGACAGTACAGGCTGTGACCGCACAAGGCGAGGTTGTAACGAGCCGCCACTTCAAAAATGAGGAAGAGGCAAAGAAGGAGGAGGCCAACATCATGCGTCAGGCAGAGCTTAACAGTGTGGACGTTGGTGAACGCTACAAGGAAGCAGCCGCCAATGCCAAGGTTGTGCAAGCCGCTGTTGAGTCTGTTGCACCCGGTGCCGACTTTGCCACTGTCATGCACAACTACAAGGCTGTGAAGGAGGGCGACAAGGATGCTATTGCGGCCTATGGCAAGATGGTTGAGGATATAGACCGCGCCATAGAAGCCAATAAGTCAATGGCAGACGATGAACGTCCGGAAGCCATCCGCGCATCAATCAAGGAGGAAACCGGCGTGGACGTTGACGCTTCACTACGCAAGGAGCCGAAAAACCGCACCGAAGAGGAGCAAGCAGCTGTAGAAGACTATATCAAGCGTTTGTTCCCAGAACAGAAGAGCGAGGAGGCAGGAGCCAGCGCAGAGGCAGAGCAGCCTATGTCGGAGGCAGAGTCAGCCGCCGCAGCCGCATACGACCAAGCACGTCTGCTTTGGGATAAGGTGGAGAAAGGCGATACCGATGCTAAGGCCGAGGTAGATGCCATTACTTTGCGTATGCAGGAGGCTTACCAGATGTGTGAGGATGCCTTCGGTGCTGACGCTGAAATGCGCATTGCAGAAATAAACGAAGACCCTTGGCCGCTTGTCAACAATCCGGAACTGAGCGAAGACCAGCAGGACGCAGTACTCTACTATGTCAATGCCAAGGCAGCAATGGAGGGCGTTATGGACGCTTCCAATGAAGCCGCCGACGGCAAGCGCAAGGAGGTTGAAGCCAATGTGGAACGACACACCCATAAGGATATGGGCGTTGTTCAGCCTGCAACCATGAAGGTTAACGACAAGCCAGTGTACGTTGTCAAGGGCAATGTCGTGATGCTCCCCGATGGTTCCGGCATTGATGTGCGCAATTCGGATCATAGTATTGTTATCTGTGATGCAGAGACTGGCGAATATAAGTTTGCCAGCCCGGACCAGCTGTTCTCTCTTGGTGAGGCCATCGACCCACAGACAGAACTCGATGAGGCATACGCAAACATTCAAGCCGAGCACGAAGCCGTGCTTGGTGTACCAGGAAACGGTGAAAACGTACAGGGAAACGGTGAAAACGTACCAAATTCGGCTGAAAACGTATCACAGCTTACCGATGAGCAGTTGCAACAGTACGCCCACAGTGCCTTCAATGAAGCAACACAGAGCAACGGTATCACCATTCCGCAAGAGCAAGCCGATCAGTTGCAGCAGCACAACCAACAGATGTTGGAGCAGGAACAACAGCGCAAGGAAGAGGAGGCAAACCGCCAGCCTACCGCATTGGAGCGTGTACCCATCAACGAGGAAACCGGTGAACCTATGTTTGAGAAGGCAGACCGCGAGACAGCCCTTGATGCTCTCAACGAGGTTACTGGAGGCAATGAT
>SFQP01000166.1 GCA_004562975.1 bacterium
ATCGTTCAAATCATTGACTTCTGCAAAACCTTCCCCGTGAAGGCTCCCCGCATCAATCCTTTCTTGGAAAGACTCGGGGCTACCCCACTCCACGGCGGCTGCAAATTGTACGACCTCATCAACCGGCCTCAAATCACGCTCCACAATCTGGCGGAGGAAATAGAACCGTTCGGGCAGTTCCTGGACAAAATCGAAACGGACGCGGAGGAAACGATTGAAGCGGCGGAAATCGAAATGAAGTACCACGGTTACATCGCCCGTGAACGTGCTTTGGCCGACAAGATGCAGCGTTTGGAAAACATACGCATACGCGGCCACTTCAATTATGCCGAAATCACACAGTTGAGCACGGAGGCGCGCCAAAAGCTCGAAGCCATCAATCCGGAAACCTTGGCGCAGGCTGGACGCATTCCCGGTGTATCGCCCAGCGACATCAGTGTGCTGCTGGTATTGCTGGGAAGGTAAGCCCCACCATCCCGCTCTGCGCACATCGCTTTAGGAATGGGCAGGGCGGGATGCTTTCTTAGAGTAAAACTTTAAGGGAAAGAACCACAAAAGCCTGCCAACACCTTCAAAAGCCCGTTAAACACGGTATTTTGTTAGCGTTCCACGTGAAACAAACCTATACTTTATAACTCTAAATCAAAGAGAAAATGAACCGAGAATTGTTGTTAAGCAACCTACGCAACGTGCCCGATTTCCCCAAGCCGGGCATCCACTTCAAAGACGTTAGCACGCTCTTCAAAAACCCCGATTGCATCAAGGAAATGCTGGATGAATTGGTACGCCTCTACAAGGATAAAGGTATAACCAAGGTCGTGGGTATCGAAAGCCGGGGCTTCGTAATCGGTGCCATGCTGGCGGAAAAACTGGGGGCAGGTTTCGTCATGGCACGCAAGCCGGGAAAACTGCCGGCCGAAACGTACAAAGCTACTTACCAGAAGGAGTACGGCTACGATACGATAGAAATACACACGGATGCCATCAATGCGGACGATATCGTGCTCATCCACGATGACCTCCTGGCTACGGGAGGCTCCATGCTGGCTGTCTATGATCTGGTGCAGCAGTTCCACCCCAAACAGACGTTCATCAACTTCCTCATCGAACTGAAAATGGAAGGACTGGAAGGTAGGAAGTTTCTGGGCAAGGAATTGGACGTCACAACCCTGCTTACCATTACGGAATAACCGCATCTCTCCCTGCGTCGGCACGCGATGTGCTCACGCAGGGATTTTTGTATAATACGGCCAGCCGCTTCGATAAAAACGTCGAAACGGTCGGCATGACACCCTAACGCATCGCCACACTCCCACCACCATGCGCAGCAAAGAAGAAACGGAAAAATACCTCAAGGGCATCGTCCTGAACTTGCCGGAAACGCCGGGCTGTTACCAGTACCTGGACGAGAACGGCACCATCATCTATGTGGGGAAAGCCAAGAACCTCAAGCGGCGCGTCAGCTCGTATTTCAACAAGGACCAACAGACGCGCAAAACGACGCTGCTGGTTTCGCACATCCGCGACATTCGCTACGTGGTGGTGCGCACCGAGGAGGATGCCCTGCTGCTGGAAAACAACCTCATCAAGCGGTACAAGCCGCACTACAACGTGCTCCTGAAAGACGACAAAACGTACCCTTCCATCGCTGTGACGACGGAATACCTGCCGCGTATCTTCAAAACACGCCAACGCGGCAAGCGGGGGGCAGTCTACTTCGGGCCGTACAGCCACGTGCCGACCATGTACGCCCTGCTGGAGCTTTGCCGCGACCTGTACCAGCCGCGTCCGTGCCACACGCCGATGACGCGCGAAGGGGTGGAGCAAGGGAAATACCAGGTCTGCCTTGACTACCACATCCACCGGTGCAAAGGTCCCTGCGTGGGGCGGCAGAGCCGCGAGGACTACCTGCGCTGTATCGAGGCTTGCAAGGAGATTTTAAAGGGCAACACGGCGGAAGTTCAACGCCGGATGCGCGATGAAATGGTGGCTTTGGCGGCAGAACTGCGCTTTGAAGAGGCACAGGAAATCAAGGAGCGTTACGAACTGATTGAACGCTTCCGCGCCCGCAGCGAGGTGGTGTCGTCCGTACTCCACAACATCGACGTTTTCTCGATTGAGAGCGAGGACAAGGTGGCGTACATCAACTACCTGCACGTAACGAACGGCTGTATCAACCAGGCTTTCACCTTTGAATACAAGAAAAAGCTGGAGGAGACGGACGAGGAACTGCTGCGCCTGGGCATTGTGGAAATGCGCGAACGGTACCACAGCGCCTCGCGCGAGATTGTGGTGCCTTTCATCGTGGACCTGCCCGACGATATGGTGGAGCAGACGGTGCCGCAGAAGGGCGACAAGAAAAAACTCCTGGAGCTGTCGCGCCTGAACGTGAAGCAGTACAAATTCGACCGACTGAAACAGGCCGAGAAGCTGAACCCGGAACAGAAACAGACGCGGCTGTTGAAGGAAATACAGCAGGATTTGGGACTGCCCCACCTGCCGTTTCGCATCGAGCTGTTCGACAACTCGAACATCAGCGGCGCAGATGCTGTGGCGGCCTGTGTGGTGTTCGATAAGCTGAAACCGGCGAAAAAGGAATACCGCAAATACATCATTCGCACCGTGGCGGGACCCGACGACTATGCCTCCATGCGCGAGGTGGTGGGCCGCCGTTACCGCAGGCTGCAAGACGAAGGACTGCCCTTGCCGGACCTCATCATAGCCGACGGCGGACGCGGCCAGATGGAAGTGATACGCAGCGTGGTGGAGGATGAACTGGGGCTCTCCATCCCCATCGCCGGACTGGCCAAGGACGACCGCCACCGCACGCGCGAACTGCTCTACGGGTTTCCGCCGGCCACCATCGGGCTGCGGCCCGAGAGCCAACTGTTCCGCACCCTCACCGCCATGCAGGACGAGGTACACCGTTTT
>SFQP01000167.1 GCA_004562975.1 bacterium
GTCACCATCGGGGGCATTTATATGGGCGACACGAAGTTTGTCATCCCCAACGAGGTGGTGCGCGAGCAAATCTACAAGTACCTGCTCGACACTTACAAAGAGAACGACCTGTCGCTCGAAAGCTACGATGTGAGGAAGAAGGAGCAACTTATGGCTTACTGCGGCGACTTCAAACCTTTCTTCCGCTACATCGCCGACAGCATCCATACCTTCGCCTCGCAGCGCGACCGGCAGAAGGGCGAAGCCTTCGTGCATGGCTACACACTGGCACTAACCAGCCAGTGCCGCTTCTACCGCCCCATCTCCGAACTGGATAACCAGGGAGGCTATGCCGACATTTTCCTCCGACCGCTCCACGAAATCTTCACCGACATGGAACACTCATACATCGTCGAACTGAAATACCTCAAGAGCCAGGCCACAGACGAACAGGTAGCGAAAGCCGTACAGCAGGCACGGGATCAGGTGTGCCGCTATGCCGGAACGGTGAACGTGGGCGCGCACATCGGACAGACCCGGCTCCACAAGGTCTACGTGGTGTACAAGGGCGTGGAGATGGTGGCCTGCGAGGAGGTAATCTAAGCAACCAGTTCCCATTGCAGACTTTCCATCAGCGTCAGCGGAAAGCACCTTACACAATGAAGGGCGCAGCCAATCTTTTTGCATTTGGCTGCGCCCTTCATTGTGTAAAGTGCCCTTTCCCCCGAGAACAAAGCCTGATTGGTCCAAGACTGTCAAACCCTCTGCTCCGAGTTGTTCAATTTCAGCATTTCCGACGGCACGCAAGCGCGGATGTGCTCTGCCAGCAAATCGGCCACACGGTCGCGAACGAAATGCGGAGGCGTGATGAGCACCACGCTGCGCGTAGGAATGGGCAGTGCAAAGGGGCGTACCAACTTCCGTTGTGTTTCGGACAGTTGCTGAAGTGCCAGTTCGGGAATGAAGGTGATGCCCTGCCCGGCCTCCACCATGCGCATGAAAGTCTCGATGCTGCCCAGCGTGTAGGCGCGGCGACTGGCACCCGCTGACTTCAGACTGCAAAACTTCACCAGTTGGTCACGGAAACAATGGCCCTCGTCAAGCAGCCAAAGCGACTCATGTTGCAAATCGCACGACTTGATGGAACGGTGGCCGAAGAGCGCATCACCCTCTGAGACATAAGCCAAGAACTGTTCGTAGTAAAGCGGATGCTTCGCGTACCCTTCCCAATCGCCCATGTCAGCCAATATGGCCGCATCCACTTCGCCGACAGCCAGTGCCTCCTTCAGCCGATGCGTTTGCAGTTCGGTCACCCGCAGGTCGAGCGCAGGAAATTGCCTGCACAGCTGCGGGAAGAAGCGTGGCAACAGGTAAGGAGCGATAGTCGGCAGGATGCCCAGGCGGAACGTGCCCTGAACCCCTTGCGTTTCCTCCTCGACCACCTGTTTCAGTCGCTCGGCTGCCGTCAGGGTGAGGCGGGCCATCTCCACCACCTTGTGTCCCACGGTTGTCGTGCGCACCCCACGCGGCGAGCGTTCAAACAGCGTAATGCCCAACTCCGCTTCCAGTTTTTGCAGCATGGCACTCAATGTGGGTTGGGAAACGTGGCAAGCGTGCGCTGCACGACCAAAGTGTTGCAGACGGTCCACTGCCACCAGGTATTCTAATTGTTGTAAGGTCATCAGGGATAAAATGAAAATTGTTTCCGGCAGAACAGCCTATATTATATATGTGCAAAAGTAGGGCAAAAATAAGGCTTTTTCATCATTTGCGTTGGCTTTTGCCGCCTCATCCCTTTCACCAAGGAATATCTCGTTCCCCCCAGAACAAGTAGGCAAAACCCTTTGAGATATCCTCGAAAAACGCCTAAAATAGATTTTTTCTATGATTAGTTTTAATTTTTCTGTTGCATAAGAAAAAAGGATTTCTCACATTTGCACCATCGGACAACCGATGAGAATTTTCGTGCAAGGTGAGCGCAGAGCCGAACTTGTTCGGGCTATGCCGAACCGCAGCCGAAAATCTCCAAAGAAAATCCATCTGTTTACTTAACTCCTAAACGCAAAAAACATGAGAAGTATCACCACTTTTGACCTCCAGTACGCCCACCGTTTCTATCGTTTCCAGGGCGAAGCCCAGTATCTGCACGGCCACACCGGCGTGCTCACCCTTGAGGTGGAAGACACCATTGAGCCGGGCGTCAACATGGTGTATCCCTGCAACGAAATCCAGAAAGTGGCATGGGACGTACTGAAGAACTTTGACCACGCGCTCATCCTCCGTGAGGACGACCCGCTGCTGCCCGCCATCCTTGACGTGTACGACAAGCAAGGCATCCGCAACGGACATCCGCGCAACACCATGAAAGGCGAAGCCTTCAAGACAGAGCTCGCTACTGCCTACCCCGACTGCCGTCTGGTAGTGACGAAGGAAACCATGACCGTGGAAGGCATGATCAAGATTGTCTACGACCTGCTGAAGGACAAGCTGAACATTGCCAAAATCACCTTCACCAGCGGAGTCAATGCCGCTACGGCAGAGTTCCCCGTCAACCGCAGCATTGACCGCTGCCCGCTCTGCGGCATCGCGCTGAACGAAGAAGGCGTATGCACGAAGTGCGGTTATCGCAAGAAATAACAAACCATTTCTTTCATTTGGTGTAAGAAAGATACGGCATCCCTGGGCTTCTCAAAAGCTTGGGGATGCCAAGTGTTGAGGTGGGGCAACAAACCGGCAAGCAGACATCCAAGGGGAACTATCCAACCAGAACAGCCTCCATTTAAGGAAAATTCTGATTGTTAATTCCGGAAACGCGGATTTGGAGTTTCGCGCTCCAATGCCTATATTTGCTAATCGAGTAGGAGGTAAACACTAATCATAGGTTGTTTATCTCCTATTTTCGTGTTTACCGACCTCTCACACCACCGTACGTGCCGTTCGGCATACGGCG
>SFQP01000168.1 GCA_004562975.1 bacterium
CGAAGCAGATCCCGCAGGCACTGGCAAGTATGCATTGGTCTGCAAGGCAAAGCCTGGAGGTTCCGTTAATCCCAATCCTACGTCAAATGACATTTTTGGGCGTTGGAATTATGATGATGCTGTTAAGAATTACAAGTTTGTCTTGGGCTCAGGTGCAAGCGGCAAGGTGGGCGACAACTATTTCTACACCATCTCCACCAGTGACCAACCTGCCAACTATTTAAACTCGTCCATGAATGGCCAAGGGTATGCTGTAAACATTTATAGCCTCGATGCCAGCACAAAGTGGGAATTTGCTCCCATGGCTGTTGCCGAGCCCGAACCGCCTACTGTCATCTATCCCAAAGCCAATACGGCGGAGAAGAAGTATTATTATCGCATTGTGAGCAATTACAATGGAGATGATAGCAAACGAATAGGCAAGTGTATAGAGCTTATCCATGAGGGCTCTCCATTGGCAAGCAAGGAATCTGCTAAGGTCAATCGTTTGTGGCCCAATGATGTGGCAACAGAAGGAGCCGATAATTACGATTACCAATGGTGGAGTGTGGAGGCAGACCCGGAAGGAAGTGGCAGATTTGCATTGGTGTGCAAAGCATTCCCTGATGGTTCGGTCAAGAGTACGCCTGTTCACAAAACATCGGGCGATGCTTCTGCATCAGCAGAAGGACGTTGGGACTACGACACCGAGAATAAGTATTACGACTTCATCTTGGGCGGTTTAGGTTCTGTAAATGGCAACTACTACTATACCATTCACACTCCGCAGTCTGAAAATGGTAGTGTTACGTGGTATATGAATAATGCAGGTTCAGGACAACAATATTCCATCAATCTTTGGAGCGATGCAAGTAATACCAGAGCCGGCTACTGGGAATTCGTCCCTGCCGAAAACTACTACGACCTCAACTTTACGCCCTTGACCTACGGCGAGACCTACATGTTCAGCAATGCCGTGGAGGGCTTCAACGCCACGGCACTGTCTGCAGCAAGCGACAACACAAGTTTGCTCCACAGCACCGACCCGTTTGCCGCCAACGCCTGGACCGTTACTTCCTCCGAGGTTTCAGAGTTCTACGGCGTGCAGAAGCTCAACTTGCAGAACGCTGTAACGCGCCAGTACATCAGCGGTGCAGCTACTTCTTACAGCGATCGCATGGGCTATCCTGTATCAGTCAATGCCAGCACCAAGGCCACGGTTTCCTTGGCCTATGACGAAAGCTGTGGCGAATACCGCTTGCAAATCAACGACCGCAGCTTCTTCCCCTTGGTAGAGGCCGGTACCGTAAGTAGCGGCAGCACCATGAGCGGCGCCACCTACGATGCACCGCGCATCCAGGGCGCTACGTGGAACGTGACGCGCGTCAAGCCCGTTACCTTCAACTGCGTAGATACCGAGAGCAACGACAAGGGCAGCTTCACGCGCTACGTCGATGCCGAGTTGTCTGAAGTGCCTATCAGCATGACACCCGAAATCGAGGACTACTCCGTGCAGTCGATGACGGAGACCGCCGAGAACGTCTATACCGTGGTCTACGCCGACGCTACGAATGTGGAAATCCTCGACAGCAAGGAAACCTATGAGGTGGCACGCGCCTTCACCGCCGACCAACTCACCTACACCCGTACCTTCAACACCACCAACTGGCAGGCTTGGTACATGCCTTTTGCCATGAGCTATGAAAACTGGAAGGACGACTTCGACGTGGCCCGTCTGAACGATGTACACCAGTACGACGACAACGAAGACGGCGTGGCCGACCGCACCGAGTTGGAAATCATGTTCGTCAAGAGCGGAAGCATCGCGGCCAACACGCCGTACCTTATCCGCGCCAAGGAGACCGGAACGAAGTACATCAGCCTCCAGAATGTCGTGATGCAACCCACGGAGGAGAAGCAGTTTGATGTTACGTCCTGGTCCAACCGCTACGTCTTCGGCGGTACCTACACGCAAATCCCCGGTTCCACCATGGTCAGCGAAGGCTACTACGCCCTGGCCGGAGGAGCTTTGCAGCAGGCCGGCAGTTATTCGGCTTCGCTCGGTGCTTTCCGCTGGTACTTGCAGGTGCTCGACCGTTCGGCCCAGGTGGCAGCAGCTCCCAGGGTTATCAGCCTGCGCCTCGTTGGCGATGAGGGCGAGGTAACCGGCATCCGTCCGTTGCAGCCCATGGAACAGCAGGAACCCGCCGATGTTTACGACCTCAACGGCCGCCTCGTGCGCAAGGCCGCCCGCAGTCTCGACAACCTGCCCCAAGGCGTATATATCGTGAATGGTAAAAAGTATATCCGTTAATCTTTTCGCCCGGAAAATCAGCTTATGAGAAAAGTATATCAACAACCGCGCTCTTCGGCCATCCAGTTCCGGCCTGAAGCGCACCTGATGGAGACCTCCCGCATCCCCATCGGCGGAACTACGGACAGCTTCGACAGCAACCGGCGCGAACAGCCTTCCATCTGGACCGAATGGGACGAAGAAGAGGAATAGCTTTCGGAAATACCACCCGCCCTGATGAGGGCGTATAGCAAGCAAGCGGCGCGAAAGGCCACCCGGAGGGGGGCACTTCGCGCCGCTTCTTTTGAAGGGCTATAGAAAACTATAGATAACTATAGAAATCCTATGGAAAACTATAGAAATCTATAGAAATCTATAAAATCCTATAGAAATCTATCCCCTTCTATAAAAGCTATAGCTTGATTGCGCTAAATTTGCCGCTGAACCCTTAAATCCGGAAAGACAGCCTATGACAGAAAAGAATGTGGAGTCTTTGCACGTGATGCGCACCGGCAGCCGCTGGCAGGATTTGCACCTTTACCAGGCGGCACGGTCCGGAAAGCAGAACATCGTGGAGGGTTCGGAGAACGGCAAGACCTCTACCGAGATGGAGCTCAAGCTGTTGAACGTGGCGCGCTCCAGTATCAGCGAACTGCGGGAGGACTATAAGGACCACCTCACCGCACGCGGCATGGAGCAGTGGGACGCGCAACATCCACGCTATGCCAAGTTGCGGGAGTTCACCCGGAAACGCAATTCCTGGGAGGACTATCGCGACTTTGCCAACCGCTGTACCGAGGAGGAGCTGTCTAACCTGGGGCTCACGCTCTGCTACCAAATGGACTCGATGCTCAATCGCTACCTGAAGTCGGTGGAGCAGCATTTCATCACCGAGGGCGGCCTGAAGGAGCGTATGCACAAAATGCGCACCGGCTACCGACAGCAACAAGACGAGGAGTTCCGGCAACTGCAACAGGAGAACGAAGCCCTGCGGCAGGAATGCCAGACGTTGCGGCAGTCACTTGCCTCCGCCAATGCCCGCTACAACGACCTCCGAGCCCGCGCCCTGAAAGCCTACAACGGGCAGAAGGCGCAGATTGAAGAGCTTCAAGCGAAGATTGGAGCGCTTGCCGCGCAGTTGGAGCGGCGCAAAGGCGCAGGTTCGCCCGAGGCGGAGCCGCGATAGCCGCTATTGGAAATTATAGGTTTCTATAGATTTCTATAGTTATCTATAGGCTTCTATAGCTATCTATAGCTTCCTATCTTTTACTTTATCCTTTACCACTATGCTCAACCGAATTGTTTTCAGCGGCTGTGCCGGTTTGACGGCTTTGGCCGCTGGGGCGCAATCGCGGCCCAATATCCTTTACATCATGTGCGACGACATGGGTTATGGCGACCTCGCTTGCTACGGCCAGCAGTTAATTGCCACGCCCCACATCGACCGCCTTGCCGCCGAAGGGATGCGCTTCACCCAGGCGTATGCCGGCAGCCCCGTGTCGGCCCCGTCGCGCGCCACTTTCATGACAGGCCAGCACACCGGCCACACCCATGTCCGGGCCAACAAAGAATATTGGAGCGGCAGCGTCCGCTATGGCGACAATACCGACTATGCCGTCGTGGGCCAAGAACCATACGACACCGCCCACATCATCCTGCCCGAAATCTTCCGCGACAACGGCTACACCACCGGTATGTTCGGCAAATGGGCCGGCGGCTACGAAGGATCCCCCTCCACGCCCGACCGTCGTGGCATCGACGAGTTCTACGGCTACATCTGCCAGTTTCAGGCCCACCTCTATTTCCCCAACTTCCTCAACAGCTACAGCCGTGCGGCGGGCGATGCCGGAGTGAAGCGTGAGGTGTTGGAACAGAACATCCCATATCCCATGTTCGGCCCTGACTACAAGCAGCGTGCACAGTACTCCGCCGACCTCATCCACCGCCGTGCGTTGGAATGGCTTGACCGCCAGACCCCCGACCGCCCCTTCCTCGGCATCTTCACCTACACTCTGCCACACGCCGAACTGGCGCAGCCCGAGGATTCCCTCCTCTTGGCCTATAAAGGCCGTTTTTGCCAGGAGCGCACCTATGCCGGCAGCGCAGGTTCCCGTTACAACCCCACCGACTGCGGCCATGCCGAGTTTGCCGCCATGATTTCTCGTCTTGATGCCCAGGTGGGCGAAATCATGGCCAAGCTGCGCGAAAAAGGGCTCGACTCCACCACCGTCGTCATCTTTACCTCCGACAACGGCCCCCATGAGGAAGGCGGAGCCGACCCCACCTTCTTCAACCGCGACGGCCTGTTGCGCGGCATCAAGCGCAGCACCTACGAAGGCGGCATCCGCATCCCCTTCATCGTCCGTTGGCCCGGCCACGTCCCTGCCGGCACCGTCAACCCCCACCAGCTCGCCTTCTACGACCTCATGCCCACCTTCTGCGACCTCGCCGGCATCACCCGTTACGAAGAGCGTTACCGCAACACCTCCCTTGCCGCCGACCCCTTCGACGGCCTCTCCTTCCTGCCCACCCTCTTGGGGCGTTCCGGCCAGCCCGAGCACGAATACCTCTACTGGGAGTTCTCCGAAACCGACATGATGGCCGTGCGCATGGGCAATTGGAAACTCGTGGTCAAGCAGGGCAACACACCGACAGTCCCCTATTCCCCGTCACGTTGCCTGAGTGAGGTTATCCGTGTTCCTAATTTTTTTCACCCTTGTTAAGACCTTATCCCCCTGAAACCCCTCCATTTTAAAAATAATCTCTACTTTTGCTTCGCAATGTCCGCACCGCTCCTCCCGTAGGCTTTAAATTCTGTTACCGACAGCCTTTCGGCGCGCGCTCTTGTGCGTTGATTCTTTCAGGTGCGACAGTGGTCCGCAGCGTGTGCTTTACGGACTTTTTCACCCTCCTTTCTCATTACAGGAAATGCAAGAATTTGAACTTATTGCCAAAACCTTTCAGGGCTTAGAAGAGGTGTTGGCACAGGAAATCACCGAACTGGGAGCCGACAACGTGCAGATAGGTCGCCGCATGGTATCCTTCACCGGTGACAAGGCCATGATGTACCGTGCCAACTTCTGTCTGCGTACCGCCGTGCGCATCCTCAAACCCATCAAGCACTTCCGCGCCAAGGATGCCGACGAGGTGTACGATGCGGTGCGCAAGATTGACTGGAGCCAGTACCTCAGCGTCGACACTACCTTTGCCGTCGACACCGTCATCTTCTCTCCCGAGTTCCGCCACTCCAAGTTCGTGGCTTATAAGGTGAAGGATGCCATCGTCGACTACTTCCGCGACACCACAGGCGAGCGTCCCAACATCCGCATCACCAACCCCGACGTCAAGCTCAACATCCACATTGCCGAAGAAGACTGCACCCTCTCGCTTGACAGCTCCGGCGAGAGCCTCCACCTGCGCGGTTACCGCACAGCCACCGTTGAGGCACCCATCAACGAGGTGCTGGCCGCCGGACTCATCAAGCTCACCGGTTGGCAGGCCGACTGCGACTTCATCGACCCCTTCTGCGGTTCCGGTACCTTCCTGGTCGAGGCCGCCCTCATGGCCCGCAACATCTATCCCGGCGTGTTCCGCAAAGAGTTCGGTTTTGAGAAATGGAAAGACTTCGACCCCGACCTCCTGCAAGCCATCTATGAGGACGACTCCCAGGAGCGCGAG
>SFQP01000169.1 GCA_004562975.1 bacterium
CGAAGCAATACGGTCGGCCATGCGGGCTATCTTCTTCTCCTGAAGGGCCTCGCTCACGTTGATGAGCTGGTTGGTATATCCTTTCTGGCACATCTCGTTGAACTCGCCGATGGTGGTCACGCCCAAAATCTCGTTCCACCGGTGCTGCTCGCGGAACACTTCAAACATTTTGGGCTGCTCCCGCATGGGCCGGAGCAGGTCCGGATTTTGCGGGTCCGGCAGGCGGAGCAGCAGCCCGTCGCCGTAGGGCATGAGGTCGAAGAGGTAGAGCTGCGACGTTTTGATGAGCAGCGAGCCATAGAAATAGTCCGCCGTATCGTCGAGCGTATAGTAGGTGGTATAGAGCGAGCCCAACCCCTCCAGCAGTTTGGCCTTGCTCTCCAACCCGTCGGCACGGAAGCGGGCCACCGCCTCGTCCGTGGGGCAGGTGATGCGGTGGAAGGGGAGGTCGAGCGCCACCAGCTCGTCCATCCGTGTTTTCAGCCGCCGCGCCATATCGGCCATGTCGGCACCGGGCGTTTCGAGGCGGCAGTAGTAACCGTTCGACACCGGCGTGTCAATGCGCAGCCGGGCCTCCTTGCCCAGCACGTCGCGCACGGCCTTGTAAAGCACGAAGAAGAGCGAGCGCGTGTAGGTGCGCAGTCCTGAGGGCGACGTGATGTCCAGGAACTCCACGTCCTTGTCATTGAAAAACATGAAGTGGAGTCCCTCCACCTTGTTGTTCACCTTGGCGCTCGTGGCCCCGTGGGGCAGCTGGAGGTCCAGCATCTCGTAAACCTCCTCCAGGGTGAAACCGATGGGCACGCGGTGGGAGCGACCCGTATTCTTGCAACGGATAGTGATGTTCTTGCTCATGATGATACATAATTTGAGGGTTGCGGCAAATGTAAGCATTTTGTCCATTCCCAAGGGGTAGCAAGGCCATTTTAAGCCTCCATAACCAGCCGAAGAACCCATAAAAAGGCATTTCAGAAGCTTTTTTCATGAAAATAACGGCAAAAAGCTTGGTTTTCAGTTGGATAGCCAAACAAAAATCGTACTTTTGCACCCGCTACGCCCACAAGGGCGGGCAAAACATCCAAATATCTTTTATACAATGTACTTAAATCCTGAAATTAAGAAAGAGATCTTTGGCAAGTACGGACAGTCTAATTCGGACACCGGCTCGGTTGAAAGCCAGGTGGCCTTGTTTTCTTACCGTATTGCCCACTTGACGGAGCACATGAAGGCAAACCGTAAAGATCATACGACTGAGCGTTCACTCGTTAAGCTGGTAGGTAAGCGCCGCGCGCTGCTCAACTACCTGAAGCGCAAGCCTCCGCAAGTAATCACCTTGCCGGACGGACAGCTTTCCCGAAGCCTTCCACCATTTCCTGCCCCTGCTGCAACCACTTTTTGCAGCAGGGGCAGATGCGTTCAGGGGAGTGCTCTCTGATGCGTTCCCGGCGTGCAGCCCATCGCCCACTGCCATGGAACGCCACGCCCTGGCTGCGGGAAACATGCCGCACCGCCTGCGCTTTCCGCCAGCCCGGTTTCCCGCAACTCCCCCTATCGCCGGAGTATTCCTTAGGGAGTACTGGAGTATTCCTTAGGGAGTATTGGAGTATTCCGGCAAGGGGTACTGGAGTATTCCGGCAAGGGTACTGGAGTATTCCGGCAGGGGTACTGGAGTATTCCGGCAGGGGTACTCGGAAGAATAGGGGAGGGGCGAAACCGGTTCTCCTGACTTCATCACTTTTTTGCGCCATCATATAGCGTACAATGATAATCAGCGAGTTACGTAAAATCATTGGGTGGTTTTGGGTGGCGCATTGATGAAGTCAGGAGCCGTTTCAAAGCGTGTGTTTCGGTTCTGCCAATTAAACAAAGGGGGCGGCCTCTTCAGGTTAGCCCAGACAAGACGGGAAATCAGCTTGTTCCATTCTCGGCCGAAAGCTGTCCGAGGGCAGCAACCTGGCTTTCAAAGTTTTCGCGGTCCAGAGCCTTGGCGCGCACGGCGCTACGGTGGTTGTAGATGGTCTGGGGTGACAGAAAAAGGAGTGTGGCCATCTTGGAACTGTCTGTGATGCCCATGCGCAGAAGGGCGAAGATACGGAGTTCGGTGTTAAGGAGTTCGCCACGACGCGGCACAATCTGAGCATCGGCGCGGAGCAAACGGTTGAACTGTCCGATGAAATCGGGATAAAGCTTGAGGAAGGAGGCATCGAAGTTCTGGAAAAATTCTTTGGCATCACCCTCGCTCAAGCGGGCCACGTTGGTCTGTTTGAGCAAATCATCGGCCTGTCCTGCCTTAACCTTTCGGCTCACGAGCGTCTGGAACTGCTTGAGCTTGGTAATGTAAGCCGCGCAGAGTTCCATGAAAAGTGCCACGTATTGCTCGCGCAGCATACTGGTTTCGGAGAGGGCGCGGTTCAGTGTGTTCAGATGCTCGTTTTGTTGCTGTGAGACTTCGCGGGCTGCGCGAACCTGACGGATTTGGCGGGCAATCAGCACGACTGCTGCGAGCAGGGCCAGAAGAAGCAGGCTGATGAAGAACAGAGCCCAGCACAGGAGGTTATTTTGCCGCTCATTCTCCTGCTGATAGGAAAGGGTGATGTCGGGAAACTTGCGCGAAATTTCCAGCAAGCGCAGGCGGTTGTTGTAGAAGGCGGCATCTTCGAGCGCAATGTTCAGGTAGCGGTTGGCTCGGGCCGTTTCGTCGTTGTGGTGATGATAGATGAAGAAGGCGAGTTGCTGCAGGGCGAGGTTCTCCTTGAGCGGGCACGATTGGTCAGAGATCGCTGCCAACATGAGGTAGCGTTCATACTCTTCCCACCGTTTGAAGCGCTCGCTCACCATGGCTATGCCGTAGGTACACATGGCGTAAAGACGTACGTTGACGGGCAGCCCTTCCAGTGCCTTGCGGTAGTAAGCTTCAGCCTCGGCATAACGTCCCTGCCGGTAGCAATTCTCGGCTTGCCAGTAGGTGTGGTAGGGCGATCCGGACGGGAGTGTCTGGATGAGGGAATCCTGATAAGCCATTTCCTTTTTATAATAAGCGGGAGCGTAGACATTGTCGTCAGAATATTCTGCCCACATGCTGTACAACCATTCGAAAGCCGCATAATACCCCACAAGTTGTTCGGCTGGAAGGCTTTGGCGCGGCACTTCGCGCAACGTAAGTTCGGCTTCGCGAAAATAGCCGCCCGTAGTGAGGAGGTATGCACGCTGGATGGAGGTCTGCGACTTCCATGATTCCCTGCCTTCTTTTTCGGCTAACAAGGCGGCTTGGTTGACGTAGTGCATGGCCGAGTCGAAACGGTAGATATAGTATTCGCGGTAGATAGCGGTGAGCAATGCGAGCTGCCGTTCTGCGGGATTTCGCTCGGAGAGCTGCACTCTCAGGCTGTCGATGCGGTGCTCCTTCTGTTGGTTGAACTGGGGGCGGTGTTCAAGGGCCACTTCGAGCTGTTTGCGCACTTCGGAAAGGGGCTGGGCCTTCAAGGGCAGGCTAACCAAGCCAACGCAAAGGAGGAGAAACAAGAGGATACGTACCATGGAAATAGAATGATGATAGCGGCAAAGGTAAATAATAAATCTACCTGATGACCTACTCTGACAACTTGTTTTAGCCTGATTTCCAATATTTTTCCATTTTATGCCGTCTACCTGTACCCTACCTGCCATCTACCGCATCTTGACAGGGGGCAGGCGAGGCTATTAGTTTTGCCATCGAAATCTAATACCGTTCACAATGAGCCAAAGAAACATGATGCTTACGGCCATCGGTACTATGGTGGCCTTGGGAGCCTGGGCCATAACGCCCGCTCCCGTAGAACCGAGCGACACGCTCGCGAAAAAGAAAAAAGGTGAAGAGCGCAACGTGATGCTCAACGCCTCTGATGCGAACAAACCACGCGAAATTCAGATTGGTTTGCCCTCGGAAGACGTGAATGTTTACGAAAACGGGCTGCCTGCAGTCTACTCTTCATCGGTACACAAGCTGTCAGACTTCTGCGGTGTGCTGAACTACAAGACCAACCACTTCGGCTGGCAAAATTTCGACCTGAACATTTCGGGTGGTATCGGCGACAAGTGGCTATACACTGCGAGTATGTACCAAAACTTTGACCCGGGGAGCTTCGACCCGCAGTTTACCGACTACAGCGACCGCACGCAGCTCTACCACGCAGGACTGACACGACTCTTCAACAAGGGAAAACTGACGCTGAAGTACAAATTCGCCAAGAGCCAGGCTCTTGGATCGATGGTTAATGCGGCACCCTTTATCTACGTGGGCGACGGCAGCGTGAAAGAACTTCCCGGCTTCAAGCTGGGCACGTCAAGCTACGCACCGGCTGGAGGAAGCTTCACCTACATGGATATTCTCGACGGACAGATGAAGACCGGACGCTTCGGCGACTTTACGGGCAACAAGAGCCACGAGCTGGCCTTGCTCTACGATTACCGCTTCGACAATGGCATGGAATGGTCTGTTAACGCCAAGTACATGAATGCTCCCGAAGCCAATTACGTGGACTTTGGCGGCAGCACCATCACTCGGGTCACGGCTGCAGACAATCTCCTGCGGGAGGACGGAACGACCTACGAAGGGCTCGTGGAGGGCCGCCGCACCTGGCTTCATTTCGGCAAGGTGCAGAACGCGCTCCTCACCACCGAACT
>SFQP01000170.1 GCA_004562975.1 bacterium
GCTGCAAAGCGACATCGAGCGGATGCAGGCAGACCCGAACTTCTCGCTGGATTCGAGCGACGGGGTGTATATCGTGTTCCTCTGCATCGGCATCATCGGCTACTTCACCATCCCCACCGTGGCGGGCTGGATCATCCAAGCCGGAGGAATGGGCGGCTACAACCGCACCATGAACCAGATGGCGGGACGCGCCGGAGGCATGGCGGGCGGAATTGCGGGAGCCACCGCAGGAAACGCCGTCGGACGTATCGGCAAACTGCTGAAATAACAAATGTGAAATCATAAACGGAAAAAGTAAAAATGGAATTCAGGTCACTCAGAAACATCGAATCGTCGTTCAGGCAGATACGCCTGTTCGGTATCGTCTTCCTCTCGCTGTGTGCCGTGGTGACGGTGTGGAGCGTGTGGAACTCCTACCGTTTCGCGGAGAAACAACGGGAGAAAATCTATGTGCTGGACAACGGCAAGTCGCTGATGCTTGCGCTGTCGCAAGACCTGTCGCAGAACCGCCCGGCGGAGGCGCGGGAGCATGTGCGCCGCTTTCACGAACTGTTCTTCACGCTCTCGCCCGAAAAGAGCGCGATTGAACACAACGTGAAGCGTGCGTTGCTGCTGGCGGACAAGAGCGTGTACCACTATTATTCGGACTTCGCCGAGAAGGGGTACTACAACCGCGTCATCGCCGGGAACATCAACCAAGTGCTGAAGGTGGACAGCGTGGTGTGCGACTTCAACGCCTATCCCTACCGCGCCGTGACCTACGCCACGCAGAAAATCATCCGGCAGAGCAACGTCACCGAGCGCAGCCTCGTGACCACCTGTCGCCTGCTGAACGCCTCACGGTCGGACGACAACCCCAACGGCTTCACCATCGAGGGGTTCACCATCATCGAGAACAAAGATTTACAGACAATCAAAAGGTAACGGATTATGAAACGGAAACTTCAAGACAAGAGAAAACAAATCGTGGCAAAAGTCAAAGGCTATCTTGACGGTTTGCCGCCGGAAACACGCCGCCGCATCGTGCTGGGGATGCTTGCCGCCTTCGCGGTGCTTGCCCTCTACACCTTCGGCAGAGCCGTCTATGACATCGGCAGAAACGACGGCTCACGCATGGAAACGGGACACGCCGGACAGGTGGAACTGCCGACCCCGGCAGAAACAGACAATCACTTAATACCTTATTTATATGGAACAGAAGAAGAATGAACCGACGAAAGAGAACAAAGCCGCTCCCGATGCTGGAAAACCGAAAAAGGAGCGCGAACCGCTGACCGAGGCGCAACGGCTGAAACGGCAGAAGATGATAGTCCTGCCTGCTATGGTGCTGGTGTTCATCGGGGCGATGTGGCTGATATTCGCCCCGTCCACCGGTAAGGAACAGAAACCGGGAACGGACGGCTACAACACCGAGATGCCCGATGCTGACAAGGAGAACAGGCTGATTATCGGCGACAAGCTGAAAGCCTACGAGCATGGGGAGATGGAAGAGCGGTTGGAGAGCCGCAACCGTGCCATCGGGCAGTTGGGCGATATGTTCGACCGTGAGGTGGCGCAGATGGAGGACGGAAAGGACTTCGACCTCGCCAATCCGGGCGGCAAGGAGGAAACGGCACAGCCAGCCACGCCGCAGACCATCCGATCCTCCGCTGCCGCCTACCGTGACCTGAACGCCACACTCGGCAACTTCTATGAACAGCCGAAGGAGGACAACTTCGAGATGGAAGAACTGTTGGAGCGCATCACCTCGCTGGAATCGGAACTTGAGAGCGAGAAAGGCAAGGCAAATGCCGTGGACGACCAAGTGGCACTTATGGAAAAGTCCTACGAACTGGCTGCAAAGTATATGGGCGGTCAGAACGGCAGACAACCATCAGCGGAACAGTCGGCAGAGCCTGCCACCGTACAGAAAGGAAAGAAGAACACGGCAATGCCTATCAAAAAGGTGGAGCATCAAGTGGTTTCCTCACTATCACAGCCCATGAGCAACGCGGAGTTTGTCGCCACCTTCTCGCAGGAGCGCAACCGGAATTTCAACACGGCTGTCGGCACGGCGGAGGTATCGGACAGGAACACCATCCCGGCGTGTGTGCATGGAGCGCAGAGCGTGACGGACGGGCAGACGGTAAGGCTCCGCCTGCTGGAACCGATGGCGGTGGCGGGCAGGACAATCCCCCGCAATGCGGTGGTGGTCGGCACGGGAAAGATACAGGGAGAGCGGCTCGACATCGGGATCACCTCGCTGGAATACGACGGCACGATTATCCCCGTGGAACTTGCGGTCTATGACACAGACGGACAGTCCGGCATCTTCATCCCGAACTCGATGGAGATGAACGCCGTCAGGGAGGTCGCCGCCAACATGGGCGGCTCGTTAGGGAGCAGCATCAACATCTCCACCAACGCCGGGGCGCAGCTCGCTTCCGACTTGGGCAAGGGGCTGATACAAGGCACGAGCCAGTATATCGCCAAGAAGATGCGAACCGTCAAGGTGCATCTGAAAGCCGGATACAGGGTCATGCTCTATCAGGAAAAGGACTGAAAACAACAATCAATCAAAAAATATTTACCACTAAAATCCAAAAGTAATGAGAAAAGTAATCATCATGTTTGCCCTCGCTATGGGCATCGCATCTGCCAACGCGCAGGAGAATGTAACCGTTGAACAGAACAACGGAAGTAATGAACAGCCGACCTTGACAAAAGAGGTCTATCCGCAGAAGGAGGCGGACGGCGACCTGTATCACGGTCTGTCGCGCAAGCTGACCTTCGACCGCATGATACCGCCGCACGGTCTGGAAGTG
>SFQP01000171.1 GCA_004562975.1 bacterium
AAGCGGTTCTTCGGGCATTCCCCGTTGCAGGCAAACAGCCATCGGCACTCCCGGCACTGACGCGGCAAGGCCGTCTGTTTCGCCCGTCCGAACTCCCGTTGTTTCGGGCTGTACATCATCTCCACCAGCGACTTCTCCCGCAGGTTGCCCAGTCGGTATTGCGGAAACACAAAGTGGTCGCAGGCAAACACATCCCCGTTCCATTCGATTGCCCCCGCGTGTCCGCAGGTTCGTGCCAGCGTACAAATGCCCGGCTGCACCCCCATCCAGTTCGCCAGTGTAGCGTCGAACAGCTGCACGAAATACTCCCCCACGTCCTCCTTCACCCATTCGTCGAAGATGCCGATGAGAAACTTCCCCCATTGTTCCGGGCTCACCGAAAACGGCATCATCCCCCCCGTCCCTTCCTCCTCCACGGCCGCCAGTTGCCGTCCGTCGGCGTGCGTCAGCATCCGTTCCACGATAGGCGTGAATTGGATAAACCGGCATCCGATTTCTTTGAAGAAACGGTAAAACTCCTTCGGGTGCTCAGCGTTAAAATCATTCACCACCGCCAGCGCGTTCCATTCCACCCCATGCTTTTGCAGCAGCCGTATCCCCTGCATCACCTTGTGGTGCGACGGTCCTCCCCCCTTCGCCTTGCGGTAAGCGTCGTGCATCTCCTGCGTACCGTCCACCGATACCCCGACGAGCCAACCCTGTTCCTTGAAAAACCGGCACCACTCCTCCGTCAGCAGCGTCCCGTTCGTTTGCAGACAGTTGTCTATCCGCCGTCCAGCCGCATATTTCCGTTGCAGCGCCACCGCCTTCTTGTAAAACTGCAGCGGCCTCATCAGCGGTTCCCCACCGTGCCACGTAAACAGCACCTCCTGCGTAGTCTGCGCCCCGATGTAGTCATGGATGAACTTCTCCAGCAAAGCATCGTCCATCACTTGCGGCGAATGCTTCTCGAAGAGCAGCGATTTCTCCAAGTAGTAGCAATATTTACAGGCCAGGTTACAGCGCGAGCCGGCCGGTTTCGCCAGCAAATACAGCGGCGAGGCAAAGGGCGAGGCAGTGAAATCCACAGCAGGAAACTTTTGGTGATACGAAATAATTGACGGCACAAATGTAATACCTTTTAAAAGTTTTTAGTGGATTTGGAAGATAATATCTATTTTTGCCCATCCCATAACGGGAGATAGAGTTCCGTACGGCTATGGACCTCCATCAACTCTTACCCACCAACCCCAGCAAACCAAACACCCCATGCGTAGATACCTCCTGTTGGCACTTGCCGTCCTCATCACCCTTCCCCAGCTTCGGGCCGCCGAGCCGAGCAAACCGCTGTCCCATCGGCTCAACCTGGCCCTCACACTCCCGTCCCCATCGTCCGACAGCGTTCCCACCGCCTTCCATCTCGGCCTCCTGTCCAACCTCTACAGCCAGCGCGGTGTCGGCATCGAATTGTTGTCCAACGTGGTCGAGACCGATGCCCGAGGCGTGCAGCTCTCCGGCCTCCTCAATGTGGCCGGCCGGCGGCAGAACGGTTTGCAGCTCTCCGCACTGATGAACCATGGCGGCCGGCACGGCAGCGGAGCACAGGTCGGCCTGCTCGTCAACGCCGCCCGCCGTTACGACGGCTTCCAGCTTGCCGCACTCTCCAACGTCTCCGTCGTCCACAACGGCCTCCAGCTCTCCACAGTCAACAATGTCGTGTGCGAAACCCTGCGAGGCGCGCAGCTCACCAGTGTGGCCAACATCGCCGTCCGTGTCGACGGTGGTCTCCAGCTGGCCGGCCTGGTCAATGTGACGCAGAGTGAAATGCGAGGTCTCCAGACCTCCGTCTTCAACTATGCCGGCAACCTTCGTGGCTGGCAGGTTGGCGTGGCCAATGTGAGCGACCGCAAGAAAGGCTGGCAGATAGGTCTGGTCAACTACAGCAAAAGCCCCTCCCACCGCAAGATAGGCCTGGTCAACATTGACAGCCTCACCCGTGTGCAGTTCGTCCTTTCCGGCGGCAACACCGCCAAGGGCGGCGGTGGCGTGCGCCTGTTGGGGCGGAGGCTCTACACCCAGCTCGGCATCGGCACCCAGTGGATAGGGCTTGACGAAAAATTCTCCGGCTGCCTCTATTACCGTCGCGGCCTCCTGCTCCCCCTGTCGCGCCATCTGCGCATGCCCCTCGACCTCGGCTTTGCCCACATCGAGAGCTTCGACAACGCCGCCCCCGACACCCCCGAGCGCATGTACGGCCTCCAGGCCCGTGCCGGACTGGAGTGGGCCGTCACCCCGCGCCTCAACCTCCAGGCCATGGGCGGCTATGGCATCACCCGTCCTTACGACCGCGATGCCAGCTACGAGCGAAAGGCACTTGTCGAAGTCAGTGTCATCTTCCAGGGCCGTTAGGCCAGTGAGGTGTCATGGCTGTTACCAGATACGGGCTATGCCATTTGAGGTGACAGAAACCAATAGCATCGCCATGGCCTACAGACGATGAGAACAGATCAGGCACACCCCTAAAGTATTGAGAAATCCCTGTCGCATCCCCTTCCTTTTTTCCTACCGTTATGCGAAAAAACATCCTCCTGTTCCTTAGCTTCCTTCTTTTTCCCACACTCGTTTGCGGCCAAGAAACCCTCCTGACCGACAGCCTTACCCCCGACCGGAAAACGGCCCCCGTCCTTGCCCCGTCCACCGGCAAACATCCGTGGCGCGCTGCCGTCGAAACCTTCGGGCTCAACGTCGGCGTGTGGGCCTTCGACCGTTACGTCATGCAGGAAGACTTTGCCAAAATCAGCCTCTCCACCATCAAGCACAACAGACCAGTTCTCCACCAACCTCTTTGCCCATCCCTACCACGGCAACCTCTATTTCAACACCGCCCGTTCCAGCGGCATGAACTTCTGGGAGTCCGCCCCCTACGCCTTTGCCGGCAGCCTGATGTGGGAAACCTGTGCCGAGATAGAGCCACCCGCCATCAACGACCTCATGGCCACCACTCTGGGCGGCATCGCTTTGGGCGAGGTCACCTTCCGTATGTCCTCCCTGCTGCTCAACGACAGCCGTCGCGGCTTTCCCCGTTTCCTGAGCGAGCTGGCCGCCGGCATCTTCTGTCCGCCGCGTGCCTTCAACCGCCTGCTCACCGGCGAAGCCTGGCGCGTACGTCCCGAGAGCTACCTCTACCACGACTACGACCGCCTGCCCGTGGCCTTTGAGATAGGCATGGGCGACCGTTACCTGGCCGACGGCGGCAGCCTCTTCCGTGGCGAGCACAACCCCTACCTTGAGTTGCGCGGCATCTACGGTTCGCCCTTCGACACAGAGAACAACCAGCCCTACGAACACTTCACCCTGGGCCTGACCTTCGGCCTTTCGGGCAACCAGCCCCTTGTCAGCCGCGTCAACCTCATGGGACGTCTTTGGGGCCGCCAGCTCCCCACCGTTTCCGACATGGAGCTGATGGTCGGCCTCTTCCAGTATTTCAACTACTTCGATGCCGAGGAAGTGGCCGACGGCACGGGCAACATACCCTACAAGATTTCCGAGGCAGCCTCCATCGGTCCCGGCATAGCCTACCGCTTTCCCGGCCTGCACAACCTGATGTCCATCAGCCAGAGCATCCATTTGGGCGGCATCCTCCTGGGCGGTTGCCTGACGGACTATTACAACATCATCGACCGCAACTACAACCTCGGCAGCGGCTACAGCGTGAAGAGCACCACCTGCCTTGACTTCGGCCACATCGGCCTGTTCACCTTGGGCTTCCAGCACTACAAAATCTTCACGTGGAAAGGCTATGAAGGCAAGGACCTCAGCACCGTCAACCCCCTCTACCTCAATGCCCAGGGCGACCGTGGCAACACCACCTTCACCATCCTCACGCCGGTGGTGGAATACGCCCTCGGCCCCCACGTGCGCCTGAGTTGGGAAACCTCCGCCTACTTCCGCCATTCGCACTACAAGTACCACCCCGACCTCCGGTTCAACACCTTCGAGAGCCGCCTGGGCGTGATGTACCGTTTCTGACGCGAGTCCGCAGAGCCGCGTGTGCAGCAGGGAGGTGTGTACGATGAAGGATAAGGTATGGGAAACCGCACACAGTTGGGAGACTATGGGCTAAAGTCCGGAACCATGTGAGCCTGTGCGCCATGAATGCAGAAGCAGGATAGCGCGGAATTTTTGGCCAGTTGATGACACTCAACCCTCTATTTTATTGTCCGGCAGCGCGGTTGCATTAACATTTTTAACCTTCGTGTCTGTAAAATGCGGACAACCCTGTCACAACGCCCGGCCTCGTATTTCCGGGGTCCGGCCCCGTTGTGACAACTCGCCGGGCCGGATTTACGGCACGGGCTGCGAAAATTTTCACACTGGCTTTAGAATTTTCAAGTCCAGGCTTAGAAAATCCTGGACCAGGCTTTGAAAAACCGAAGCCCGGCCCCGTAACGCCGAAAGCAGGGACAGAAAAAAAGGAAGAGAACCTTGGTCATGGCTCTCTTCCTTTTGCTACAGCAAATATAAGCATAGAAACGCGAACATCCAAATCCGCATTTCCGGAATTAACAATCTGAACTTCTGTTAAACGGCAGTGCGTTAGTGCGTTACGCTCCCTTTCCGTCAATGGCCGGACGCATGGCGGCATCATGCAACTTCCCCGTCAGCACCTGCGGCCCGTCAGCCCCTCATCAGGTGGCTCTCGCAATTTCCAACTGATGCCCGGCTTTGTTGATAATCATGAACTCATCAAATGCCGGCTGGTTGGGATTTTCATTCTGACACCGCTCTTCCACGACGAACATACGGAAGTCGTCGCTGCGCCTTTTGATACGGTAGCAGCCTTCGTCCTTCTGCTGGCTGAAATAAAGCTTGTTGCCG
>SFQP01000172.1 GCA_004562975.1 bacterium
CTCATTACCAACCATTTCAGCGGCCTTGCGTGCGTCCTCTTCGCTACGGAACATCCAACCACCACTCTCACGGTCTTTCCAACCGCGTGCAGGGGCAAAGCGTCCCTCACCTGTACGCTCTTTGGCAAACTCCTTGACGGCACGCTCTTGGTCGGCTGTCAAGTCATGGTCAAAGGTAAGGAGAGAAACATCGCTCGTCTTGCCCTTCTTATTGGTGTAGGTTGAAGGAGTGATGGAATAGCCGGCTTCTTCCGGTGCATTGATTTCCACAACGTCCTTCTTCACCGACGAGTACTCGCCAAAAGGCTTAGTCTTACGCTTGCTCGACTCTATCCACTTCTCGAAGTCTTCGAGGTTCACGCCGGTAATGTCAATTCTGCGGCCATTCTCCCAGCCCTGCTCGTAATTGGCAAGGTAGTCGCCCTTAGCCTCGTCTTGATCATTGAAGCCAAGCATAACCTTGTGCTCGTCAAAGCTGCCGTCGGGGTTGTACTGGTCAACAACGAACACCTTGCGTCCGTTCCAACCGTCAATATCATTGGAGAGGAACACGTCAATGTGGTCGCCGTCAACACCCACGGCACCACGAATGTAGCCGTAAGTGTTGTTCATCTTGCTTTCCCATTGCTTGCCGTCAGCATCAGTGCCCTTACGCACGCTGCCCTGCGGCTGCTCAATGGTGATGTCGAACGTACCGACTTGCACATGTCCCTTCTTATAGTTGCCAGCTTCCTTCTGTGCCTCGGTGGGGTCGGTGTTCACTTCGGCTGAGGCTGCTTCAATCTTGGCAGACAACGGCTGCTCATTGCCGTCAATATAGTTGGCTACTTCGTAGAGGTCGCCAAACTGCTTGCCGTCAATTTCATAATAGGTTCCGGGATAATTCTTGCTCTTGTCAGGAGCGTCAACCTTGATAACTTCCTTGCCATCAACGAACATACGGTGCTTGTAGATTTCTCCATATTTGCTTGGTTCCGTCCACTCGTCTTCTGTGTCGGTGATGCGCTCGCTCAGTTTTTCTTCGGCTTCCTTCGCCAATGCGTCGGCATCAGGTTCGTTACCCTTAGCTGGTTCTTCACTGGCTACGACTGGCTGTTGAGGCTCTGCATCGCTCCCAGCAACAACCGTAGCTTGTTCGCTTGCCTCGTCTCCTCCAGCTGGCTCTGCGGCTTCCGCTCTCCGTTTGCGTTCTGCAACGGCTGCGTCGATGAGGGCTTGTTGTTCTTTTGGTGTAGCATTTCTGAAATATTCGTTTACGTTTTTGAGAATTTCTTCCTTGGAGGTCACGTCTCCGCTGAACATGTCTATCTGACCTGCAGCAGGTGATGCAGCCTCGTTATTGTATGTAGAGAGAACCTTGCGCAAGTCGCTCGGCTTTCCGCTGTTTAGCAGGTCGGCAAGGAGCAACGTAACGCCATCAGTTACACGACTGTCTCCGTATTCGTCGTCAAACAGACCCTGCTGTCTGCCGTAAGGAGATACCGGCATACCTTCCTTATAGATATCGGGCGAGTCAGACTTGGCACGACTCACAAGGTCAACGGCTGCTGCCAATTCCTTGCTAAGGTCATAGCCGCTCTTGGCAAGTGTGCGGTTGTTGGCAATCTCGTTCAAGCCCATAACAACAGACTGACGAAGTGTCGGTGTGCTGATAATCTGGCGCACGGCATCGGGCGAAGTCTGGAAGACCTTGCCTATAAGTGTGTTCTCGATAAGTTCCTTACCTGCTGCCGACAAAGCATTGCCAGTGCGAAGCTCCGGCAACTGCATTTCGTTAATAACTCCTGCATCCAACAACTGACTGATGGCAGAAGCCACTGATTTGTCGTCGGCATAGTAGTCAGACATGCGGTCAAAGCGACTGATGTCATTGGTGATGCTTGTGAACACATTGTCAGGAACAATCTTGCCAAGTTTCACGGCATGCTCCGGCTTGCTCTGTTTCTTCTGCTGTTCTGCGTTGAAGCGTGCAAACGTACTTGCATCGTAAGGCAGTTCCTCATCAGGAACGAAGACAACGCGCGGATGCTGCATACCGTCTATCTGCTCGGGAGTGAAACCGAACATGGCTCCAAACTCGCGCAAGTGGTCCACATACGCCTTGTCTGTGCCGTTCTTTGCTGCAATCTCGCCCGACATAGTGCGGTTGTTGCCCGAAAGCACAACGCCGTCCTTGCTGACAATGACTGGTGTCTGCAAAGCTCTGCTGTCGTATCTGTCTGCCATATCCCTTACAATGCGCTGCGCGTCTTTGTCACGCTTGTAGTCGCGGTCATTCACGCTCTCACCATTCTCATCAACCGGGAAACCTTCAGTAGGCTCGTAGGCATTGTTCACGTCATGGCTGGCTGTGGCTGCTCCTGCCTCAGTGAGGACGTAGTGACCACGGATTGTAGAACCATCTGCAAGGGTGATAGCATTAGGATTGCCCTCAACCTTGGTGGCTCCGTCCCACTTTGCTTTTATCTTCGGGTTCACGGCATGAGTGCCGACGGCCTCTTGCTCGGCTGCTTTCTCAGCGGCAATGCGCTTGTCTTCCTCCAGACGTGCAACGGCTTCGGCGTGTAGCTTTTCCTCGCGAACCTTGCGCTCTGCCTCCTGCTGCTCACGGATGGCACGCTTTCTGTCATTCATAAGGGAGTTGATGCGCGACCATGCGTTCAAGTTCTCTTCGGCTGCGGCTACTTTGGCGTTATACTCTTCCATGGCGGTGTTGTAGTTGGCCTCTGCTTCCTGCTGCGCCTTTACCATTGCCATTGGTGAACCTTTCAGAGAAGGAGCTTTCTTTGTGGGTTTC
>SFQP01000173.1 GCA_004562975.1 bacterium
GCCATGTCCATTGACATGGCACCGGGGGCGCAGCCGCGTTTTTGCGGCAAAGAATAGGTGTCTTTTATGTAGTGGTGGCATGTCCATTGACGTGCCACTTGCGGCGCAGCCGCGTTTTTTTTCGGCAAAGAATAGGTATCGCGGCCGACGCCGCGACGCGTGCTGAGTGCCACGTCAATGGACATGGCACTACTACGCGGCCTCACCTATTGACGTGCCACTCGCGGCGCAGCCGCGTTTGCCCACGGGCAAGCGACCAAAGGGAGCGGCGCCCTGGGCTATGAACTCTCCCTCCTGCGGAGGTCGAGGGATGGCCTTCAGCCATCCTGCGCCTCAAACCGCGTTGTAGCCCCCGATTTTACGCCAGATTGTGCCCTCGATGTACAAAAAAGCGCTACCTTTGCGACAGACTGTCACTCAGCGGTATGAGGCATGTTCCGCTGTGTGCCCCATCATCTTCACACCGTAACCCGTATGGAATTAAAGCAAGGCACCCTTCTGCAGGGTGGGAAATATAAGATTGAGGCGGACTGGGAGCGATGGAGGTCGTGACGAAGGTGGCCATCAAGGAGTTTTTCATGCGCGAGATGAATGTGCGCGACCGTGACGGCAAGACCGTGGAGGGCTCGTCGAGCAGCGTCTTCACCAACTACCGCCACCGTTTCCGCCGCGAGGCCGAGAATCTGGCCAAACTCCACCATCCCAACATCATCCGCGTGTATGATGTCTTTGATGAGAACGGCACGACCTACTACAGCATGGAGTACGTCGAAGGCCTCACTCTGGACGCGTATATCCAGCAGCACCACCCCTTACCCGAGGCCGATGCCGTCGCCATCCTCGGCCGCCTCTGCAGTGCGCTGTCCTTTATGCACAGCCAGCGCATGCTCCACCTTGACCTCAAGCCCAAGAATATCATGTACTCGACGAAGGGCGAGGTCTTCCTGATTGACTTCGGCCTGTCGAAGCAGTTTGGTGCCAACGGCGAACCCGAATCGAGCACGACGATAGGGGCGGGCACACCGGGCTACGCCCCTATTGAGCAGGTCAAGCAAATCAAAGACGGCACCTTCCCCGCCACGCTCGACATCTACGCCCTGGGTGCCACGATATATAAGACGCTCACCGGCCAGCGTCCGCCCGAAGCCACAGACATTCTGAACGATGGTTTCCCCGATGGCCCGTTGGTGCAACTCCATCGCTCCCCGTCGCTCATCCAGGTCATTGCGCGCTGCATGTCGCCGATGCGGAAAGACCGCTACCAGACGGTGGCGGACCTGCTCCGCGCCTACCCCGCGCTGGCCGTGGAGGATGAAAAGACAGAGTTCAAGGAAGTAAAAGAAGATACAGAAGCGACGATATTAAACAATAATACCGGAAGGCAGATAAACTTGTCTCACTGCTCCAACAAACAATGCGGCAAGGAGATACCTTCCGATGCCCAGTTCTGTCCTTACTGTGGCACTGCCGTAGCGAAGCCTGGTAAGAGTGCCGCCGCCAACAAGTTAGACATCACGGTCAATGGCGTCACCTTCACCATGGTCTTGGTCGAAGGCGGCACCTTCACGATGGGCGCGACAAGCGAGCAGACACGCGCTGATGATCGGGAAAAGCCCGCCCATCAAGTGACCCTCTCCCCTTATTACATCGGTCAGACCGAAGTGACGCAGGCGCTGTGGAAAGCCGTGATGGGTGAGACGCCTACGAGTGACGGCCGCCAATGGAAGCGCAGATATGGCTTGGGCGACAATTATCCAGCCTATTATATCAGTTATAATGATGTTCTGTCTTTTATCTCCAAGTTGAACAGTCTGTCCGGCCGTACCTTCCGCATGCCGACCGAGGCCGAATGGGAATATGCAGCGCGCGGCGGGAACAAGAGCAAGGGCTACCTCTATAGCGGCGGGAACACGCTGGATAACGTGGGTTGGTGGGTGGGTAATAGTAGAACAAGGTGGTTCTTTGAACTACTATCAAAGACCCACCCTGTTGCCCAAAAGGCTGCCAACGAACTCGGTCTCTACGACATGAGCGGTAATGTTTGGGAATGGTGCAGCGACTGGTATGGCGATTATTCATCGTCACCTCAGACCAACCCGACAGGGCCCTTAACGTACTTCCTCCGCATATGGCGCGGCGGCGGCTTTAATGATACTTCTCCGGACTGCCGTGTCGCCTGCCGTTTCTTCGGTGGGCCGTCGTTCCGTGAAAGTTACCTCGGCGTCCGCCTCGCCCTCAGTTCTTCGCATTAAAACAGGAAAGAACATTGGGCGGGTAAGCCGAACGGCCCTGAACGTCCCGAGAGGGGGCCAAACAAAAAGGCCCCCGAGAGGGATGGGAAGGGGCGGGAGGCGCGGGAAAGGATGAGTAGCAACCCCGCTCCCGCCAAAACGAAGTTATGGCAGGATAAGTACTCATACATAAAAGTCAGGCGCCCCCGCATAGGGACGTCTGGCTTTTTTATTCGCACAGCCACGGAGAAATGGACCATCATGACACACCGCCATTTTGCATCCTTCGCAAGGGGTGGATGTCTGTTTTGTTATGTTCATTGACGGCACCATGCGCGATGAATGAGCGAACACAATGGGCGATAAAATACGCGTTGAAGCTGCGGCGGGGCGCCGCCTACCGCATACCCCTCGCTCACCCACAATGGAAACTCCTCCACGCTAACCCATGTTATTTCCGGAAAGTCGGGGAAAAGGGCCATTTGCATTTCGGCATTTTCTGTTGTATCTTTGCACAAGCCAATGTGAAGGCCTCCCTCCCGGAGGCCTTTTTTTCGCCCCCAAAGGCGGGTTTACGGTTTGGGCGACCGTAAAAACCGTCGCCCAAACCGTAAATTCTGTCGCCCAAACCGTGTTTCGCGTAGCGCAGGTTGTGCTTACGGAGGCCCGCAGGTGCGCCCTTGTCACCTACCCGCCGTTAAACTTTCCTAAATTTCTCTCCGGCAAATCGGGCCGGGATAGAAAACGCTCGTACAAGACGTGAAGTGACGGAAGGGATGTTTGGCGGCGTCAGCGTACCGAAATCACTTTATGCGATTCTCTGAATAGAATTATTGCTGTCCGGTAAACCGACTCTATGTACTATACCAAAGGCGATTTCATTGCGACAAGCCTCTTAGCGGCGATGTGGATGGCTGAAGGCCATCCC
>SFQP01000174.1 GCA_004562975.1 bacterium
ATGGTGCCGCAGGGTGGGCTTGGCACTTCCGCATCCCAAAATGTGGACTTCAAACTTTTCCATGCCGCAAAAATAGAGATATACGTATGAAAAATTGTACTTTTGCCCGACAAAAGTATATTTTATAATGTACAATTTACAATTTATAATGAAGCCTGCGACCATGACATCGGGGCAGCCGATAATGTGAAATTATAAAATCCAAATTGCACATTATAAATTGATAGAACGCCTAACGGCTCAATTATAAATCGTAAATTATAAATTTTTTCACCAAATATATGCACACGCGAGAAGAGAAAATGGAGGCATTCGGCCGACTGCTGGATGTGCTCGACACGCTCCGTGAGAAATGTCCCTGGGACCGCAAGCAGACCAACGAGAGCCTGCGTCCCAACACCATTGAAGAAACTTACGAACTCTGCGACGCACTGATGAAGGGCGACCGCAAGAACATCTGCAAGGAACTGGGCGACGTGCTACTGCACGTTTGTTTCTATGCCAAGATTGGTTCTGAAACGGGCGACTTCGACATCGCCGACGTTTGCAACGCCCTGTGCGACAAACTCATCTTCCGCCACCCACACGTCTATCCCCCCCAGGAGGGAACCGCCACCCAGGTTGATACTGCCGGGCAAGTCATCAAGCAGTGGGAGCTTATCAAGCAGAAAGAAAAGGACGGCAACAAGAGCGTGCTCTCCGGCGTACCCGATGCCCTGCCCTCACTCATCAAAGCCTACCGCATTCAGGACAAGGCCCGCAACGTGGGCTTCGACTGGGAAGAACGGTCACAGGTTTGGGAGAAGGTGAAGGAAGAGATTGCCGAATTTGAGGCAGAGGTGGAACACATGGACAAGGAGAAAGCCGAGGCCGAGTTTGGCGACGTGCTCTTCAGTCTCATCAATGCTGCCCGCCTTTACAAAATCAACCCCGACAACGCGCTCGAACGAACCAACCAAAAATTCATCCGCCGCTTCAATTACCTCGAAGCCCACACACTGAAACAAGGGCGGCAACTGACGGACATGACCTTGGCCGAGATGGACAAAATCTGGGAAGAGGCGAAAACGAAAGGTTAGGAAGCGATGAGTTTTTGCTGATATTTCACAGGATAGCGTATTCATGTTCAGCCTCCCCCGTACTGGTGGTGCCTGCGTCCTCTACCGCACCCCTCACACCGACTATTTCACCCGGCTCGTCCAACATTCCGAACCCGAGCAACTGGTATCGCTGCACGACCTGCCCCTCTCGGGCGGTTATGTGGTGATGCCTTTTGTTGTATCCCCTGCCACCCCACTGCTTTTCATCCGTCCCGATGAAATCAGCCGCCATCCCATGGCTGAAGCTGATGCAGAAGGAACAGGGAAGGGTGAAAACGGAACTTCAGCACCAGTAAACGATGCCACGACCGCCGGCCTCAGCTTACCAGGTTCTCATGCCACAGACGAGGCGGAGGAACGTGGCCGTTATGCCCGCTCCTTTGCCTCTGCCCACAGCCGCCTGCTGCATGGCGAATTGCAGAAAATGGTCCTCTCGCGCCGCCTCCACGTGCGCCACGGCGGACTTGACGCTTACAGGCTCTTTCTCGCCGCGTGCCACAGCCGCCCCGGCTGTTTCGTCGCCCTGTGGTGGACCGCAGCCACGGGCTGTTGGTTGGTGGCCACGCCCGAACCGCTGCTCGAACAGACCCGAAGCGATTGGCACACGGTGGCCTTGGCTGGCACTGTGCCTTACATGAAAGAAGTACCCCCCACTTGGAGCGAGAAGAACCGCGAGGAACAGGCCATTGTAGCGCGTTTCATCGCCAGCCAGCTCAACGGTATTGCCGACCACCTGCAACAGTCGGCCACCCACGCAACGACAGCCGGCAACATCTGTCACCTCTGCACCGACTTCCGATTTTCCCTTCGCCATCCCTCCGATGTGCGCGCCCTGCTGCTCCGTCTCCACCCCACCCCTGCCGTGTGCGGCCTGCCGCGAGCCGCCGCCCAGCGCGCCATCCTGACGGACGAGGCGAGCCCCCGCCGTTACTACGCCGGGTTCAGCGGTCCGTTGGGGATAGAAGGGGAAACGCGCCTTTACGTTTCGCTCCGCTGCATGGAGTTCACGACCTCCCTCGCCACACTCTACGCCGGCGGCGGCATCATGCCCGAAAGCGTGGAACAGGAGGAATGGGAAGAAACGCAGCGCAAGCTGCAAACGATGCTTCGGCTGCTTTAGGGCTGATGGCTAAGTTATGAGGTTATCCTCAAATCCGCAACTACGCGCATAATATGATACAGAAGCGAAAAGAATCAGCATCGTTAGTGAAAAGTGGGCACTGCGCATCGAATGTCACCATAAAGACATATAAATACCCCTTACCCCACCATGCGACTTGAGGCAATACGCAGAATCATGACCATAAGTTGTTGGTGTTATCCAAAATCATTCTGAAACACATTGGCATAAGCATTGTTGCATAAATAGATATTCAGCACATACAGCCTTGATGTCTTTATCCATTTGGCCGGCACCGAGATGAACCTGAAGACAAATGCCTTGATGCGGATTGTTGCTTTGAGTCCGAAATTCTTTGCGTCAAGCCTCTCCATGATGAATTTATAGAAGTTTCGTATGAGTGCCGTAAGCAGAAGAAATACCGTGTTCTCGCCCATGAAGGATTTTGGAAGCCTGTTCCAGCCGAATCCGTTGTTCATTTCGTCGAAGATGCGCTCCTTTCCTCCACGGAGGTTGTAGAATTCGACAATCTCTCTCGGAAGACTTGTGGTCATTTGTAAGGATGCAGCGCCCATCCATTTCTCAACAAGAATAGAGTTCAGTTCAAACTCAATGCCCCCAATTCCACCTTCTTCCACCCCCTGAGCATAAAGATATAATCGCAGAGCGAACCGCAGCGATTGGCGCGGATATAGAAAGTCTTGCTATGCTTTCCGACCTCCTCCATTATTTCCTCTGAACAAGATCCGCAATCTGCCATGAAACGATTGACTGTCAATCCTTTCTGTTCAAGCCTTTCAAAGAATCTCCTCAACGTGTCCTTCTGGTGGAAACGAACGTTAGTGTTGCCGTCGCTGTTCTCTATGCCGACAATCATGTCGCCAATGACAGCCACA
>SFQP01000175.1 GCA_004562975.1 bacterium
GTGAACATCGAGCGGTTTCGCGGCTTCTTTGGCCATGGCCTGCATCACGGGGAAACCGAAGGAGATGTTGGGAACAAACACGCCGTCCATCACGTCCAAATGGAACCAGTCGCAACAGCTATCGTTCAGCATTTTCACGTCACGACTCAAATGGCCGAAGTCGGCCGACAACAAGGAGGGGGATACTAAAGGCATATACAATAGAGATATAAACAATGTGTGAGATTGCCGGGCTGAATACCCAAAGTCACCACCGGACAAAACGGTACAGACAAGCGCAACTACTCAGCACCAGTTATCCTAACACGGAACTTAATGCTTGCAAAAGTAGAGAGAAATATGCAATTTTCCCACACTACGGATTGAGTTTTATGGTTTATGATTTTTGGTGGTTATCAGATTGAGTTTAAAGTTTTTGAGTTTATTGCCTGTTCAGTCGCTCTTGGAATGGCTGAGAGCATCGCCGTATCAGCTAATCTTTTAAACCATTGACTTTGAACTCACTGATTGAGTTTACGTCCTGTTACTCATATACTCAGGGACCGGAATCTCCGACAACAGGACAGGAAATAAAAGAAGGAGACCCGGTCATAGGCCTCCTTCCTTTTGATACCTCCAAGGTAAGCATTGAAACGCGGAAAAAAATGATCCGCATTTCCGTATTTAACAATCTGGATTGTCCATATTCTAAGATTTCTCAGGCAAACCGACCAGATAACTATCCGGACGCTCTGGCTATCTCCAACTGCTGCCCTGCCTTGTTGATAATCATGAACTCACCATAAACCTTGCTGCCGTCAGGGGCAACGGGACAGTTCTCCTCCACAACAAACATACGGAAATCGTCGCTACGCTTCTTGATGAGGTAAGCTTCTTCCTCTCTAATCTCGCTGAAATAGAGTTTGTTGCCGATGGTGCAGATACGGTCGTCGGCCCGTATCTCCCAATTATGGTAGGGCATGAACCGCTCGCTGCGGATATTTTGGATGTACACCTCCTCGCCATCACAGCATAACTCGACGAACCCTCTCCGCTTCACCACGGGACGGTGCAGAAAGATGAAACCGGTGTCCCAATCGGCCCACATTTCCTTGGGTTCGCCATGATCCGTATAGCGGATGTGGCAGAACTTTCCGTCGTGTTCCACGGTGGCTTGTTCGGGAAGCATCCACACGCCCCTGACGAAATCAGGCTGTATGAAACGCGACCTCACCCCTTGCACGGTTTCCAGCCACACTTTCCGCGCTTCGTCGCAGTGCGCCATGAAACGCTGCTGTCCGCCGGCCTCTGCCTCGCTGACAGGGGCATGGTCAAGGTCCTGCTGCAGGAAGACCGTGCCATGCTCGTCATGGTATATCCGGACTTGGTTGGGCTTGACGCATTGCAACTGTAGCACGCGGTGGGGCGAGGCGAAAGATATGTACAGCCTCATCCACCCTACCCCTTCGCCCACCTGCGTTTCCAACGCCTTGCGGTTGATGCCGTGCCGGGCATCAATCCAGCGGGAACGCACACGGGGAAAGAAGGTTTCGCCATCGGCGGTGCTCAGCTCCAAATCACGGTAGTTGACCACCCGGGGATGGCGGTCGAACTCCACGCCGCTGGCCATGTCGGTCCATACCCACGACGTGCCTTTCCGCCGGCGTTCAAATCCCGTTACCGGATGGTTGCCAAACCGGAGTTGCATCCCTTCATGCGACACGATTTGGACAATGTCCGTATCGTTTCCGTCCAGCAGGTCGCCCCGGCCCAGCCAAAGGAACTGCTCATTGCCTTGGGGCGCCTCCTTCAGGTCACCGAAGGTTTCTCTTCCCAAGAAAGACATTTCCCAATCCCTGTCAGCCGAGGGCAGTCCGAAGCGTCGGTACGACCCCACGTTGTCAAGGATGATGCAGCAGGCTTTTCCCTGACAAGGCCGCAGGCCGCGCCCCACCATCTGCAGGTATTTGGCCAACGACAACGTGGGACGTGCCAGCTGCACGAACTCCACGTCGGGGCAGTCGAAGCCCTCGGAAAACAGGTCCACGTTGACCAGTACCTGTATGGCACCGGAGGGTGGTCCGCCTGCTGCCGTGTTACGGAATGAACGGATGATTTCTTCACGCTGCCGGGCCGGTGTGCGCGAACTGAGGGCCACGGCCTCCACGCCACGCTGGCGGTAACAGGCGGCAATGTGGTCGGCATGGGCTATGTCAATGGCGTAGACAATGCCTTTCTTCTTCGGGACGAAGCGGGCGAACGTCTCATACAACTTTTCGATACTGGGACGCACGTCCAGATTTTCGCGCAGCTCCTTCATCTGAAAGTCGCCGTCGGCTCCGCGTTTCTTCAGCGAGTCTATCCCCCGCTGCTCGTCGCTGTCGGGCCGGATGGAATAATAGTCGTAGGGCGCGAGCCAACCAGATGCAATGAACCGCTTGATGCTCCACGAGGTGATCAACACGTCGAACAGGTCGGTGAAGCCATCGCCGCTCAAACGGTAGGGCGTGGCGGTCAGTCCCAGAAACCGGGCCTCGGGCCACGCCGACCACAGCACCCGGTAACTTTTGGCCAAGGCATGGTGCGCCTCATCAATGATGACCAGCGAAGGCCGCAGAACGGCGGGCTGGCTCTTGGCCAGTGTCTGGATGGATGCGACCATCACCGGCTTCGGGTGCCGGGGGCGTTTGCCTCCGGCTATCATGCCGTGGGCTATGCCGAAACGCTGCAGGAACGCCGCAATTTGCGCTATCAGTTCGATGCGGTGGGCCACG
>SFQP01000176.1 GCA_004562975.1 bacterium
CCGCTACCAGAAACTGACGCGAAGCGCGGCTTCCACTGCCGACGGACTGGGCAGCTACAAGCAGCCGGGCAACGGGGTGGTGAGCAGCATCGGCTCGCCCGTCATCCCGGTGGTGATGGCGGACTTCCAGGACGTGGCGTATCAGCCGGAAAACGACCGGACTAAGATGGAACGTATGTTCAACGAGGAGGGATATGCCGACGAGGCTGGCAGCAAGGGCTCCGTGCGCGATTATTTCAAGGAACAGAGCGGTGGACTCTTTACGCCGCGCTTTGAAGTGGTGGCGCATATCACCCTGCCCAACGGCTACAAATACTATGGCGAGGATGCAGCGACGGGAAAGATTGACCCGAACCGCAACACTTTTGTGCGCGACGCGCTGGACGAGGCATCGAAAACGGTGGACTTCTCGGCCTATGCCACTGACGGCAAGGTGCCCCTCGTGGCGGTCATCTTTGCCGGACCGGGCCAGCAGTCATCGTTCGAGGACGGCCATTCGGACTATCTCTGGGCGTGTTTCAATCCCGTGAGCTTCACGGTGAACGAGGGGAACACGACCATCTCATCGTACTTCATCGGCAACGAGCTTTTGCAGACTTACGGCAGCTCGCCCAACGACGTGACGGGTGCCGCACTCGACGGTGTGGGCCTCTTCAGCCATGAGTTCGGCCACGCACTGGGCCTGACGGACTATTACTACACCGGCTCTTCGACCGAGGTGAAGAAGTCGCTCCGCACGATGGGCTATTGGGACATCATGGATTATGGCCAGTATTACTACAACGGTTATGCCCCGGTGGGCTACACGGCTTACGAACGGAGCACGCTGGGATGGCTCGACCTGGTGGAGCTGAAGGAACCGGCCTACGTGGAGCTGTTCCCGAAAGGACGGGAGGACGAAGGGCCGCAGGCGTGCTTTATCCGCAACCCGGAGAATGAGAAGGAATATTATATCCTGGAGAACCGCCAGAAGACGACCTGGACCCCGAGCCGCATGGGGTCGGGCATGCTGGTGCTCCACGTGGACTACGATGCCAACCAGTGGGTGATGAACACGCTGAACAATGACCCTGACCACCAGCGCATGGCTTTCGTGCCGGCTGACGGGGTGAAGGAAGGGGTGCAGACGAGCGCGGAACTCTCGCTGACGCAGCTGTTCGAGGGCTACAAGGGTGACCTGTTCCCGGGCACGCTGGGCGTGACGGAACTGACGGACACGTCGTCGCCGGCCATGACGGTGTTTTCACCGGCCGGGGTGATGGGGAAACCGGTGTACCATATCCAGATGTCGGAGTCGGGCGTGGTTTCCTTCTGCTTCCTGGACGAAACGCTGACGGGCATCCGGCAGACGGTGACCTCTGACGCTTCGGCGGACGGTGCGGTCTACACCTTGGAGGGTCGCCGCGTGGCTTCGCTGCAGTCGGCTCCGCATGGGGTGTATATCCTGAAGAACGGACAGAAGGTGGTAAAATAGCATAGGAGGAGCAGGTGCTTTTTCCCTCTCCTGCATCAAACGGCCGGCCGGAACGGCATTTCCACCTTCACAAGACATGACGACAAAGCGCGTATCCCACCGGAATGAGGCCGACATGGCCTCTTCACGATGGGATACGCGCTGCGGTTTTCACGGGGCATCCGTGGGTCACTTCTCCAACACGCGGAATTTTCGCGGTACGGGGGTCTCAAAGCGCAGGGGCTCGCCCGTGATGGGATGGTAGAAGTGGAGGCGGAAGGCATGGAGTGCCAGACGGCCTATCGGGTCATCGCCGTTGCCGTACTTCACGTCGCCGCAAACGGGACAGCCAAGGTCCTGCATATGGACGCGGATTTGGTTCTTCCGTCCCGTTTCGAGCTTCAGCTCCACCAAGGAGTGAAGGCCGTCGGTGCGGAGCACGCGGTAGTGGGTGACGGCGAATTTGCCGCCGTTGTCGGTGGGCGAAGAATAGGTGAAGTATGCCTTGTTGTCCTTCAGCCAGCTTTCCACCGTTCCTTCGGGCTGCGGCAGCACGCCCGACACCAAGGCCATGTAGCGGCGGTCTGTCACGATGTCGTGCCAGTTATGTTCCAAAATCTGCTCCGCCTCGATGGTCTTGGCATAGACCAGCAGGCCGGAAGTGTCGCGGTCGAGCCGGTGGACAACGTGGGCCGTACACTTCTGGCGCGTGCGGTGGAAATACTCGTCGAGCACTTTCTTCACACAGAAGGCGTGATGGGCAGAGGCCATGGAGAGTATGCCCACCTCCTTCTCTATCACCACGATATGATGGTCTTCGTACACGAGCTTCACGAATTTGGACTTCAAGTCGCCCTTGGGCTTGCGCTTGGACACATCGACACGCATCCCGGGCTGCAACATGAGGTCAAACTGCCGGGTGTTCTTCCGGTCCACGCGCACGCCACCTCCGCTGAGTATGGCCTTGGCGCGCGTGCGGCTGATGCCGTGAATGGCCTGCTCCAGGAATTCGAGCAGGGGCTGGGCTTCCTTGACCACATACGTAGTATAAAGAAGTGAAGAGCTATAAGACTTGTTCATGATGGGGTGTTTTGCTGTTTACGGCGTGCAAAGGTAGTGCATTCTCCACTGACGGATGAAAATGAAACAGGAATAATGATACACGGGCCGAGCCGATTTTATTTACTAATTTATGAGTTTACTCTAAAAAGTCGGCAAGCCGGCCTATGATTAATATTATATTTGTTTATCACTATATCGTTCTTTGACATTTTGCAATCTGGAAAAAT
>SFQP01000177.1 GCA_004562975.1 bacterium
GTTGAACTTCACGAAATACGACTTCTTTTCTTCCGGGGTGAGTAGCGTCCGCATGATGGATTGCTCCCAGCGGATCACCCACGGGTCAAGGGTGTATTTCACAAACTCTAAGGATTGCTGCTCAATATTAGAAAAGCTCGACTTTTCGAGGTCACCGACCATGTGCGGTGGTACCCTGAAAATTCGAGCAATTTCGTTGATCTGGAACTTTCGTGTCTCAAGGAACTGTGCTTGTTCCGGGGAAATGGAGATGGGCGTATATTTCATGCCTTCTTCCAGCACAGCGATTTTGCCGCTGTTCTGGGAACCTCCAAACTGAGACTGCCATGCTTCCCGGACACGCTGCGGGTCCTTAATAGTTCCGGGGTGTTCCAGTACACCGGAAGGTGCCGCACCATTGGCGAAGAACTTAGCTCCATATTCCTCGGTAGCGATGGCAAGGCCGATGGCGTTTTTCGCCATTGCAATCGGGCTATAGCCGACGAGCCCGTCAAAGCCGAGGCCGGGAATGTGGAGTACGTCGGCGGGCTTCAGAATAACCGTTTCACTCTTGCCGCCGACTTCGTCTATGGAACGAAGATACTGATAGTAGAGCTGGCCATTCTCATCCCGGTCCACACTCATCTTGTTGGGCATCAAAGGATACAAGGCCACGACCTCGCCCTTGCTGTTCCTGATGATCTGAGCATAGGCATTGCCCCACAAGAGCAGGTGTGTCATGAGCGTTTCCCGGAAGACGAAGGAACTCATCTCCGGATTCGGCTCATCATGCAGAATCAGGTACAGCGAATGGTCAATAGCTTTTTCCTTGCCGCCGTCGCTGTTGTATCGGTAAACATGAAGCGGGAGCCCAGCGATAGCTTCTGCAAGAATACGGACGCAGGAGTAAACCGCAGTCATCTGCATGGCACTGCGTTCTGTTACTGTTTTGCCAGAGGTGCTGCCGCCCATGTAAAAGGTGTAACGGGAGCCGACTGTGCTGTCGGTGGGCTTGTCTCTGGATTTGAATAGTCCGCTGAAAATACCCATATCACATCACCGTCCTTTCATAAAAATAAAAGACCACGAGTGTCATAGACGCTCTCGGTCGTGTCATTGCCGCACCGGATGGCACGGTCCAAGGCCATGACAGTTGCCACGGCACCGTCGATTTTTTCTGTAGACTTTTCCTTGTCCGGCTTGATGTTACCGGCGGGATCAGTCCGCACATAGATGTTGTCCATCATCCAGCGAAGCACCGGATGGCCGCCGTGGGCGATGCGCTCCTCCAATACCAGCTTCATCAGCTCTTTAGTCGGAGGGCTCATATCCTTAAAGCCCTGTCCGAAGGGGACGACCGTGAAGCCCATACCCTCAAGGTTCTGGACCATCTGCACGGCTCCCCAGCGGTCGAAGGCGATCTCACGGATGTTGAACCGTTCGCCAAGCCGTTCGATGAACTTTTCGATGTATCCATAATGGACCACGTTGCCCTCGGTGGTTTGCAGGAAACCTTGTCGTTCCCACACATCGTAAGGGACATGATCCCGGTTGACCCTCTGGTCGATGTTTTCTTCCGGTATCCAGAAATACGGCAGGATCATGTACTTGTCGTCCTCATCCAGTGGAGGAAAGACCAGCACGAAGGCGGTAATATCCGTGGTGGACGAAAGGTCCAAACCACCGTAGCAGACCCGGCCTTCGAGGTCGTCTTCGTTTGTAGCAAAAGCGCAGCGGTCCCATTTTTCCATCGGCATCCAGCGCACAGCCTGTTTGACCCACTGGTTGAGCCTTAGCTGCCGGAAGGTGTTCTCCTCGGCAGGGTTCTGCTTTGCGGACTCACAAGCGGCCTTTACCTTGTCGATGCCTACAGTGATGCCGAGCGAGGGATTCGCTTTCTTCCAGACCTTCGGGTCCGTCCAGTCATCGTTCTCATCGGCACCGTAGATGACCGGGTAAAAAGTCGGGTCAATCTTGCGGCCTTCGATGATGTCCTTCGCTTTCTGGTGCGTTTCGTAGCAGATAGATTTGGTGTCCGTACCCGCTGTGGTTATAAGGAAGTAAAGCGGCTGCATACGAGCATCACCGGAGCCCTTGGTCATAACATCAAAGAGTTTCCGGTTGGGCTGGGTGTGCAGCTCATCGAACACCACGCCGTGGATGTTGAAGCCGTGCTTCGAGTATGCTTCTGCTGACAGCACCTGATAGAAACTGTTTGTCGGGAGGTACACGATCCGCTTTGTGGCCGTCAGGATTTTGACCCTGCGGTTGAGGGCCGGACACATTCGGACCATATCGGCTGCGACCTCAAAAACAATCGAGGCTTGCTGCCTGTCCGCAGCGCAGCCGTAGACCTCCGCACGTTCCTCACCGTCGCCGCATGTGAGCAGAAGTGCGACCGCAGCCGCAAGCTCCGATTTGCCCATCTTCTTGGGTATCTCAATGTAGGCGGTGTTGAACTGCCGGTATCCGTTGGGCTTGATGATTCCGAAGATGTCTCGGATGATCTGCTCCTGCCAGTCGATCAGCGTGAAGGGCTTTCCTGCCCATGTACCTTTGGTGTGACAGAGGCACTCGATGAACGAGACAGCGTAGTCGGCCTTGGTCTTGTTATAGACGGAGTCCTTTGCTTTGAACTTCGTCGGTGTGTATTTCTTCATTCGCCTCAAGTGTTATCACCTCCAAAAAGGCATAAAAAATAGCCGCCTGAAGCGACCGTCATAACGAGGAACAGAGCCGAGCGGCTCATGTCCC
>SFQP01000178.1 GCA_004562975.1 bacterium
AGTTCTGAAGAACCGTCAGGGCTACTACAGGATCATCAAGAAGAGCGGCCTCGGAGCCTACGAAGACGTCCTTTCCAGCCTCGCTGAGGTTGACGCCTTTTTCAAGGACCTCGACAGCCACAAGGCCACAAAGTATTAAGGAGGGACCGACGATGACGATCAACGATGCGATGAGAAAGTACCGGCTGCCGAACCCCACCACCCCGGAGGACCTTGAAACCAGATGGAGCAAGGTACTCACCTTTGGAGACAAGATCATCATGGCAGGAGGCTTCTACAACGGCCCCGGAAAGCCCTGCTACTTCGGCGCAACCTACGAGTTCCTTACTGATGACCATAGCTGCGAAGGTACCATTGGCCTGAGAGCAGCCAGCGAGGTCGAGTTTGAGGATGATGGCCACGCCATCGCTTGGGCCATGCAACAGTAAACCCCGGTAAAGTAAATACCCTTGGGACATGAGCCGCTCGGCTCTGTTCCTCGTTATGACGGTCGCTTCAGGCGGCTATTTTTTATGCCTTTTTGGAGGTGATGAAGTTCAAGGCAAAGGACTCCGTCTACGACAAAACCAAAGCAGACTACGCTGTCTCATTCATTGAGTGCCTCTGTCACACCAAAGGTACATGGGCAGGAAAACCCTTCACTCTGATCGACTGGCAAGAGCAGATCATCCGGGACATCTTCGGCATCATCAAGCCCAACGGATACCGGCAGTTCAACACCGCCTACATTGAAATACCCAAGAAAATGGGTAAATCGGAGCTTGCGGCAGCAGTCGCACTCCTTCTCACATGCGGCGACGGTGAGGAACGTGCGGAGGTCTACGGCTGCGCTGCAGACAGGCAGCAAGCCTCGATTGTTTTTGAGGTCGCAGCCGATATGGTCCGAATGTGTCATGCCCTCAACCGCAGGGTCAAAATCCTGACGGCTACAAAGCGGATCGTGTATCTGCCGACAAACAGCTTCTATCAGGTGCTATCGGCAGAGGCCTACTCGAAGCACGGCTTCAACATCCACGGCGTGGTGTTCGATGAGCTACACACCCAGCCTAACCGGAAACTCTTTGATGTTATGACCAAGGGCTCCGGTGATGCTCGTATGCAGCCGCTTTACTTCCTTATAACCACAGCCGGTACAGACACCAAATCCATCTGCTATGAAACGCACCAGAAAGCAAAAGACATCATCGAGGGCCGCAAGATTGACCCGACCTTTTACCCGGTCATCTACGGTGCCGATGAAAACGACGACTGGACGGACCCGAAGGTCTGGAAGAAAGCGAATCCCTCGCTCGGCATCACAGTCGGTATCGACAAGGTAAAGGCCGCCTGTGAGTCCGCAAAGCAGAACCCTGCCGAGGAGAACTCCTTCCGGCAGCTAAGGCTTAACCAGTGGGTCAAACAGGCCGTGCGCTGGATGCCTATGGAGAAATGGGACCGCTGCGCTTTTGCTACAAGCGAAGATGACCTCGAAGGTCGGGTCTGCTACGGCGGTTTGGACCTTTCGTCCACCACGGATATAACCGCCTTCGTGCTGGTCTTTCCTCCGATGGATGAGGATGACAAGTTTGTGATCCTGCCGTACTTCTGGATACCGGAAGAAAACATCGACCAGAGGGTCAACCGGGATCATGTTCCTTACGATGTGTGGGAACGACAAGGTTTCCTGCAAACCACTGAGGGCAACGTGGTCCATTACGGTTATATCGAAAAGTTCATCGAGCGGCTTGGAGAACGGTTCAATATCCGTGAGATCGCCTTCGACCGCTGGGGAGCTGTCCAGATGGTTCAGAACCTTGAGGGTATGGGCTTCACGGTCGTCCCCTTTGGACAGGGCTTTAAGGATATGAGCCCTCCGACCAAGGAGCTGATGAAGCTGGTCTTGGAGGAGCGCATCGCTCACGGAGGCCATCCGGTGCTCCGCTGGATGATGGACAACATTTATGTGCGGACTGATCCCGCCGGTAACATCAAGCCGGACAAGGAAAAGTCTACAGAGAAAATTGACGGTGCTGTGGCAACAGTCATGGCCTTGGACCGTGCCATCCGGTGCGGTAACGATACGACCGAGAGCGTCTATGACACTCGTGGTCTTTTATTTTTATGAAAGGACGGTGATGTGATATGGGTATTTTCAGTGGACTATTCAAATCCAGAGACAAGCCCACCGACAGCACAGTCGGCTCCCGCTACACCTTTTACATGGGTGGCAGCACCTCCGGCAAGACGGTAACGGAACGCAGTGCCATGCAGATGACTGCGGTTTACTCCTGCGTCCGTATTCTGGCCGAAGCTATCGCAGGGCTCCCGCTTCATGTTTACCGATACAACAGCGACGGCGGCAAGGAAAAAGCTATCGACCATTCGCTTTACCTGATTCTTCATGATGAGCCGAATCCAGAGATGAGTTCCTTCGTCTTCCGGGAAACACTCATGACGCACCTGCTCCTCTGGGGCAATGCCTATGCTCAAATCATCAGGAACAGTAAGGGCGAGGTCATGGCATTGTATCCCTTGATGCCCAACAAGATGAGTGTGGATCGGGACGAGAATGGCCAGCTCTACTATCAGTACCTCCGCTCCGTTGACGAGGTCGGCGGCAAGAGTGAAACGGTTATTCTGAAGCCCACCGACGTGCTCCATATTCCCGGTCTCGGCTTTGACGGGCTTGTCGGCTATAGCCCGATTGCAATGGCAAAAAACGCCATCGGCCTTGCCATCGCTACAGAGGAATACGGAGCTAAGTTCTTCGCCAATGGCGCAGCCCCTTCCGGTGTACTGGAACACCCCGGAACCATTAAGGACCCGCAGCGTGTCCGAGAGGCATGGCAATCTCAGTTCGGAGGCTCCCAGAACAGCGGCAAGATCGCCGTGCTGGAGGAAGGCATGAAATATACGCCTATCTCCATCTCCCCGGAACAAGCACAGTTCCTTGAGACACGAAAGTTCCAGATAAATGAAATCGCTCGAATTTTCAGGGTACCGCCACACATGGTCGGTGACCTCGAAAAGTCGAGCTTTTCTAATATTGAGCAGCAATCCTTAGAGTTTGTTAAATACACCCTTGACCCGTGGGTGATCCGCTGGGAGCAATCCATCATGCGGACGCTACTCACCCCGGAAGAAAAGAAGTCGTATTTCGTGAAGTTCAAC